>CP060220.1:3020503-3330755 GCA_023898385.1 Pseudobdellovibrionaceae bacterium | reverse complement strand
TTAGAACCACTAGAATGGTCGAATACCCAAGAAATCCCAAGGAGTTACAAATGAACATAATTCCACTGCCTAGAAGAAGTGGTTCTCGAAAGAACCTTCTTAATATAGGACCTCAATTAAAATACGAGGAACTAACAGGTGTTTCATTTATAAATCCGTCTATCGGACATAACTTAGTTGTAAAAGTTCAAAATCAGAATCTTGATAAAGTAGAACAATGGCTAAGTTCATATACAGATGGAATCAGATTTGAATAATAGGGGCTGTTTGAGGTAGTAATACTTCACTTGGGGAGAGCATGGGTCATAAGATTTTAACGAATAAGCAGCTAAAAGAGATTGAGCAAAAGATTGATACAATTATTGCTCGCTCATCAAATGACCATGCTGTTTCTAATTATTACAACAATTCAGTAGATGACGTTCTATTGGACTCTTACATCCAAATGATTTCTAAATCTAAGAAGCAAGCTCAGATTAAAAAAATCGGTCTCAGCGTTATCGGTTAGCTCGTTTTTGTTCCCCGGTCTTACGAGGCTTGACCGATTCCGCCTGAACGCCCCCACTTGATTCCAACGAAGGCCTCCACCCAATTCCGAGTTACGCCCCCACCCGATTCCAAGTGGGGGCGTTCGGAGCTCTGCACAAGATCTGATATATAAGCCGCTTCAACAAAAGGAGGGAGAAGTGGCGCTGCAGAGGACGAGTCAGCAAATGCAAAATCAAATCAAGGAGTTATTAAGGCAAGGTCATTCCAAGCGACAAATAGCTCGGTCGCTGGGGATATGCCGGAAGACAATTAATAAGGTTTTGGCCGATGAAGGAGACCTGAAGGCACCGGTAGCTGAACCCCGGGGTGAGAGCGGCCTGTTGGATCTGGACTGGGAGAGCTTGGTGAAGCAGGCCAGCCAAGGGGTGCCAATTAAGACCCTCTGGGAGGAGCAGGATCTAAATGTGAGCTACAGAATTTTCTGGGGCGAACTTCGTAGGCGCAAACCAGCGACAAAGCCGGTGACCATAAAACTGCACCACACCCCGGGCGAGAAGGCTCAAATAGACTTCTGTGATGGCATCAATCTGGTCTGTCGAAAAACGAGCGCTATAACAAAGACCCATTTGTTTGAACTTACTTGCTGATAAGAAAGATACTCAAAAAAGAGATCTAGAGCTACATCCGCCCGACTTATCTTATGCGGGACTTACCTCTTTTGCTCTAGATTTATGGCCGCAGCTCTCAGCTCTGCAAATGGGAGCGTTCCCGCCGGGACTTCTGGCCTTCGTGTTTAAACCCGACTGCTCGTTAGTATACGTCTCAAAATCCTTGAAATTTACCGCTGGCCCCGAGGCTTGCCGACTCTCGTGTTGGAGACTTTTGGTTGGCTCCTTTCTTCAATCAACACCGCATTATTTCAGGGTCTCCCGCTAGACTAAGTATCAGAGGTCGGGTTATCAAGATAGTCGATACTCAAAGCAGACCTACTCCAATGGCTCGGTGGCCGAGCCTGGGTTGTTTTTTTACTTTTTTGACAGCAAGTAGATTCATTATCAGTTTCAGAGGCTACAGGCCACTTCAAAAAACAGGAAAAACACCAAACTTAAAGGCTAAAACGAAAAATACGAGCCATAAAAGGTAAAAATCTGCGTCAAAAATGACTGCCTTTTGATGGCGACTACATGGCGGCTTCACAAAATAGGTGCATTATTCGAGTTATACTCGCCTGCACACTCAGGGCAGGTTGTGATGTCGATGTTAAACACCCGCTTGAGCCTCTGAGCCCAAGTCATTTGTGAAGATTGCTGTGCTGGGGCAAGTGGTTCTGCTTCGGCTGTTTCTTTGTTTTTTCCGGCTTTGGTACCACAAGCTTAAGGACACAGGCCACTTCAAAAAACAGGAAAAACACCAAACTTAAAGGCTAAACCCCGACTTCTGGGACTAAATGCGTTCAATGCAACCGGTCCCAAAGGGGGTCTAGCACACTACGTTGCCCAAGGGCAACACTTTTGTTTCCTAAGCTTTACATCTTGTTAAGTGCGCAGTATATCTCTCTCCATGGAAATCAATGAGAGATACAGATCAATACTAAGACAAGAGCTGGAAAAAAGGTGCACCAAAAACAAATCCTACTCTTTAAGGTCGTTTGCAAAACTGCTTGAGGTCTCTCCTTCCCAACTGTCCAGAGTATTGGCGGGAACCAAGAATCTTTCAGTTATGAATGCCAAACGGATTGCAGAGATACTGTTCAAGAATGAGCCCCAAAAGAGCCTGTTTGTTTCTTTAGTTGAGATCAATCAAGCGAACAATGACGATCTCAAACAGCGGTTAAGCGAACAATTAAAAGAGAACAATGCTATCGATGAAAAATTTGAACTGGAACTGGAAGTTATAAAGTATATCTCAGACTGGTATCATATTGCTATTCTAGAACTGACTTACATTGTCGATGAACCACTAAGCTCATCTATTGTAGTCAAAGCGCTGGGAATTTCTGCGATACAGGCTAAGCTTGCCATGGAACGATTGGAGCGCCTGGGTTTGCTCAAGCGCAGAGATGGGCGACTGGTCAAGTCCAGAGCACATCTGCAAACACCATCGGGTATTCCCAACAAGAGCCTGCGTCAGTTTCATCAGCAAATGCTAGAAAAAGCCCAACAAGCACTGGTAGAACAAAGTGTTGATCGCAAGTATTTTAAAGGCAAGACCATGTCGATCAGTAGCGATGATTTAGGGGAAGTAAGAAGCCTCATCGATGAGGTCCTTAATAAGATATCCAAACTCGCCAACAACAGAAAAAAGAAAGACTCACTTTACCAATTAAATATTCAATTTTTTGATCTACTCTCAGGAGGAAAAAATGAAGAAGATGTTCCTGCTTACTATGTTTCTAGCGGTTAATGCTTACGCAGGTGATACTGATATGGGTAATGGAGGTGATATTGCCTATTGCACCCCCTCGTCCAGCAATAGTTTTAGTGGATATCTGTCCTTGGACTATCTCGCCACTTATAGTGAATACAACAGCAATAGTGATATTGTTGAAGTCACGAGCTGGGAAGAATCGGCACAGCGGATAAGGTCCTTTATTAAAATCTTTTATTCGAGGCAAACTCTGGCCGGTTTTGATGATTTTATCGCGACTCTCGATAATCACACTGATTATAGTATGAATCGCATTTGGCTGAGTTCCAGTGAAGACCTAGTTGATATAAAAGATGAAAACCTAATAAGACAGATTCCTCACAATTGCCGATATCAAGGTAACTCAACCAAAGCCATTCAGGCGGTCATAAGGGTAGAATCAGATGATTTCCTTACTTACTACTCCGACAAAAAGATTCTTGACGAGTTGAGAACTAAACCCCTTCAATATTCTTTTTTAGTGGTACACGAGTGGCTACGTGATTTTGCCCAAAATAGCCTTGAGATCAGAAACATCAACCGGCTGATTCATTCAGATCAGTGGGAGAAAATGCCGAGAATCGATATTCAGATCACACTTGATCGCTTCTCACAGCATCTGATCACCACTTCTTATTCAAATAACGCCCCTTCTGCTCACGTAACTGCAAATGCTTTAACAAATGCGATAAATGCAGGGAATCTAGATGAGATCAAGAAAGTCGGAGCCTTATCCAAGGGTTACATTAATCTACTGACCGTTCCTTGTGTGAGGAATGTGGAGAGCTGGTGTCGCAACAACGACTTGCAAAACTTTTTAGAGACATCCAAGAAGTATAAACTCTTCCTTCATCACGAAAAACGACCCTCGGCTTTGTTGACACCTTTTCTGTTCGCCATCATACAGGGCAACTCTGAAACAGTGAATGTTCTGGCTCCCTACGCTCTGGCAGACTACCCCATATCCCAATATCAGCGTTCATCACCTTTCTTAGAAGTTAAAGAATACGTATCTTTTGCCTTGGCATTGGGCAGAGAAGATATCGCCCAGTTGTTGGTCTCAAGAGGATTTGATTACGACCCGGAAATACCGGCTACGTACAAAGATGCCATCATCGCTGTAGGTTTCACTAAAAGTAACCTGGATGACTATTTACTCCGTATACAAAGGGAGTGGGGAATCCAATTCTCTCCGGAACAGGTTTACAGACTCGCAGTGATGAATAAATCTAGAGAAGCTCTTGAATGGGCCGTTCGTCAAAACGCATTGGTAGAAAGTGCTCCGCATGAACTAGTAGATTTCGGCAAGTATCACCTGTACGGAGGCTTTGAAACTATCACTTTCCGTCGCAGCTGTTTTGATTTTGGTGACTGCTTTAAAAAACATGATGTCAAAGGCAGTTTCATTTTTTACTTTTTAACAAGATTTGGTGTGAATGCTCTGCGCTTTCTCAAGGAAAATGGACAACTGGAACGATTTACTCGTCTGCGCTACCCCGCAATGCAAAGATATGCAGGTTCGACTCCAGGGTCAGGCGAATGGACCGATATAACCCTTAGTTTCAAGACTGTTTTAAAATATCACTTAGAAAAGAAAATTCTATCAGAACAGGAGTATGGAAAAGTCCTGGAACTATTGAAACCCACGGTGCCAGGCGATTTTTGGGGCTACGTTCAATGAGATTGAGCTTATTCTCAAATTGTCCCGAGCCCCCCTCAATCCCTGCACCAGAAAAAGAATTCGTTTAAGCCACCTAGAGCTTTTTCACATGCCGCGGAGGACCTCTTCTGCTGCGCCCTCTCGAGTGGCTTCACGAATCAGCATCACATAGCCTTCTTCTTAAAAACAGCCTTTTCGAGCTTTTTAACACGCTCGGCGGTTAGCCCAAGATTCTGTGAGTCACAAATCCTGAGTCAGGTGGCGTTAACTAGCTAACATATTTCTCTGCTCTTTTGCAAACTCCACCGGAGATTTCATCCCCAATGCTGAATGCGGGTTTATATTGTTATACTGCCAATGCCAGTCATCGATCTTTGTTCTGGCATCCTCCAAACTAAAAAATGCGTGCTCGTTAAGGCACTCATCTCGGACTCGTGAATTGAATGACTCGATAATCTGGTTGGGTTTTCGAACTCTCGTGAACTCCAACTTGATGTTGTGCTTGTACGCCCAATCGAGCATAGCTCTTGATGTAAACTCAGTGCCTTGATCCACGCGAATAACTTTGGGGTAGCTGCCACAAGCAAGATGATCCAAAAAGGCTGTGACATCGACACCACGAATAGAATGATCTACAAGTATCCCTGGCGACTCCTTGGCGAACTCATCTACGGCTGTAAGGACTTTGAGCCTTCGGCCCGACTCGATGTAGTCAAACATAAAATCAATGGCCCAGATCTCATTAGGGGCCGTTGCTTGAGTTGCAGGAAGCCTTGGGTGACCACCAAGTTTTTTTCGTTTTCTTCGGCCAATTTGTAGTCTCATCTCTCTGTAGATCCTTCGTGTGCGCTTGTGATTTACCTCAGGCATATCTCGTTTAATCATCACAAAAAGCCGTGGATGACCGAACCTTCGATGTTTTTCGACAAGCTCTTCGAACTTCTCGCGAATCGGTTCATCATTTTTAGGTTGCTCTTCGTAGTTGTATGTCGATGCGGACAGGCCCAGAAGACGACATATGCGGGTCACAGGCGTCTTGTACCTATTGACTAGGTACTTGGCCTCGGCCCGTCGTTCCCTGGGCCTCACCACTTTTTTGAGTTCACGTCCTTTAGCATGACAATGTCGAGTGCCTGGTCGGCCACGATGCGCTTAAGCTTTGCGTTCTCCGCTTCAAGCTCCTTCAAGCGCCGGGCTTCGGAGACATCCATGCCACTGAACTTTTTCTTCCAATGGTAAAGGGTCTGTTGGCTGACACCCATCTCACGACTCAAGTCTTTGGCAGTCATGCCAGCCTCAAGCTTTTTAACAGCGGCGATCGTCTGCTCTTCGGTGTATCTCTTCTTCATCTTAGTGCTCCTTATTCGGCCTCTGGCCGGGGTTATGGCGCACCATGACTCAAGATGCAAGTCTCACTGTTTTAGGGGCCAACCGCCCCAGTGGTATTAAAACGAAGAGGCTATTTACTCTTGCTGAATCAAAAAGTTAAAATACTTAAATTTATGTAAAATAACTTAGTGCTATCAATTAGTTAAGATATGTCTTGATTATCGAGACCATATATGAGAAAGTAAGATATGATTAACAAATCCAATATTACAACCTTATTCAAGGCCCTAGACGAAGCTTTAGGGCAAAAAAATGAAAAAAGAGAAATCACTGTCTTTGGCAGTGGTCCTCTCATCGCTAATGACATTATTGACCGCGCCACCGTTGACATAGATATGGTAGACCCTGCCATGGATATGGGTTTACAACTTATCGCAGCCGATGTGGGAGAAATGTTCAATCTCGATATGACTTGGCTCAATAGTGCTGGACATATATTTTCAAGAAACTTTCCCCAAGGCTGGAAGGATAGAGTAAAGGTCCACTACAAAGGTACAAACTTAGTCGTAAAGTTTTTAGACCGCAGAGATTTAATTGCTACAAAGTTCTATGCTGCTTGTCAGAGGGGGGAACAAGACATTAACGACCTTGTGGCCATTGAACCCAGTAAGAAAGAATTAAACGAAGCTAAAAAATGGATTTTAAAAAGCGAACAAGATCCAGATTGGTTTAAACATGTTGAGTACATATTAGCCGAAGTAACAAAAAGGTTAAAAACAGGAGATTAGATTTTGAATAGCGGCTCTCAAGTAACTATCATTCAAGATCTAGCTTCACTAGGCTGTGGTTTTTACTCCAATCCACCTCAGGAAGTCCCCGACCCAGAAAAAGTCATAATTAATTCTCTAAAGTTATTTTGGACAGATCATAAACTATTCACAATGTTACTATCAACCCTCACTCACCGTATCCATTCATTGATCCATGTTGAAAGGCTACTATCCTTTGCAGAAGATATATCCGATGACGAGAGAATTATATTGATGGTTATTGCGGATAAGATGGTAGATCTTGGGGATAGAAGGTTCAATTTGTTGATAACAAAATTGAAAAAAAGAGGTCTGCGAGTTTCATCTATTCCTGAGATCCACACTCAACCCTATTTTATAAAAAAGTGGGGTTTAGACCCTAACTTTCTTAAATTCAAAATCGAAGTTCCTAAATATTTTGAACAGCCTGAAAAGAAGTTCTACACTCTCAGGGGAATACTTGACAGTAACCCCTGGTTAAAAATTCGAGCCCTCGTCGGAGCAAACTACCGAGCCGATCTTATCTATCTTAAATTCTCTGGTAGAGTTAAAACTCCCACTGAAGCTTTACAAGTCTTGTCCTGCTCAAAAGCCACTGTTTATAGACTGTGGGATTCGATTTCTCTGGTAGAAAATTTAGAAAAGCTCATCGCCTAGATCACCTTTAAAGCCAAATTGATTTAAACTTTGTCTTCGACTGAATCTGAAGTCTAAGGAGGTATTTTTTAATTCTCGAATTTCAAAAACTCATCTCTTGGACCTTTTCATATTAAAAAGCCCAACAAGATTTTTAAACATTAAAATGCCTTCAAAATACATCAAAAATATCTTTATTTTCTTTTTTAAACTTCGCCGCCTTATCTGACCAAATGAAGTCATAGAAATCATCTTCCGTCTTATTTTTATATTTTTCAAAAAATCTTTTCTTATAAAGATCGTTTTTTGCCTTACCTTTAATGGAGCTGAGTTTTAACTCTTTCACCCTCTCAGGTGTTTGTAGCGTCATCAAAAACTCAAGATATTCTCTCGGAGAAATTTTATTTCCATAGTCTTTAGAATTAATTTCTCTTAAGCTCTCCATGAACTTTTCTCGTGCCTCGATACCAACACTTATAGTTGGGTTATTTGATTTTTTGTCTTGCTCATTGTTATTTTGTTTCTCATTCATTGTGAGTTTTCTCCTTATTTTTTATCAGTCTTCACTGATATTTTTGTTAACCTTCCTTGATCTTGAGATTTAATTTGGAGGTCCGCCGGAATTAACAAAATGGCCTATGAACTATTAAGGAAAATCGTGGTCGCAAAAATTCAATCGCCCTATTTCTCAGCCATTTTTGCGACCATTGCGACCAAACTCGATGAATATTTGTGCATTTCCGTGTATATCAGTAGAAGTTGCCTTGCGTTGCTCAAAAATTTGTTGTAAAAAAACTTAGTAAATTCAGTCCTTAGATGCACTGTATTGGATTTAGGGGTTTCGGAGTAGGTCGCAGGTTCGAATCCTGTCTCCCCGACCATTATGACCAAGATGACACATACATCTTACAGACACCATCAAGAACGAACCATGGAAGCAAGACGAGCGACCGAGCCCCAAGGGGGCGAGGGAGCGAAGCCTGCCGGTTCGATTCCTCATACCAAGAAATTTCCCACTCAAATCACGGATGCAACAAGAGTGATGCGAACCGAGGAGGCTAGCCTCCTGGACGGTACGAGTAGGATGGGAACGTCCCAGAAGGCCCCAACGCCACTGGGTAAAGCTTATCGCCGCCTTTGGATGGTGACATCGGGGGTGAAATTGCGATGGAAAAGTATCAGGAGGTACTCTGAGAAAGCCAAACCTATCGGCCCGAGGAACACGAACACTCTTAATGTGAGTTAATAGGAAGTTGAGTCTGTGCCCAAGCGTATGGTGGCGTGGAAGGCTACATCTTTTAGGGTGTCTGGTTGGGTGATCGTCAGGCCCCACTAACTTCGTGGAACTTAAAGCGATCACATCTTAAAGGACGGCTCCTTGCACAGAGTGCGGGCAGGTAGGATCGGATGTATGAGGATGATGTTAACTGGTGAGACCTGACTGGCAGGAGGTGGCTGGGTTGGTAAGCCACCCCACTCAAAAGCCGAACACATAAGGCAACAGAGGCCAGGGCAGGAGTCAGAGACACCCATAGTACTCAGAAGCTGGGGAAAGCCCACTACACTTCAAGGAGGATAAGGGGAAGGGGTTGTCAGGTTCAACGCAAGTTCGTTGTTCCACTCGTAGGTAAGGAGGAAAGTGAAAATGAACACAAATACCGCCCGGGCGAAGAAGCGCAAGTCCCTTCACCCGCAAACCATTCGAGTGCAACACCGACTGGCAACTCAAACAAAACAAGGGCGCAAACACTGGGATCTTTTCAGGTGGTTGTGTGACCCGTTCTTACTATGTGACGCCATACAAAGGGTGATCGATAACTCCGGCTCTGCCGGTCTCGATGGTCTGGGTGTGGAAGAACTTAAAGGTAAGGAATGGTCCTACGCCACGAAGCTTTCCAAACAGCTTAAAATGAAGACCTATCAACCAGGTCCGGTCCGCAGAGTCTACATCCCTAAAGCGGATGGCAGAGAGCGTCCCTTGGGAATACCTAACATCGAAGACCGGGTGGTGCAGACAGCTCTTCTCATTTTACTAGAGCCTATCTATGAGCAAGAGTTCCTGCCTTGCTCCTATGGGTTCCGACCGAATAGACGAGCCGTAGACTGCGCCGCAGATGTGGCAAACACGGTCTTCAAGTATCGCCACGTGCTAGATGCGGACATTGAGTCTTTCTTTGACCGCGTCTCACACAAAAAGCTCATTGGCATGCTCAAAGAGCAAATCGTCGATCCAAGAATCCTCCATCTTATCCACCAAATCCTCAAAACAGGATTTAAAGAGGTCAATAAACCCTGGCAGCCGACACCAGAAGGGACACCACAAGGTGGCCCCCTGTCGCCCCTGCTGGCCAATATTTACCTCCACTATGGATTGGATAAGAAAGTCGAGGATGTGAAAGCGCAAGGACTGGATATACATCTTTTTCGCTTCGCTGATGACTTCGTCATCGCGGCCAGAACAAAGAGGGATCTGGACCTTGCTAGTAAGTGGCTCAACTACTGGATGCGGGAAGTAAAGCTCACCCTTAAGGGATCAAAGACCACCAGGGTGAACATGAAAAACCGCAGCCGAAACCATGACGCCAAATTTACCTTCCTTGGGTTTAAGTTCCACTTAAGAGCATTCCGTGACAACCCCAAGCGTTTTTGGGTGGCCAGACAGCCCTCGGAGAAAGCCCGTAAGCAACTGCATCAGGCCTTGAGGGAAAAGCTTTTGCCCCACCACACTCTGGAGCAGGCTCGCAAGCTAGCAAAGGAGATATGGCTGGGCTGGGCCAACTACTTTAGGTACAGCAATGCCAATCGGGTATTTTACCGCGAGGTCAGGTCTGTTCACAAAGCTTTGGTGCGATACCTCAGACGCAAGTACCGCCAGCAACGACGTCCAGTGGCTTGGCGCAGGCTATGGCCACTATTGCGAAGTTTGAAGATCGGATTTCGCCCTGTTAGAGTCATTCCAGATTTAGTTCGCCAGAAACAAGTCCAAATACACTTGTTTTAAGTTGAAAGAGCCGGATGCATTCAACGTGCACGTCCGGTTCGGTGAGGGCTGGGGCTTCGCGCCCTGGCTACTCGGTTTTACGACCGCCGTCGTTAAAGAAAACCATCAACCATAATCAACGACAAGTTTCTCACTAACGTTTTGGTATCCATGAAGTAATTAGGGTAACTAATCTCAAGTTTCTTAATATCACCTGCATTTACAAGAACAACATTCATATCTTTATTCTTATAGTATTTCTTCTCTAACTCTAAATACGCTGCCTCTGCTGCCTCAATCTCATTTGCTGCGAAGGTTGTTACTGTAGTTTTATTTTCTATTGAATCCAGCAATACCAAGCCATAATTGCCTCGTCGACCTTTTGTGACTCTCAATTCCTCAGCGGTATATATTTCTGTGTATATATTTAATTGCTCGATAGCCCTAAGTTTTTGAATCAGTTCTTTTGTTTGCTTTAAAAGCTTAGCCTTTGAAAAGCTCTTATGTTTTTTAAGCACAGGTGTACCCTCTTTGATGGCAAAAACAGAGCTAAGCAGAGCGAAAAGCTCCAACCATTTCTTATCACCATACCCCGATTTAAAAGAAGTACTTTGTAGTGTACCAAATACTTCTACCCCTGTTGCCCATATATGTTGGAGATGTGAACGAACTTGTATTTCTAAAAACAAGCTTGGTGACTTATCCATTTTGTAAACAAGATGCACACTTCTATATCCATCATCCTTGGGCCTCTCTATATAATCATTCATCGAAAACAAAGTCTGTCTTGTTTTTGAAAACCTATATAACTCCACCAATTCATAAACTTCAGCTATTGTATCGAAGACTACTCTTAAACCACCTATATCCTGCATGGCAGATAGTCTCATCGACTTATGTGTTTTTAATTTGAGTAAAATTGAGGGTGTCCGTTTTAATCTCTGTGCAACAATAGCATTACCATGCTTACTGATTTTTTTTGCCCTTGCACGCAATATTTTTGCCGAGGCTTCTAATGAGGCGACATGGTAAGCCCGCCAATTAGATAGCACTTCAAAAGATTCATTTAAACTTTGTTTGTTTATCTCTTTTTTACTTTTCAATATTTCGCCAGCTTTATCAATTCTACTTTTACTGAAGCGAATGCGAACTGGATTCACAAAAATACTACCTTTTTAGAAGTTAATATCCTGTAAGTAATTGAAATTATATAAGTGTATATTAAATCTAATGTTTTTCAAGATAACTTACAAAAACTATTACTTTTTGATGGTTAATGTCTTTTAACCCATTGAAATTACATAATACAGAAAAAAATGAACATTAAATATCTCTGCTCATCTGGTTTGGGACCCGAGGGTCGTAGGTTCGAATCCTGCCACCCATGTGTCGGGTCGTTCATTCAAAGGTCCGTACCGGACACATAGGCGGTTGGCCCCGTTCTAATTTTTGGGAATTAAATTTCTAAAACACCGGAAATCGTCCGAGATTCATACCCCGGACCAAATACGGACATTTTCAAATCCCTTTGCCTTTATAAAGACTTAACCGCTTCTCTGGCCCCCACACGAAAACTGGACCGGACCTTGCTCATAGGCCCCAGTGAAACAATTGTTCAGATTTTTAAGTTGAATAAATCCAAATGAACCGGAGGATGAGATGACAAAAACAAAAATGATAGGCGTGGTGCTCAGTTTGGCAATAGGCCATAACCTAGCTTTTGCGGGAGCCACAACTAGCGGTCGCTGCCAAGATGTAAAAAATGCGGATACTTTGGACCAACCCACTGCGCGTGAGCGAGTGAAATGGGCCTTTAAATGTTACCCTTATCTACGGGGCTCAATGCCAGATAAAGCGGCGATACTTATCGATGCCCAAAGTGGAAACCACCTTGAAGGCTACCCCGTTTTTGGCGAAGTGGATGAAAATGGCAAAGTCACCAAAGTCTGGCAAGCACCAGTGACAGAAGATGCGCCATGTACTGATGCGCAAAAATATGGATTTTTAGGATTCTGTGCGGCTGGCTGCTACACCCCCGACCAAATGATCTTATTTTCTGATGGGCCCCATGCCATTCGTCAAGCCCAGCAATCAAGCAGACAAGATATCGTCACACTTAGCCCAGTAGCCAGTCTTGATAACTTGGATTACCAAGTGTCTCAGCTGAAGTCCTACACTGTGGATATTAAAGAATATGAACAGCACATTTTAAGAATCACGACTCTCACCGGCGGCGAACTAAAAGTAACTCTAAACCACCCTCTTGTGGATTCAGAAGGAGTTATGCGAAAAGCCAAAGACCTTAAAGTCGGCGAAGCGCTTGTTCGTGAAGACGGTGAATTTGATGCCATCCAATCGATCGAAAAAATCGCCTATGACGGCAAGGTTTACAACGTGGAAATGAATGACACTGAAACCAACAATAACATCGTAGTGGCTCAAGGTTTTTTAAACGGCTCCGTTCACTATCAAAATGCGGGAGCTAAAGAAATCAATCGCGTCGCCCTACGTGCAGGCAACGTGATCCCCACCTCCCTTGTCGAATAACTTTTTAATGGGAGGAGATCGCCTCTTCCCATTATTTGATTTGGAGAACGAAATGAAACTAGTCAAATGTGCACTCTTAACTTTAACTACTCTCATGATTACCGCGTGCAACAAAGAGCTCTGCGCCACAACTCAACCCGAGAATTACGCACGCGGCGAGTGCCACTATGATATCGAAAGAAAGGAGCAAGTCTGTAAGCCCGACCAGAAAACCCATCAATGCCCAAATGACACTACTCCAGGTCAAATTGGCGAAACAGAACTATGCATAAACATCTACAAGCAAAACACTTGTTTGCTTAACAAAAACGGCTTTGAGCAGGCCCTAAACCACCCCTCATCTGAACTATTTGAATCCTGCTTGATTTTTGAAAATCAAAACCACGATAACGATGAACTCTTAAGTTCTCCCCTACAGATCATCTTCGGATCGGAAAACAAACAACTAAAAAAAAGATTTCGCAAGGTGGGCCGACCAAAATACAAATTCTTTAGCTAATCTTTTCTTTTGCCAGTCTCCCAGTCAATTCGGAGAAAACTACATCATTGGAGGCCAGTTGTACCGAGAGGCTGGCATAGCTATCTTAAAACCTTACCACCTACCCCCTGTAACGGTTGATTATCTAAATTTTTACCCCGCGCCAAAATACTTCGCAAATGTCTCTGATTTTGATGATTTTATTTTTCGTAAAAATCAAAAAAACTCAATGGAAAACACCCATAAACTGCCCGAGGATGGCCGGACCCTTTATAATATCTATAAAGATTTGAATCTAAATTCTGTGGCAACCACTAAATCTAAAACAGAAGCGGGCTGCCAAGACAGCTGCCTTCAAAGGTCGCCTGTCTACCAACTCAATGGGCAAACCGTACAAGTCATGACCTATGCTTTGGGCAATGAACAGTACCGAAGAGACCTCGTGATTTTCGATGCGAATGGCGCTATTAAAGGCTCTCTTTTTTTGCTGGGCGACCAAGTTTCCCTTTACATTCACATTGAAAGAAATCCACTGGGCCTGCCTACTCGCGTAACGATTTTCAACCGTTATAGCGAAGTCATTTTTGAAAAAACCTACGAGGCTCTTGATGCGCAACAAGTTCAAAAAGAGCGCACCAGCCTCTCAAACTACAATGAAAAACACATTCAAATCGGTGTTTGTGAGAGCGACATAACCCCTAAATCCATGAAGGAAATTGGCTACAATAAAAATATTCTCCTCGGGCCGAACCTAGATACTAGTTACTACGGCTGGCAGAACAAAAAGGATTCTCCACAAAATTTTTTTCTGGCCGCAAAGACCTGAATGATCTTCATTTGCCTCACAGCTACTTTTTATTTGAAAAACATGCCCTCGACACTATCGGCACCCTTTTAAGATCTCAAGAGCACGCGGACAGAATAGGTATACTCCCGCTTGGCATAGAAATTTACTCGCTCGACCTGCGTTTCAAACAAAGAGATTCTTTGAGGCTCTAATTCTGGCCTTTTTTCTATTCAGCCCTAGTTTTGGCAGTCAATCTAATAGCACACAACATGCTAAGGTGCCTTCGGGAGACAGTGAAATAAAGCGGTGCTGAATTAAGAATGGAGAAAGTGCCCTCTTGAGCACGAGAGTCGGCGAGCCTCAGGGCCATCGGTAGATTTCAAGGACTTGAGACGTATATTAACGAGCACTAGGGTTTGAAACGAAGGACGGCCACATGCTGCAGCTGTACAGCTTCGCATGCCGTGTCCCAGAAGTCCCTAGCTGAACGCTCCCGCCAGCAGAGTTGAGAGCTGCTGCTATGATAAAAAACCAAGAGCAAAAGTGTTAAGTCCCGCATCAGATAAGTCGGGCCGAAGTAGCTCATGGCAACCTAGGGTTTGGCAATTTCAGCGAGTAAATTTCTAAATACAACTAACAACTAATTTGTATATGGGTAAATGCTGATATCGCGTCACTGGCCTGACACCAGTTATGGTTGCCCGCAGCTATTGAAACCAATGAACTCCGTGTTAGAAGACAGAAGCATCTAAACAGCTAAGATCCTTTTAATCCCCTCCATCCATGGCATGCACATGACGCCATCGATTTTTTCAATATTTGGATCTTGAGATAGATAATAGGCTTTCGCTTTAGTTTCGCGCATTAAAGGGAGCATTTTTTTGACTTCGGTTTCATCGATACGAGCAGCGGACTTAATCTCAATTAGAATAAGTTCACGCCCTCGGCTCAGAAGCAGGTCCATCTCCGCACCCTCTTTTGTCGCAAAAAAGGAAAGTCGGTAACCTCGCTCCAGGTATGAATTGAGCTTCAAAAACTCCAAAACCACCATGTGTTCGAAAGTTTCACCGTAAAATGAGGTACCTTGGACCACAGGTGAGTGAATCGAATTATCTAGAGTTCTTTTTACTCCGATATCAAAAAAATAAAAGCGCGGTGTAACAAGTTGGCTTTTTCGCACGGATGTATGGTAGGCCGGCAAAACAAATCCCAGGTAAGTGTCTTCGAGTATTGAATAGTAGTTTTGAACAGTCTTCGTGTCGACGCCGACCCCTTTTGCAATTTTTGAGAAATTCAACATTTTACCGTTCATTTGCGCGGCGACTTCAAGGAAACTCCGAAAGGGATCCAGCTTTCGCAGTAATTGCTCCATTTGTACTTCAAGGCGCACATAGTTTCTCACATAACTAGCAAGGTATTTCGATTTCTCTTTCGAATCACTAAAGTTAAACACGGAGGGAAGCGCCCCAAAATTCAAAGTGTGGTCGGCATTAAAGCTGTCAGCTAACTCAACAAAACTAAATGGGTACAAGCGATAGTCAAAAGCTCGTCCGGCAAGTAGGTTGGCTCCTTCTTTTTTGAGCTTTCGAGCACTAGATCCTGACAACAAAAACTTAATTTTCTTTTTCACAATCACCGATTGAACCACATCAAGGAGCCGCGGCACCTTTTGGACTTCGTCGATAACGACCCATTCTGGCAAAGTGTCACAAGCCTCAATATCCTGCACTAGCTTGTTTGGAGATCTCGCCAGACGCTCCTCTACATCGTCGTCTAGTAGGTCATATTGGAGGCAGCGACCTGACTTCAAGGTGGGCAACCATTGCTGTTCAATAAAGGTGGATTTTCCCGTCCCCCTTGCGCCGAAGAGAAAAAAACTCGAGTTTTTTGAGGGACTTAGAAGCCTGCGGACCATACTCCATAATTGTCGATGAATTATGGAGCTTCGTCAAGGCCAAAAACATAGGTCTTATGGCCGCTTTATGGCAATTCAACCTATAGAGCTGGGACTTACCCGAACCAGAATTACGACTGCCTCAAATAGAAATTTACTCGCTCGACCTGCGTTTCAAACAAAGAGATCCTTTGAGGCTCTAATTCTGGCCTTTTTTCTATTCAACCCCAGTTTTGGCAGTCAATCTTATATCACACAACACGACCCCATACTTAGCTCGTCCAAAGGCACCAAGGCGTGAGCCGAGTGGCCCTCAGGTACCACAAAATGTTTGTGTCACTTCCTCATGGGGCTGAGGCGGCCCGGCATAGTCTTTTTTGTCAGGCTGTTGGTCAAAGGGGTTTTCCAGAACCTTATTGAGTTCGAAAAAAATAGAGTAGTCACCTTTAAGACCCTGTTGAATGGCTCGTTCAACTTGGTGGTTTCTTGGTATAAAAAGTGGGTTGGTTTTATTCATTTGCTTTTTTACCTCCTCCAAGGAGACTCCTTGCCGATCTAGGCGCGAATTCCATAAATCTAAAAAGTGACTTAGTTGGGTCGTTTCTGCAAAACCATAGGTCGAAGTCTTACTATGAATCAGGTCAGCCAAATGACGAAAGCTTAGGGTGTAGTCTTGGGACTCTAGCTGAAGGTACTCAAACCAAAGCTGAATTAGCTCAATATCTTTTTCTTCTTCAGTGACTAAGCCCAATTTTCTGCGCATTTTCATTGACCACTGGCTCTCAAATTGACCGGTAAACGTAGCTAATTCGGTTTCTAACAAATCAATGGCTTTACTTTCCAGGGGGTCAACTAGCGGCACCAAGCTGTCAGCCAGTCGCGCTAAGTTCCAATGGGCTATGGCCGGTTGGTTGTTGTAGGCATATCGCCCCTGACGATCAATAGAGCTAAAAACTTTTCCTGGATCAAACTCGTCCATAAACGCACAGGGGCCGTAATCAATGGTGAAGCCACCCACTGCGGTGTTGTCAGTGTTCATTACGCCATGGATAAATCCCAGCTCAAGCCACTTTGCCACGAGCGACGCTTGGGCCGTGATGACCTTGTTTAAAAAGGCCAGGGCTAGGTTCGAAGCCTCAGCAATTTCTGGATAGTGGCGATTAACAGCGTAGTTTAACAGGCGCTTAAGGCCATCGCGGTCATCCCTGTGGGCGAAATATTGAAAGGTCCCAACGCGTATATGGCTCGGTGCCACTCGGGTAAAAACGGCTCCCGGAAGAGCTGTTTCACGGTAGACTTGGTCCCCTGTAGTTATGGCCGCCAGAGCTCGGGTGGTAGGAACGCCCAAATAATACATGGCTTCGCTAACTATGTATTCTCGTAGTACAGGTCCAAGACTTGATTTGCCATCGCCACGCCGAGAAAGGGGAGTCTTCCCTGACCCTTTCAATTGGATATCCCAGGGCTTTCCATTTGAGTCCAAGAGTTCACCTATGAGTAGGGCTCTCCCATCTCCAAGTTGGGGTACAAAATGGGCAAATTGGTGGCCCGCATAAGCTTGGGCAATGGGCTCAGCACCCTCGGGAAGTTGGTTGCCGGAAAATACCTCAGCCAACTGTTGCTCCCCTACTGAATCTAGGCTGAGGCCTAATTCTTTAGCCAGTGGTTTGTTATAGGTGATGAGCTTTGGGTCAGAGGCTTTGTCCGGTGATCCATGAGCGTAGAATCGCTCAGGTAGCTTTACGTCGGTGTTACAAAAACTGAAAGTCGGGGTTGCCATAATTTAAGATTTTCTCCCAATAATATCTCAGCGCCTACCTAAGAGTATAAGTAGAATAATGCACCTATTTTCTGTAGTCGCCCTCTATCACTCCCATAAGACCCTCCTCGTTTGACGCAGATTTTTGCCTTTTCCGGCCTCTATTTTTGGGTTTAATCCTTAAGATTGTGTCTTTGGCTGTTTTTTGAGCTTGCCTGTGTACTTGGAAGCTGGTTTTGGACGAACCTATCCACTAGTTCTTTTTTCTAGAACTCATCATTAGGGAACATTTGGATGAAGGGGGCATTGGCCGCTAAGTTGGCTGGCGGCCCCCGCGCCGGCCAAGGCATTGGCGCCCGACTCTCTAAACCCAAGTGGCTCAGTATCTTTTTGATGACCTGGGGATCTTCGATGCTGGCTTTCACTTTGACCTTGCCTGAACACTCTGGGCAGGTCTCCATATCGATGTTGAACACCCGTTTAAGCCTCTGAGCCCAGGTCATTCGAGAAGACCGTTCGGCTAGGGTAAGAGTTTTCCCATCATCGTATTCTTTGTTTTTTTCTACTTTCGGCACCACGAGTTTGCAGTGTTTGAAGTGAGGAGCAAACACACCAAAAAATCTTGTTAAATTCACCCGCGGTCTTGGCACTAGTGAGGCCAGCCGTGCCAGTAAGTCCAGTGGCTCGAGTACGATGTGAGTCGTTCCGTTGTCATAGGCATTCTTTAGCTTGTACACCACTTGCCCATTGGCGTTTAGACTAAGGCGCTCTTCACTAAGACTCGGTCTTGAAATGTAGCGGCAAATCCGCTCTAGTTTTTTTCTCTTACAGGCCTTGCTGGCCACACCGGCATGCAGGCTAAAGCCCGAGTGTTTGGCAAGAAAGGGCTTTTGCTTCTCTCCTCGGGTGGGTACTGTTTGTAAGCTCAGTGCTTTTTGCCCCTTGTTCTTGCCCAAAGCGATGCGGTAAGTGATCGAAGCAGCCTGGATGTGGTCAAAGGCGTTTGCAGTATTGGGCAAGTAATCGACAAGGGCCATGCCCCACAGTGCAAGGCCTTGCCATTGATGGAGGGTTGGTCTACCGGCTTTTCACGTTCGGCACTGTCCGAAGATCGTGGTAGAACCGGACAGGATCCGGACTTTGTTGACCAAACTTTCGTGCCTGGCCGACAAGATGGTACCTTTGTTTACCCGAGTTGGGCAGGGCTCATTAGTGAATGCAGGCTTCCCTCACACAGTATCGATCACCTTTGTAAGAGTAGTGCTCAGCAAAACCGCTCCATTGCATTTAACCCACCCAGGGCCATGTGTGCGACTGGCCTATGATGGCACGGGGCTAGTTATAGTATCGAAAAGGCTTGAGAAGGGTGTCTTGTGGTTACGAAGGGCCCATAGTTGCGATGACTGCGAAAAGCTTCGATTCGGATCGAGCTAATAGCCTCAGGGAAGGTTTTAATGACTTCCTGACCAAGCCCTACAATCTTGAAACCCTCGTTGAGGTCATCCAAAGGCAGTTATCGTAGCCACTCTATGGAGTTGTTAAGAATCAGCTGAGATGTAGAATCTTTCCTAGCGATTATACAAGTCTTGTACAAAGGCTTACAAATTCGTCGGCCAGTTCGTTGGCATGGTTGATTACCCTAAAATTATTTTTTCCAAACATTTGTGGAAAATAGTATTTTGCTTCCTGATCAATAGCCAGTGAGAAAACATCAATTTCTTTTTGTTTGGCTTCGTCCAATGCTTGCTTGACGTCATGGATGCCATATTTCCCTTCATAGGCATCATAGTCAGTAGGTTTGCCGTCACTTAGAAGTATGATCACTTTGCGTTGAGAACTTACCCTTTGCATTTTTTCGATACTATGGCGAATGGCAACTCCTATTCTAGTATAGTCTGATGGTTGAAGAGCCATTAAATAGGGCAGGGAGGACTTCCAGGTTTGGCTGAAGTCCTTAATTGTAAAATAGTTGCAATTGTTTCGTGTACGACTATTAAATGCCGTCACAGAGATTTTTTCAAAAACGCCTTCCAAGGCCTCATGCAGAACCACAACGGCTTCTTTGGTAATATCCAAAACCCTACGTCCATCCACCCAGGAGTCAGAGGAGAGGCTTGCATCAAGAAGAATAAGTGCCGAAACATCGCGGGCTCGCCTGCTTTTCGAAAGGTAAAATCTTTCATCTGAAGACTGCCCGGCCTTCAACGATGAGAGCCCATCAATAAATGAGTCCATATCGATCTCCTCGCCCTGACGTTGTCGGTTTTTCCACCTTCGCGAGTGAAAAATCTGCTCAACCTGATGCCTCAGGTTTCGAATCTGTTTTTGATGAGCTTTTACGATGTCGTGATATTGGGACTCATAAGCTGACTTGTCTTCAATCAATGGCGGGCGTTGATCGGTGAGTTTACAAAAATTGCTTAAATATTTTCTCTTTTTAAAGTTCCATTCTTCGTAAATAAATTGATTTGCAGCATTATCTGAAGCCTGGAATGTCTCATCATCCAGACTCTCAACCTCATATGCGATATCTGCTTTAAATATAGAGTTTGTTTCGTGATTAGACCTCACCACCTCTTGGATGTTTAGATCCTCAAGGCTCTCGCCGTGTTCCTCCATTTCATCGGAGCCATCAACACGCTTGAGTCCGCCGGAAAAAATATCTGCGGTTTGAACCCCTTCCATCAGTAAACTTACTGGGTTGGAATTCTCATTTTCTTTAAGGTCAACTCGCTTGATTATTTCCTTCGGCTGACATTGCAATACAGTTTTCTTTTCACTATTTCGTTGGTTCACAGGCAGTTCAGATCGATCATCTCGATGAAATTGAATGACGTTTTGTATTGGTAGCAACGCTAGAAATGGAGGGAGGACAAAGCCTTTTACAGGCCCTATTGAATCCACTAATGGTTCTGGATTGAGCTGGATAGCTGTAGTATTTGTACTTTTTCCCTGTATATGATCGGCAAAAAAGCATTGGAGATACTTGTCGGCCTCTCGATCTGCTGAGCTCTTGGCTTGTTCTGTGTCTAAATAAGCTTGATAAAGAGGTCGGCTATTTTCTACGAGCATGGGATACAAATCCCTCATAGCCGCAAAAATTTCTGGCAAGGCCTCTAAAGTAGATTCTAGCCTTGAGCCCGGTGTTGTTGATTTGTAGTCGAGGCTATGTCCAAGGTCGCGGGCGACAATTGAAAAACAAACCTGATGTAAATAGGCCAGAATATTTTCGCTGGTTTCTTGTGAGGTGGAAATCGAAGGGGTGCAAAACATCGTATCCCCCACAAGGCCAGCCATATAGTTACCTTTGATAGTTTTAATATACTGTCCGGCCAGTAGATTTGTCACAACAGTGAGGCGGTCTTGAATATCTTCGAATTCAACGGTGTATGATTGCTTTTTTTTGCTAAGAAGTTTTCTTTTAGTCTTCCAGAGGTAGTAGAAAAGCTTTTCATCAATGCCCATTAGTTGTCCTAAAAGACCATTGAAATCAAGTCATTCATGGCTTCAATTTTATCTCTATCGTCGGTGAGTGCCTGCACAATGCCGACCTCGCAGGCCAGGCGCGGGTGGAGACCGCCTCTTATCAGTTTGGCAGCACCGATTATCAGTCTTGTTGAGACAGTTTCAGCAAGTCCCAAACCTTCAAGTGTGCGTAACTTACTCGATATTTTCACAAGTTGTTTCACTTGGGCTAAATCCAGCTCAGATTCTTTTGATACAATTTCACATTCAATATCAAACTCAGGATAATCAAACGAAAGAGTGACAAAACGTTGCCGCATGGATGGCTTCAACTCTTTAAAGCTCTGTTGGTAGCCGGGATTAAAGCTCACAACCATCATAAAATCGCTTGGTGCATCAAGGGTTTCATTGTTTCTGTCTAAAAAGAGTCGACGCCTATAATCACTCAATGAGTGCAGCACTGTAACAATATCTTCCCTGGCTTCGGCGATTTCATCCATATATAGGAGGCTGCCATTGCGAACTGCCGTGGTCACGGGCCCATCTTGCCATAGGGTTTCCGTACCCTTGATTAAATAACGCCCCAACAAGTCAGTGGCAGAGGTTTCATCGTTGCAGACAACCGTTACTACATTAAGGTCAAATTTCTCAGCCATGGCCTCAACAAATCGAGACTTTCCACAGCCAGTGGGCCCCTTAAGTAAGACTGGTAGGTTGAGTTCAAAAGAAGTCGAGAAAACCTCGACTTCTTTTTTAATAGGTTTGTAGTAGATACTACTCATGCTGGTCTACACATATTCAGGTGTGACATCAGCGTCTGTGGGCAAGCCAGATTTAATAAATTGGTAAACAAATGCTAAGACACCAGAGGTAAACAAGCATGCTGCCAAGGTTAAGCCTACGAAGTGAACATGAAGCTCTTCTTGTACCACCAAAAAGTCCATGCCCAACTTTCTTTCTAAATACACTTGTGCAACCCCAGCAATACCAAAGGCTACGGTCATGGCAATCATTCCAATAGTCGTGGACCAAAACGCATAAATAGAAACTGCTGAATTTAAGTTTTTGCGACCAGTAAGGTTAGGTATGGCATAGGTAACAATTGCTAAAACCAACATGGCATAAGCGCCCCAAAAGGCCATATGCCCATGCATGGCTGTTACCAAGGTGCCATGTGTCCAAAGATTTACCTGAGGTAAGGTATGAGCAAAACCTAAAAAGCCGGCACCAACGAATGACAATATGGCGCAACCCAGGGTCCAGTGTAGCGCCATTTTGTTGGGGTGATTACGTTGCCCCTTCTTAGCCATGGCTATGGCGTAAATAGCGATACCTAAAAACGCTAGCGGTTCCAATGCGCTGAAAAGCCCACCAATGAGAAGCCAATAGTTAGGTGTACCAATGTAATAGTAGTGATGACCTGTTCCTAATATCCCACTTAGGAAAGTGATACCAACGATGATGTAGAGCCACTTTTCAATGATTTCCCGATCTACGCCAGTGAGTTTAATGAGCAAGAAGGAGAGAATACCTCCCATGATAAGCTCCCAAACACCCTCGACCCATAAATGCACAACCCACCATCTCCAGTAGGAGTCCATGGTTTGGTTGTCCGTGGGAATCAATCCTGGAAGATAAAGAAGAGCAGCCATTAGCAACCCAAAAAACAAAACAAGAGTGGTCGTTGTTTTTTTCTCTGCCTTCCAAATAGTCACGCCGATGTTGAAAATGAACATCAATACATTGATCACAACCAGGTAATCAAGTGGGCGAGGAATTTCTAAAAACTTACGCCCTTCCCACCAATTGAAATGAAACCCGATAATGGCGGTAACCCCAACAAGGATAAGCGATCCCAGTTGCAAGTAGGCAAGCTTAGGGTACTCTATGTCTCGTTCACATTCCTCGGGAATGATGTAATGAGCTGCCCCCATAAACCCTGCAAGTAACCAAACAACCAGAAGGTTATTGTGACTAGCTCTTGCTGCATTAAAGGGTATAATGTCATGCAGACCATCCATTCCCATGTGAGCAAATGACATTATGAAGCCAAATACAATTTGTAATACAAGTAGCAACATGGAGGTTGCGAAAAAGTAATATGCGATTTTTTGTGTTTTGAATTTCATCGGTGTGCCCCTATTGATTCAAGTCTGGTTTTGGTGGAAAGCCATTTAAATCCATCTCGCTGACCCACTTTAGAAAGGCAACAAGGTCTGCTTTTTCGCTTTCGGTAAAATCATATTTGACCATTTTTCTTCGGCCCGGATAGAGCTTTTCGGGGTCGGTGAGCATCATCTTTATGAACTCAGGTCCCTTGGTTACATATGACTTTGTTAGCTCGGGGGCATAGTAGGCGCCCTCGCCAAGTATTGTATGGCAACCCATGCAATTATTGGTTTCAAAGAGGTGTTTTCCTCTGATCTCGGACTCCCCCAAGTTTTGTGCATTTGTCTGGTCCGGTACTTGCCGGATTGTATCCAGAGTGAGTAAGAAGAAGGCCCCAAAGCAAAGGCCTGTTCCAATTAAAAAAAAGTTTCTTGCTGCTGCTTTTGAGAGCATGCGTGTACTCCTATTGTTGTTGTCCTAAAAAGAGGTTGAAGTTTGTAGATAGACAAAATGACCATTATCGTTGTTGCCGCGAATATTTTCTAGATACTCACCAGGAGTTACATAGGCGCCCCCGAGCACGACATGACTCTTCTCTGAGAAATTCCATCGAAGACTAAGATCTGCTTCTGAGGCAACTTCTGTTCCAGGTTCGAGGCCTGTGCTACCAGCAAACCCGCCTCCTGAAACAGCATAGATTGGTGATTTATCGTCGTTTCGGCTGAACTTGTGGTACTCAAGGTTAATACTGGCCTTGTTTTCCCACATCTTGGCATTAACTCCAGCACGCATATCAATAATATTTCTTCGGCCGAACAGGTCTGCAGATCCTAAAAATTTGTGTCCAGTTGGGTAGATTTGTTGGTAGTCTTTATGTGCATTGGAGTACCCAGCATATATTCGAATATTGTCTAAATTATAACTTAAATTTATATCCGCTTGGTTGCTTTCATACTCAGACTGCTGGGTGAATTCAAAATCAAATGCGACGGGGTCGAAATCAAATTCCGCCCGTGTGCCGAAAGTAAAAAACGAATCGGGGTTGGGATCTACATTGGATTCGTCGCCTTTGTGCAATACATAAAAATCCAAAGCTGGAACATAGGTGAGCCCTTTATACTGGAAATAAAGACCGGAGAATTCACTGTCAGTATTAAATGTAGCCTCAGTATCAACGTCTTCAATCTGAGACCAAAACCCATCAACAAACCCTTTGTTATCCCTAAAGGCGT
Source organism: Pseudobdellovibrionaceae bacterium (assembly GCA_023898385.1). Lineage (NCBI taxonomy): Bacteria > Pseudomonadati > Bdellovibrionota > Bdellovibrionia > Bdellovibrionales > Pseudobdellovibrionaceae > Pseudobdellovibrionaceae bacterium. Next base: position 3,306,175 of record CP060220.1, on the reverse strand, counting down.
GCCGAATGCGAAGGGCATCAAATGACCGTGATACATGGCTCCAGCCCACGTTTCCAATGACGAGATGATTGCCGTAGGCAAGTTCTTGTCGCCCCACCCGTACACTCAACTGATCTGACATAGAATAGTCTAGATAAGCTTGGTGAATATCGAGTCGGGTGTCTTGAAGGCTACCGCTAGTAGCTCCGCTTGTGGTCGGTTCGACGCCGCCAAAAAATTTCGTGAATTGTGGCTGAATGTAAACGGTTGATTTTGAATCTGGCTCGAATTTTAGTTCAAGTCGAAACCGAGATCCGATAAAGTCTTTTTTATCTTCGGCCTTCTCGTTTGAATCCATAAGTTGGTCTTTGACCTCCCAGCGGATTCGGGCTGATCCACTTACGGAGACGGAGTCGGCATTTTTAAACATATCCGTTTCGGGAGAGCTGTATGCAAATGGGATAAAAAGAAGTGGTACAAAAATAACAAGGAAACGCCTTGCGAAGCTCATGGTTGATCCTTCTGGTAGAAATTGAAGTCAAGCCCATAAATATCGGTGTTTTATGAAAAAAACATTGATCGAGATCAAGTATAATGAGTAAGTTGAGCCATATGTCAGCTTTGCTGGGGCCAATATATTGAATCGCAATATAATGACAAATAAGTCTTTTTTTTGCCCAATTTGCCGGGGCCTTACTGAGCCAGTCATTGACGATATATTGGCGCACGCACAAATGAAGAGATTCAAGAACCAAAGCGTATACCTTCAAGGGGATTCTTTTGATGGACTCTATATCGTCGCCACTGGGAAGATTCGTCTGACTAGCAATAATTCTGAGGGAAACGGCATCTTTGTAAAATTGGTTTGCGAAAATAATACTTTTGGTGAAAGTGGTATTGCGGATTCGAAATATCTCGAAAACGCTTACGCTGTTGGTCCTGCCGCATGTGCTTTTATTTGTGACAAAGACTTAAAAGAGCTTATGAAAAGGCACAATTCTCTGTCCCTTTCTATGTTGGCGTCTATGGGGCAATGGCTTGCTGAGTATTACAACCGATTTATGACCCTGTCCCTTCACAGTGTTCGAAATCGACTTGAATTTTACCTAAATGACCAAGCCAAAAAGAGAAATACCAATGAAATAGAGTTGGGGCTGCGCAAGCACGAGGTGGCTTCCAACTTGGGAGTTCGACCGGAGACTTTGTCGCGGGCCATTAAACAACTTGAAGAAGATGGACTCATAACGCAAAGCGCTACTGGAGTTAATGTGACCGAGCTTGCTCGAAAGCACAAATATAATAGTGAATCTTGATTCGAATCAAGGAAGTCAGTTTGTTCCGGTGGCTATAATGTAGCCTAATTATTTCAAACATTTTACGGGTCTCGGGGTGATCTTATGAAAACTGTAAGTACGTATGCATTAGCATTGCTTTTTATTGCGTTTAGTTTTGGCTGCCGCAATTCAACAACAACAAAAACAACACCTGGAAAAGTTAAAGGTTCAGAGGAGGCCGTGTTGACCCATGCGCCCAATGTTCCGCCACCTATTACGCGTGATCACGCAACAAAGGTTATCGTAAATTTGGAAACAACAGAAGTTGTTAAGAAAATGGCAGATGGAGTTGATTATACCTTTTGGACTTTTGGCGGCGAGGTTCCTGGTAAATTTATTCGAGTCCGTGAAGGAGACCTTGTAGAGTTTAATCTAAGCAACCATCCAGATAGTAAAATGCCACACAACATCGATTTGCATGCTGTTACAGGGCCCGGCGGCGGAGCGGCTTCGTCTTTCACCGCTCCTGGGCATACTTCTAAGTTTTCATTTACGGCATTGAACCCTGGACTATATGTATATCATTGCGCCACGGCTCCAGTTGGAATGCACATAGCCAATGGTATGTATGGACTTATCCTGGTTGAGCCAGTGGGTGGGCTGCCAAAAGTCGACAAAGAATACTATGTTATGCAAAGTGAGTTTTATACGAAAGGTGATTATGGCGATCCTGGCCTGCAACCCTTTAGTATGAAAAAGGCTTTACAAGAAATTCCTGACTACGTGGTGTTTAATGGTTCTGTGGGAGCCCTGGCCGGCGACAATGCCATCACTGCCGACAAAGGCGAAACAGTTCGTCTTTTTGTAGGAAATGGTGGACCAAACCTAGTTTCGTCTTTTCATGTTATTGGTGAGATTTTCGACAAGGTCTATACAGAGGGTGGAGGCGTTGCAAACACTAATGTGCAAACTACCCTGGTACCGGCCGGCGGTTCAACAGTGGTCGAATTTAAAGTTGATGTTCCGGGAACGTTTATCATAGTGGACCATTCGATTTTTAGAACCTTTAACAAGGGCGCATTAGGAATGCTGAAGGTCGCTGGTACTGAGGAGAGTTTACTTTATTCTGGTAAACAGTCCGACGAGGTTTACCTGCCTGAAGGCGGAGCTATTCAAGAAGTCAGTGGTAAAGCTCCAGCTCCGGCTATAGCGAAAAACAAAGCTGAGCAAATTGAATTCGGCGAGCGAGTGTACAAACGCAACTGTTTGGCTTGTCACCTAGCTACGGGCCAAGGGGTTGAAGGGGCATTTCCTCCTTTGGCAAAATCAGATTTCCTCAACGGCAGTATTAAGGCCTCAATCAGTGCGGTTAAAAATGGATTGAGTGGAAAGCTAAAAGTGAATGGTAAGGAGTACAATGGGGTTATGCCTTCACTGGGCCTTAGCGATGACGAAATAGCCAACGTCTTGACCTATGTTTACAACTCTTGGGGCAACTCTGGGAAAGTTGTGACGAGTTCAGAGGTGCGTGCTGTACAAAAAGCTGCCCATTGAACCTATGAAGTATGGGTTGAACCTGCTTCTTGCACTCATCCTATTTGGCTTTGGGGCTGTGGCCAGCCCCAACACTAAAATGGCAAAAATAGAGGGGGGAACCTTTACCCCCTTTTATGATAAAGATAAAAACGGCAAATCTATTTCCGTAGCTGTAAAAAGTTTTCACCTCGACAAAGCACCCGTGACCAACCGTGATTTTTTAGAATTTGTTAAAAAAAATCCACAATGGTCTCGTTCTGCAACAAAGCGAATCTTTGCCGACAGTTCTTATTTAAAACATTGGGTATCGGATTTTTCATTTCCAAAAGGCGATGCCGATCGGCCAGTTCGCTATGTTTCCTGGTTTGCGGCCATAGAATATTGTGAATCTCTTGGAAAAACACTGCCTACAGTTCAACAGTGGGAGTACGTGGCAGCGGCAGATGATAAAGTAAAAGACGCCTCTGGCAAGAAAAGCTATCAGCAAAAAATATTGCACTGGTACAGTCGGCCAAGTATTGATCAGCTTCCCAAGGTCACGTCCGGTGAAAAGAACGTATGGGGCGTCTATGATATGCATGGGCTTCATTGGGAATGGAATCTAGACTACAATACAGCTTTGGTAACTGGAGAGTCTCGTGAGGACGGGAGTACCAATCGGAATCGTTTTTGTGGAGATGGATCGCTCAATGCCAAAGATAAATTGGACTACGGTGGATTTATGAGATTTGGTTTTAGAAGTTCATTGAAGGGTAATTATACGGTTGGAAACTTGGGCTTTCGATGTGCCCGTACCAAGAAAGGTAAATAATGAAGTATTTGTTGATAGTTTTAATGTTCAGTTTTTGCGGACCCCTTTCAGTAGCACAAAAAGAAACCTGGCCAGAAATGTCGATTTACAATCTAACGGGCCCATGGAAGAACCATGAAGGAAAGGTCGTCAACCTCAAGGACTTTTCTGGGAAAGTGGTGGTTGCCGCCATGGTTTACACTAGCTGTCAGCACACCTGTCCGATGATTACACAAAAGGTAGTCGATATTCGCAAGGCACTGCCGAAGAAGCTCCGGGAGAAGGTCGTATATGCATTGATTTCCTTTGATCCAGAGGGAGATACTCCCAAGGTTCTTGCTGCCTATAAAAAGAAAAGCAGTCTAGACAAACACTGGGTACTGTTAACAAGTGATGCCGGAACTGTACGTAAGTTGGCTGGAGTCATTGGATTTAATTACAAGAAAACTCCGGACGGGGGATTTGCCCATTCAAATATGGTGAACCTTGTTGATCCACAAGGGGTGGTCACCTACCAAATTGATGGCCTGAATAAGGCTAACGATGAAATGGTCAAAAAGATTGTCACTCTCTTGAAGTAGATATAGATTGCCAGCAAAAGTAACGCACCAAGGTGTGCAGAATAACCTTATCAACTGTCACCGCCTGGTGATAGAAATTTACTCGCTCGACCTGCGTTTCAAACAAAGAGATCCTTTGAGGCTCTAATTCTGGCCTTTTTTCTATTCAACCCCAGCTTTGGCAGTCAATCTAATATCACACAACATGCTATGGTGCCGACGGGAGACAGTGAAATAAAGCGGTGCTGAAATAAAAAAGGAGAAAGTGCCCTCTCCAGCACGAGAGTCGGCGAGCCTCAGGGCCATCGGTAGATTTCAACGACATGAGACGTATATTAACGAGCACTAGGGTTTAAAACGAAGGACGGCCACATGCTGCAGCTGTACAGCTTCGCATGCCGTGTCCCAGAAGTCCCTAGCTGAACGCTCCCGCCAGCAGAGTTGAGAGCTGCTATGATAAACCAAGAGCAAAAGTGTTAAGTCCCGCATCAGACAAGTCGGGCCGAAGTAGCTCATGGCAACCTAGGGTTTGGCAATTTCAGCGAGTAAATTTCTAAATTTACACCTCTTTTTTTTTAATTCATAAATCTTTTTCGCATTTATCTCGAATTTTTTCACCGTAAAGAGACTCAATTACATCTAAAAAATTTAGATCTAAATTTTTTGGATTTCCTATATAAATTGGACGAAGTTCATTATGGTAAATCTCTTTTAGAATCGTAATATCTAGTTCATGATTTTTATGCAACCATTCAATGTCATCCAAGTCATTGCCTAATAAACGTGTGACCTTTGATAAGGCTAGGTCATGTTTTTCTGGATATTTTATTGTAAGCTTTTTTAACTTCAGGTCTGCTTCTTCAAGACGATCCTCAAAGTTTTCAGGAAGTTGAGCCACTCCAGTTTGACTGTCGAGACTGATTTTTACACCTGATGCCTTTTGGGCTAGTGCCCATTTGCTTTGAATTTCCTTCTCAGCCCTTCCCCACGGATCACAATCTGATGTCATTCGTTCAGAGGCATAGCCAATCACCATAGCTGATCCACCAATAAGCGTGAGGCTATATTCCTGCTCTAGTAGATCATCAAGGGCATTAAAAAATTTTATCATTTGATCACGCGGCTGCATCTTCACGCTCCCATTTTCTAAATCTTTGAACCAAATCCTCTAAATTATCTCTTGTCAGTACTTTCCACTTCTTGGCCGGATCATTCTCAAAACGCTTATATAGCTTAGGGTTTCGCCCCTCATCACTTTCTCTTAAGTAAAATGATTTTAATTTTACCTCTCTTTTTTCTATTTTACGAAGTAAGTTCGCAAGAGGCTTACGATAGCGAAAACTAAGAGCCACATCCAAATAATACCCCAGCAATTGCAAAGAGCTAGTTTCATCCCTAAATAAATCCAGCAATTTTTCAGCCTTTAAAGCATAGGACTTTAAAACCAAAAGGTAAGGTAGCACCGAGGCCACCCTCGCCTCTTTTCTGGAAAGGGCCAGAGCCTTATAGAGGGTTTCCTCTAAGCTCAGATAGACCTCAGGGTCGTCCACTAAGAGCGGAGCTCCATAAAGCTTCAAGTTCCCCAGGACATCTTCTAAAGCCTCCTGTGGCGACACCTCCATTGTCCAGCCTAGACAGCTGAGGAGCCTCTCAAAATTTGAAAGCTTCATATCACCCCCTGAAAAGAACCCATGAAGGGCCTGGCGGCTCACCCCCACATCCTGAGCCAAATTTTTAAGTCCATAGGCTTTGGCTCGATTTTCTAGTTTTTTCCTGTCTTCCATCATGATTTGACCTTCTCATATTTATTTATATATGTCCAGTTTACTTTACTTTTTATTATAACAGCATAGACATAAATCACGCCCTAAACCCCTCAAATAGAAATTTACTCGCAGAAATTGCCAAACCCTAGGTTGCCATGAGCTACTTCGGCCCGACTTATCTGATGCGGGACTTAACACTTTTGCTCATGGTTTATCATAGCAGATCTCAACTCTGCTGGCGGGAGCGTTCAGCTAGGGACTTCTGGGACACGGCATGCGAAGCTGTACAGATGCAGCATGTGGCCGTCCTTCGTTTTAAACCCTAGTGCTCGCTAATATACGTCTCAAGTCCTTGAAATCTACCGCTGGCCCCGAGGCTCGCCGACTCTCGTGCTCAAGAGGGCACGTTCTCCATTCTTAATTCAGCACCGCTTTATTTCACTGTCTCCCGTCGGCACCATAGCATGTTGTGTGATATAAGATTGACTGCCAAAACTGGGGTTGAATAGAAAAAAGGCCAAAATTAGAGCCTCAAAGGATCTCTTTGTTTGAAACGCAGGTCGAGCGAGTAAATTTCTAAGTTGACCAAACTTTCGTGCCTGGCCGACAAGATGGTACCTTTGTTTACCCGAGTTGGGCTGGGCTCATTAGTGAATGTAGGCTTCCATCACACAGTATCGATCACCTTTGTAAGAGTAGTGCTCAGCAGAACCGCTCCATTGCATTTAACCCACCCAGGGCCATGTGTGCGACTGGCCTATGATGGCACGGGGCTAGTTATAGTATCGAAAAGGCTTGAGAAGGGTGTCTTTTCTAGGATAAATTCGTTGTGATTTCATTACACCAGCATCAAAGGTGCCGGTCACCGAGTAATATTCGATCAGCCCCAAGCAGTCGTAAATTTGGTGTTAGACTTAAACGGGGAAATTTAAGTCCAACCTATTGGTTAAAAAAACTCAGCAATGCTTTTGTCGTGACTGGTATAGTCCAAAAATCGCCTTTGCCGAGAAGGGTGTCTTTGCCCACGCTAGGTCCATCCGTCAAAAACGTGAATGCACAATGGTTACATCTGAAGGACCTAGAATAGGCCATTCAACATGGCTGAAGGCCAGTTAGCAAGTGGGGTCTTTAAGGTGCGCAGGTGGTTGCACCGGCAAGCGTACCAAGTAGATTCCACGAACCACTTCCTGAACATAAAACATCACCGCTGGCGTTCACATTGGCATCGCCATGGACACTCATTAGGTAATCGTCTACTTCAAGGATACCTTGGGTGACATTCAAGTCTTGACCTGCTGTGTCCAAGTCAAAGTTTGTGAGCAACGTCACATTGTCTGTTGTGTTGTCCTTACCCACGGTAAATGCACCACCGGGAACAACAGCAGAGGTTGCTTGTGATAGATTCACATTGCCTGAGCCAGTCATTGATATCAGCGTTGAACCACCAAAACTGCAATCCGACGTCGCATCAGCACAATTAAACGCGGCATTTCCTTGAACTTCAATACTGCCGCCATTTAAAACTCCCTCATCAACGGTCAAGTTTCCGGTAATAACGAGAGTATCACCAGCTGCTATTTCCATCTTGGCATCGCTCCAGTGACCATAACCTATATCATCTACATCTATCGTCAAATTAGTCATAGTCAAACTTGTCGGCACGTCTACGTTAAAGATAACAGCCATGCCGTCTGAGGCACCGGCAAAGGCTCCAATTACAAGGGAGTTTAGTCCGCTAACCGATGCCCCGGGAAAAACCACAAAGCCGCCATTATTCACTGTACCCGTAACTCCCCATCCCATTGCGGGGGAAAGCGACAACTCTGAAGATGGTGCATTAAATGTTCCCTTAATCAACTCAAGGTTTCCAAACTTCGAAGATGTTTCGCCCGCGGCTGGCGAAAAACTTGAATTCGTATTCACCCGAATGTGAGGGGCAGCAGCACCATCAGCAACATCGTACTCCTGGGCTAATGTGCCATTAATGTTGATCCAAATAGTCGCCAAGTTTGCGTTGTTCACACTGGTAGAAAAAGCACAATCTGAAGTGGCATTTACACACTCCCAAAGCCCATTTCCCCGAAGGTCGAGCTCAACCCCCAGCCCAATCACCTTACCATTGCTGTGAGTATAGTTTCCCTCAACAACATAAGATCCACTCGGTGCCGCGATGAATTCAAACAGGGCATCATCCAACCCACCATATCCATTATCGCTCACATCGATGGCAAGGTTATAAAACGCAACTCCTTTAGGCGATTTAATTGTTGCTATACTTATGCCGCTGTCAGAAACTGACCCGTAGCCATCAAACCTGACCGTCCCGCCATTGTGAAGGAATATGGCATTTTTGCCTAAAACAAAACCGTTATCGTTGTCATTGGCAGGATTCCAGCCTAGATTTCTACCTACGGTCAATGTGCCTGATGTGGAAGTAAATGATCCCGACTCTAAATAGAACTCATCCAAATCAATGGTAGAATCGCCGCCCACAAACGTCCCACCTGTTTGCTTCCAATAAGCTGTACCCACGGATATAGTATGACCAGCGTTTTGAGTGAAGATACCGGGATAGCTACTATACATTCGAAGCCCAGACACATTAACACTTGCCGAAGTGTGCACATTACAATTGGCGGGAACATCGTTGCAAGTGGCATCGAATATAGCGATGTCGGTCGACCCTGGAACGACTAGGCCGGACCAGTTGTTATTATTTGAAAAATCGCCATCCCCGGTATTGCCGGTCCAAACGAAACCGCTATCTTCATTGGCCAAAATCTGTCCCCAACCAACAGCATCAGCTAAAGTTCCGGCAGATGGATTAGTTAAAGTCATGATAAGCAACTCGTCTGGTTCAATATTGGAATCGCCAGTGGTATTTACAGTAATTGTGCCACTTAACTGCTTAGCCGGAATGGATAATGTACCCGTCGAAGATGTGTAGTCAGAATCAGCCAAAGTGGCTGTAGAATCACTCGAGGCATAATCGGCTATAAAACTTGTGCCGCACACAGGTTCGGATAGCGTCACGGTGAAACTTAGACTATTTCCTTCATCAGCGAAGGCATCAGTAATGTAAACATCAGGACTTGATCCCGACGATACGATGGTACCATTGGCCGGATTGTGGGCACCATAAGAAAGAGCCCCACAGTTTTCAATGATTTCTGTACCATAGCTGGTTGACAGCTGATCATTGACGGTTAAATCGTAGCCATTCATGTCTACTTTCCCTGATTGAACGTCGAAGTCCTGGCCAGCAGAATTGAGGGTGATATTCGATAAAAGCCTTAGCTTTCCGCTTGGCTTATTAACCACAAAGGTTCCCGATGGCCAAGTGCCACCAGTTCGGATTATATACTGATCACCAGTGCCAATGGCGTCAAAACCAGCGTTGCCGCCACTTAGACTTTGAAGAGTAATATTGCCTTGAACTTTAATGCGGCCCGGACCATAAATGCGTTGGGCCGCACTAACTTGCATGTTAACAAACACATCACCAGAAACCTCAATATCGCTTAAAAAATTCACATTGCAACTTCCCGAACTAACTCCAGAAATCAACACGTTTAGATTCGGGAAAACCACACCTGGCATGTCGACATTCACATTTCCAGTAACATTGTTACCATCTGTATTTACAAATGATAGACTTGTTAGGCCAGACACATCGACGATGCCGCTACTATAAACCAAATGCCCTGTAAGTTTAAGGTCATTGATAAATGACACAACGGCACCCGGAGCTTTCGCAATTTCTATAGACGGAAACTTTCCACCCGCACCATTCACAGTTTGGCCATTGCCACCAACCAATTTAAGCTTAACATTGTACGAATCACTACCACCAGAAAGTAGCGAGGTGTAATCCCCCATGACTTCAATTGTGGAACTCAACCCCTCAAGGCGGCTGCCCCACAGCCCCGTCATATTTACGACCATATTGCCCGCAACAGTCACCGTACTGCCAGCTTCCAATTTCAATACAGCTCCGCCTGAACCACCGGCATTTTTATGAATCTCTAGATTGTTAAATGTCGTGTTCGGCGCGTAAAAATTTACGGTCGGAGGATTTCCGCCCGTTAACTTAAAGGTCCCACCATTATGGTCAAAGGTTGAATTGTGAATTCCAACATCTTTCGATACCGAAAGATCGGCTGTGGTGGAAGTAAAACTGGCATTTCGTAAATCGAAACCCCCGCCAATGGTAATATTTGAATTGCCACCTTCAAAGACACCACCCACTTGTATCCAGTTGCCAGCGCCCACGGTCACTGAATGACCCGCTGTTTGGGTAACCAATCCAGAATAGTTACTATTAAACCACAACCCCTGAACATTAATATTGGCCGAAGTGCTTGCATTACAATTGGCTGGCACATCGTTACACACACCATCAAACATCGCGATATTCGAACTACTGGGCGCCACACTTCCATTTGACCAGTTGGCTCCATTGCTGAAGTTTCCATCACCCGCGTTACCAGTCCAGAGATAACCATTGTCGTCATTGTTGGCTATGGTACCGACACCAAGGCTATCTCCCAGACTGCCATGGGAGATGACTGACAAAGTCACATTAACGGTTTCGTCCACTTCCATAGCGGCGTCATCAATGGTTACGATGTTGATCGTCCCTGACGTGTCACCTGCTGGTATATTCAATGTGCCTGAGCTAGCCGTATAATCCGAAGCGCTTGAAGCCGTTCCATTGGATGTAGCAAAATTGACTGTGAAACTCGCCCCACACACTGGCTCAGACAGACTCACTGTAAATACTAAGTTCCCGCCCTCGTTTACTATGGGGTCATCGATGGTAATAATGGGGCTAGATCCTGATCCTAAAATTTCGCCATCTGACGGGTCGATGGTAGTGGTGCCAGCAGTGATTGTGCTACACCCTTGAAGAACTGTCGCTGAACTTGCCGATCCTACGCCATCGCCCACGTCGAAGTTGTCATTAACAGTTAAGTCATAATTATTTAAATCAATATCTCCATCAACAAGAGCTAAATCTTGGCCCGCACTGTTGAACGATATGTCACTACCGAAAATCAAGTCCCCGCCAGGCTTATCCACTATGATTAGTCCAGAGGGCATTTTCCCACCATTGCCTGACGGAGTTGAATAAGATATTGTTTGATTGCTACTTCCACTCAAAGTCAGCGACGCTGGCCCGCCTGTACGATCATCGGTTACAGATATGTTGCCTTTTACTACCCAATTCCCTTTTATCAATCCACTTTGTTGAACAAAATCTCCATTTACAATTAAAGAATGTGCAGGATCTACATCGACACCAGAGTTCTGACTATGACAGGCGATGTACTGTCCCGCTGCAGTAACGTTGAAAACATCTAAGTCCGATCCGCCCAGATCCATATAAAAATATCGATCTCCGCCACCATTACAATTAGGAGAGGTTCCGGTAAAATAAAGGGTTCCATTGTTGTGACTAAAACTTGCCCCGGGACTAATTTGAAACGCGTCGCCGGTGTTAAATCTATTCAACGTCAATGTGCCCGATGGCGCTATAAAATTGCCGTTCAAAATCCGAAGAGTATTAATTGCCAAGTTAGCACTCGCCGGACTAGGTGTCACCGTACCAGCAGTCTTGTCAATAGTGAAGCTTCCTGTATTGGCGGTACCTCCATCAACAATATATTGCTGAGGAGCCCCTCCAACAAATTTGATTACACCATTATACCTAGACTTAGCGTTACCCCCCACTCGAACATCTCCATAGACCTCCCAGTTGCCGCGAAGCCCACCTTCAAAATGGTAAAAGTCATTAAGCACCACAATTGTATCACCATCAACCGGCCCCACCTGTGGAAAGTTGCCGTGACATGCATCGAAGTTACCATCTACCGTGACGTCATAAAGGCTTAAAGTCGAGTCAACATCTATGAATTTGAAATTGTTGACACCACCACCAGAACAGTTCCCAACAGTGGAATCAAAAGTCACTAAGCCACTATTATGGTTAAATCCAGCGGCCGCCCCCACTGATAGGACCGTTTGATCCAAATTCTGGTACCAGCCCACGCTGAGCTCGCCAGAGGTGCTATTAAATTGCCCCGCATACAACAGTATCGGCCCGTCTATATCTATGAGACTGTTTCCACCATCAAAAATGCCGCCATACTGAATCCAATCTTCTGAACCGACGACAAACGAATGACCCAAGTCTTGAGTGATCGTACCCGAAAAGTCTGATGCCACCCAAAGACCTTTTACATTCACATTGGTTGAAGTCGTGGCGTCACAATTGACCGGCACATCACTACACCTTCCGTCAAAAAAGGCTATATCCGAAGCTCCTGGAGCCAAAATGCCGTTTGACCAATTTGCGCCATTATTAAAATCGTTGTCACCAGAAATGCCCGTCCAAACATAGCCATTGTCGTCATCGTTTTCGATTATGCCTAGTCCGCTGGCATCTGTAACGGTTCCATGAGAGGCGTTTGAAAGTATCACACTTAAATCTTCATCAAACTCCAGAGTCGTATCCGCCGTTGTCGCAACTGAAATAGTGCCCGACAGGCCACCACCCGATATATTCAGAGTGCCATCATTGGGCGACCCATCGCTGTCAATTAAAGTAGCACTGTAGTCACTGCCTGCTACTTTTGCCAGGCCATCAACTACCACATAATCAATGGTAACATCGCCGGCACACACTCCTTCTGACAAGTTCACATTAAACACCAAGGTACCGCCTTCAGCGACGGTGGCGTCACTGATTGTGATATTGGGATCAGACGAAGATCCCACAATTTCACCGTCTGTGGAGTTTACGTTTTGTGAACCGGCCGTGATGGTACTACAACCCTTAATGATTCTGGCGCTGCTAGCTGCGCCCACACCGTCACCCACATTGAGCTGGTCGTTGACCGTAAGATCGTAGCCGTTGAGGTCAATATCACCATCGATAATCTGAAGATCTTGTCCTGCAGCAGAAAGATTTAACCCCGTTTGCAGAGATAAAACCGCCGACGGTTTATTCACCGAAACCACGCTTGTTGGGGTCATGGCGCCAGCATCCACAGCGATTTGTGCGTCTGCCCCACCAACCATTTCAATTACAGCAGTACCACCTTCGGCCATTATGGCTGCGTCAGTGTAATTAAAAATCGCATCACCATTTATCCGCAATGTTCCAGAATCGATCTTTCCGTCATCAATGGTTAAATCTCCATCAAGGGTTACAATGTGGCCTGCTGTGATCAACACATTAACATCGTCGCTACCGCCACCTAAGTGGCCGTCACGCGAATCAATTATCAAATTGTTTAGAGTTATTCCCCCAGGCACTACAAATGCAAAAATACTAAAATTTCCACCATTTCCACCACCAATTCGATTCACTTTGACTGTTCCATTATTATGAGTAAATGTCCCACCATTTACTGTAAAACCATCAATTTGACTTTGAGAATCTGGCAGGCGACCAGAAAAGGACAAAACCCCAGTGGGTCCGGTGAAATTACCTCCGAGAATCACTAGTTTCTCGATTGAAAAATCGGTGGTGCCCGCAGCCGCGGTCACCGTCGATCCGTTACTGACCTCGATCACAGGCCCACAGGCATCGGCCTGTGTCGAATGAATTTCATGTGACCCGGAATCATTAAATCGAATCACTGTCGTTCCATCAATCTCCGCTTTTTGGGCGGCATCAGTGTATCCCAAATAGAGGTCCCCAGCCAATTCGATACTTCCACCATCTAACTGACCGTCTTCAAGATAAAGATTTCCCGCTAAGACCAAATTGTGGCCAGCAGCGATTTCAAACACAACATCATCATAGTTACCACCAGAATGCCGATCTACGATTCCCACTGTTAGATGATTTAATGTCAACCCCGCTGGGTCCGCTAGTTTGAAAATAATTTTGTGCGTCCAGTTTGCGCTCCCCGAATACAGAACTTTCACATGCCCATTGTTGTGATTAAACGTCCCACCGGTTATATTAATTCCCTCCAGTTGAGTGGCACCCTCGCTAAGCCAATCGTAAAAAACAAGGTCCCCTGTCGGAGAGTTAAAACTACCACTTTGCATATTCAAGAAAGAAAGACCAAATGTGGTCGTACCGGCCCCCGGACTAACCGTAGTACCATTATCGACGTCAATGGCTGGCGCAAAAACACCTTGATCCGACGCAAATATTTGTTGGTTACCACCAGAGTGAAATAATACTCTCGTACTGCCCCTACGCTCCGCTTTTCTGTTGGCATTTGTAAAGTCAAGATACAGATTGCCACCCAAATCAATGCTGCCCTCATCCAGATAACCATCTATGATCCGAAGGTCATTGGCAACGGCGACAGCGTCTTGAAACTCGACATAGGCCCCATCATAACCGTCTCCCGAGTGCAGATCAGTCATATCGACGTTTAAGTTGTAAAATGTAAGGAGACTGGGCGAACTAACAACAAAGCTCTTCAGCAAGCCGTTTGCAACTCCCGACCCGTCAAAAACAACCGTACCACTATTATGATTAAAGGTACCGCCTTTGTAGGTAAATCCATCCGTGGCTATTGATACGGCGTTGAAGCCGACACGTAACTCACTAGATGTAGAAGTAAATGTGCCCCCCGTTAAGGTGAAGCGCTCGAGATCCATTTCGGAATCCCCGCCAACAAAGGTACCTCCCGCTTGAATATACTGACCTGATCCAATGGTAACGGTATCTCCAGCACTCTGAGTCATAATGCCCGGATAAGAGCCAAACAACCACATGCCGGCCACTGATACCGACGCAGTTGTATTCACGTTACAGTTTGCCGGAAAATCACTACACAAATTAGTAAAGGCCACAATATCAGACGCGCCAGGCGCCACAATACCATTTGACCAATTGGCCTCATTTGAAAAGTCACCATCCCCAGCATCACCCGTCCAAATAAAGCCATTGTCATCGTCGTTTTCTATTGTCCCCAGACCCGTGTCATCGATCAAGGAACCGTGTGAGGCCGTGCCTAAAACCACGGTAATGGTTTCGTCCATTTCCATAGTTCCATCGGCAGTGGTAGCAATCGTAATAGTACCCGAGGTACTTCCGCTAGTCAGAGTTAAAGTACCATCATTAGGTGTAGCATCAGAGTCTGTCGCTGGGGCCACATAATCAGAATTGGCAATTGTTGCCGTGCCGCTGTTGACTGTGTAGTTCACAGTAAAGTCACCAGCACATACACCTTCAGAAAGTGCCACGTTAAAAACTAAGTTACCACCTTCAGCTACTGTGGCATCAGAAATTGTGACGTTCGGGGTGGAGCTTGATCCAACAATCTCACCATCTGCGGGGTTTACTGTTTGTGTGCCTGCTGCAATCGTATTACAAGCCTTCAGAATACGAGCGCTACTTGCGGCGCCGACCCCGTCGCCCACGTTTAGCTGGTCATTTACTGCAAGGTTATGCCCGTTTAAATTTACAATACCATTATTAACGTAAAAATCTTGTCCCACCCCGTCGAGATCGGCATTCGTGTCAAAAAACAAAGTGCCACTGGCTTTATTGACGGTGAAGTTTCCATTGGTAAGGTGGGTGCCGGTGAACGAAAAATGCTGATCGGCTGTTCCATTAAATTCTAAATTGTAGATACTAGTTTGGGCAGAGACCGAAGCATCGTTAACAAACACATCTCCACCTATAAAAAACGTGATACCTTGATCTAATTGCTGAGCCGTTGAGTGGGTAAAGTCATTCTTTACAATCACGTTGTCTGTAAACGTAGCTATACCGCTCGAAAATGCCGTTAGCTCAAAATCATAGAATTCCAGACCAGGGACCGTAACAGTTTGACCATCACTTCCTCTAATCAATGTACGTGTTGTACCAAAATTCAAATTTCCGGTGGTGTAAATGACGTTTCCGCGAAACTCATGATCTGTGGCGAATGTGAGAGTGCCACCGGCCTTGGCAAACTCGACGTTGGGCAAACGAGTAACAGCCATTGGACTGGTAACCGTCTGATTGCCTGAGCCTACAAACCTAAATGTAGGGGATAAATTGTAGCCGATATCGGTGACCACAAGATCTCCAGAAAGATTAAACACGCCTATTCCATCATAGTGGTTAGATGTGTCTGAAGTTAAAGTTCCCTGGATATTCATAGTTCCATCAAAACTCGCAAGACCTGCACAACAGCCATTTTGAATTAAAACATTGTTAAAGTTTGTAGAATTAGGGTTAATGGATTTGGTGCCGTTTGCAGTGATCTTAAAGGTACCAGAGTTATGATTGAAGCTCGGAGCCCCACTCAAAACAAAACTACCTGCGGCCACAAGCGTTGCCGATGTAGAAATAAACGCGCCACCAGTGAGTGAAAAATCACCGTTTAAATAAACATCGCCATCCCCACCGACAAATGTACCACCAGCTTGGGTGTAGCCACTGGCACCTACAGTCACTATAAAGGTTGGCGCCTGTGTAATTGTCCCCGCGTACCCTGAAGACATGGTGATCCCGGCCAAGTTTGCATTTGCATTGATTGTGGCACTGCAATTGGTACAGTATTGATCAAACACAGCCACATCAGAAACGCCCGGGGCGCTGCCACCAAGCCAGTTGCCACCTGTTGTCCAATTGCTATTCCCACCCAGCCCCGTCCATGTAAACGAACTTGCTCCTACACCTGTCATGTCACGGATGACCTGGGTCATTCCTGTGCCCGAGTTATAGTCCACCACTAGTTGTTCAGGATAAGGGCCACTGGCCGATGGTGAGAAGGTAATAACCACTGTGCACGTATCGCCTCCCGCAAGTGTGGTTCCGCAGTCACCACCAGTGCCTGGGAAGGTGTTGTCTTTGTAGTCATAAGGAGCAGCAAGCCCAGATAAAGAAATGCTGGAGGCTGGGCTACCACCTGTGTTTGAAATCGTAAAGCTATGATCTTTAGATGTGCTATTTTCAGTCAAGCCATAATCGTAAGTAGCCCCGTCGCTCACCGTCAACACCGCTCCAGAGGCACCGTTGCCCTGAACGCCGTGAGTTATAAACTGGGAATTCATACCATCAAAGTAAGAAAGTTCAATGGCATCAGAAAAACTGCCGCCGGATGTTGGGGCGAAATCAACCACCAATACGCAAGATCCGCCAGTGGCAAGGGATGCTCCGCAATTGCCGCCAGTACCGGGATATGTGCCATCTAAATATGTAAACGGAGCTGAAAGGCCTAATAAATCCGCTATCGAAGTGGCCGCCCCAGAACCAGAGTTTGTCAGCGTAAAACTGTATGTAGAGCTACCGTTCACGCTCACGTTGCCAAAGCTATACGGGTCTGTATCAGTAATACTAAGTAATGCATTCTCGTTGTCTACAATAGTTAAAGTGTGCGCATTCGGAGCGGCCAATACAGCGGTAATCGAACCATTCACCACTGCGCCGGTAAGATTAAGGGCAATGGTTTCATCAACCTCGTCTAGGACGTCGTCAACAAGGTCAATACTTAAGCTCGCAGTGGCATTGCCCGGAGAAACCGTTAGTGTGCCTCCGATGAAGTTATCATAGTCGCCTCCGCCTCCAAGGGCTGAACCACCAACAGTGTAAGAGAGATCGATGGAAAATGCACTCGCAGGGTTGACGCTGACTTCAACATTCACATTGCCGTCGCCTTCGTCAAACTGGCTTGATGTACTTACAAATGAAAGTGTCGGCACAGCCTCGTTATCTATTATCGTAAAATTATATTGTTCAATATCAACTGTCAGATGCTCACTGTAACTGATAAACACCCAACGGAATGTTTCGTTACCTTCGTACAAATTGTCGTCCATTATGGGAAGCGTTACCGCGTATGAAACCTCCCCCTTGGGAATAGTCGAAGTGCCGGTAATGGCAGTAAAATCACTGCTGGCATCACCGCCTCCATCTGGAAACACCGCCCAATCCACCCGGGTGTCTTTAATAACAGCATCTGACAGCTTCACTACAAACTGAGTGTTAGCATCCTCAGGAATTTGAAAATGAAGATTGTTTTCAAGACTTAGTGAGGCCGTGGTCTTAAGGCCCCCTGAAAAGCTGCCTGAAAGGGTTGTATCGCCAATGCTGCAGCCAAAAAGAAATGCAAGATTTACGAAGGCACTGACCTGCAATAAAACCTTCGCAAGTTCACCCACTATATTGATGAGTTTATAAAAAAGCTTTCCCAATCTATTTCAATCCTTTTCTACGTTCCATATATATAAATAAGTCAGCAAAAACTGATCGGACGAATATAGATCAAACTTGAGGGCGGTTTAAGCTTCGGCTGATTTTGCCAGTGAAATGGCGGAAAATGTTGATTTCACTTGAAAAACGCCAGGTCTTCTTGGTGAAATTTAATGTCTCAAATTAAGAAACATCGGGAGAAACAAGACGTTAGCAATGCGTCCTAATTTAGAAAAAAAAGATAAAATTCTCACCTTGAGACGACTGGCGTTGATAGAACTGGACAAAACGGAACATTCTGGCAACCTTTCGGACGTAGACTATGGACTTGTGGGTCTGGGCATTGGTAAACCTGGCCGTACTGTAAACTCTTTTCTAAACTAGGCCACCTTATCATCATCGTAAAATAACACACCTGTCGTTGACCCAAATATTTCAAATGAATCATTCACCTAAAGTTTTTCGAAATATGTGATATTTCTTTTTAAGTGTGGCTCCTAATCGCTGATGTAGGCGATTCACCCTTTTGTTGTCCTCCATCACCCAGGACGCCTCGGCGGTTTTATATCCATAAATGCGACATTGCTTGAGCATCGCACAGTATAGAGCTGGCCCTATGGCCACCTTTTGATATTCCGGAGAAACACCTAATGTGGCCAAACGACAGCTTTGAACCCACAGCTTGCGAAAGGGCGACTTTAGAACCAACCACAAAAATACCAAGTGCCACACCTTGAGTGGTCTTGAAAATCGAATTAGAAACTGGTTTATATTTGGCAGAGCAAACAAAAACCCCACGATTTTATTTTTGACCTCGGCCACTAAAAACAAATTAGGGTCAATAATGGTTCGAATCTGCTCAATCAAAAACTGAGTGTCGTCATCGGTCATCGCCGTAAAGCCCCAGTGATCTTTCATACTTGAATTGGCCAATTGGCTAATTTGGGCCATCTCTTCATTTAACTTCGACAAATTAATTGGGCGAATTGAAATGTCCTGTTCTCTTAAAACACGCAGCTGATGTGCTTCCACATTCTTAGGAAATTCTACTGACTGAACATATTCATAGGCAAAAAACTGCTTATAAGGCTCAAGACCGACTCTCAACAGATCACTTTTGTACTCTTCTCTTGCATAGTTCATCAACGGATAGGGTGTGTCGCGAAATCCCTCGGTTAGCACACCGACTTCACCGTTAAGCGATGGGTTCATCGGTCCTAAATAAGCCTGTACACCTTGATCCCCGAACCACTCCTCTAATTGGGCAATGAGCGCTGGTAATGCCTTCGTCTTTGGTAAATATTCGAGAAAACCAAAAACACCGATCGTCTGACCCTGCTCCTTGGAAAAATTTTTATCGATAAACCCACAAACCCTCCCCACCACTTGACCCTGGTCATAGGCCAACAGGGGCAACATCACCGCATTTTTGAAATAGGGGTTTTTATGAACATCAAGAAGCTGTGCCTCAAGGCCCGGCGGCTTGGGCACCCAGTAGGGATTATCTTTATAAATCAAATAGGGAAGATAAAAAAAATCACGCCACTGTTTTTTGGTTTGAACTTCTTCGACCCGCACGGCTTACCTAAACATAATCATCGAAGTTAAGCGCCCCACTTTTTTGATGGCTTTAAAATACCTTTATACCTGGGACCACTGAGATTGGACACAAAGATGTCTTTAGCCATCTCCCACTTTTTTTGCCAACGACCTTTGAGGAGCCAGGCTCGCAAGTGACCGCAGGCTGAAATAAGGTCTGCTAACTCTTTATCTGTGTGGCAAGAGTTAACCGTGACCCTTAGTATACCGGCACCCTTTGGCACCGCGGGGTAACAAACAGAACTGACGTAAAAACCCAAATCATACAACAAACGACCGGCGTACATTGTGGCTGCATCATCGCCGATGGGTATAGGTACGATAGGACTTTCACTTCGCTCGACGTCAAAACCCATGGCTATGAGCTCTGCCCGAAGCAGGTGACTTTTTTGTTTTAGATTTTCTCGCAAGCGCTGCCCCTCACCGGACATGCAAACTCTTACGGCAGCCCGAATAGACTCTATGGTGTGGGGCTGCAGGGGACCTGAGAAAATGTAGGATGTGGACTGCAACTTTAGTAGATCAATGAGCGCCTTTGAACCCGCCACAAAGCCGCCCGAACAGGCCAAACCCTTTTGCAGGCTCCCGATGAGAATGAGATTTTCAAAATTGAGATTGAAATGTTGGGCCACCCCACCGCCGTTTTCTCCTAAAATTCCAATTCCGTGGGCATCGTCCACATAAAGAACCATGTTCTGTCGCCGGCAAAGCTGTTGGATCGGCACCAATTGGGGCACATCCCCCTGCATGCTAAATAGTCCGTCTAACATCAGCACTTTCGTCGGCCGAAGGTCACGTTGAATTTTGTTAGATAGATCAGTTAAGCCCTTTCTGATGTCCACTCGACAAATGCGGGCACCCTTAGCTTTTGCTATGAGAGAGGCCATGTACATTGAGGTGTGAGCATGTTTATCAATAAAAATTGTGGTGTGGCGATTGCCAAACAGCACAGGCACCACCCCTTGATGAGCCTGCGACACATTTACGGCCAACATCGAAGCCTCAGCACCAACAAATGTGGCCAATTCTTGCTCTAACAACACCGCATTTTTGTGAGAATAAAAAATACGCGAAGACCCCGGATGCCCCGCCCAGGTTTTAATGCCTTCGATACAGGCTTCGAGCACTTCAGGATGCACGTCCAGACCCAGATAATTGCCCGAGCTAAAATTAACTTTGATCTCATCGCCTTGAACAAGGCTTCGAAGTTGGCCCTGGCGTGGTGGGTCAACGATCATGCCTTTTAAGTGAAAACCACCTAGTAGTTTTGTTAGGCGATTGAGCCGACGGTGTTCCGCGGACTGGGATTTCTGGCGCAGCAATGCTGCCAGTGGCGAAGCCCCTTTTGAAGCCGCTTGCGATGGCTCTGCCGACGAACCTCGCCCATTTAAGTCGCTATCAAGCCCAGTCTGCATGCTTCAACCCCTCCCCGAAGGTCATATTGAAATCATTTCGCCAATAGACGCAACTGCTTTAGAAAAATTGAAAATATCACATTAAAAATGGTGACTTAGTTGTCTAAAATTGGGCCTAGAAATAGATTATCTTCACGCCAAAAAAAAGGGGGGGCGGCGCATGCATCGAGACTCTTTTCGATTAACTGCAAAAGAAGGGCAGAAAAACATCGCAAAGGGCTTATTGTTTATTGCTGGCAGCCTGAGTTTTTTGCTCTTTATGAGAATTGATCCTGGGCAAACCCCTTGGACCGTCACTCAGTTGCTCCTGTCTGTCTTGGCGGGCTTTGGAATCAGCATTTTACTGGTCGGTCTCGGAGTTTTAGGACACGAGGCCATGCACAGAAATCTGCATCCCAATAAAAAAATAAATGACTTCTTTGGAGTGGCCTTTAGCACGGCATCACTGTTGCCATTCTATGCGGGAAAAAAGATTCATTTGTCGCATCACCAACTGGCCCATACAGGAGAAAATGATCCCGAGTATTTCTTCCATAGAGGCTCGCCCATTTTGTTTGTTCTCTTTGGCGCCATTAGATACAGCCAACTCCATTTCAATGAATTATTCTCGCAGATAATGCACTGGCAAAATTTGAACCGCCGTGTGAAAAGAGAAGTTTTTTATGATCTTTTCTCCATGATTGTCGCTTTTTTGTTTGTGGCCATTTTTGTTCACTCCCTCAACATCTCTGCCCTCCTTGCGTTGTTGGGATTTCATCTCACTCTCCCGCTCGTCTTTTCAGCTCGATACGCCGCTGACCACCGCGGACTTCCAAGCCATACTCAGCACCAAAAAAATCAGGCACACGCATGGGTGGTAAAAACCCATCCCATTCTGGAGTGGATTTGGAGTCACATCAACTATCACGGGGTTCACCACATGTATCCAGCCATTCCCCATGGAAAACTTAAAACCAAATTCGAACTCACTCAGCACAATATTACCTACCCCACTCTAGATAGGGGCTACGTGCGATCCATGCCGTACCTGTTAAAGAAACCCTATTTTGCCTGAGAACACCTTAGGCGTTGCCAGTGACTCCACTTTATGATGAGGTCATTCTCGCCATGTCAGAAAAATACGACTTCTCCACCAATCTCTATCGCCACTACAAAGGTCAACTCTATAAATACTTAGGGGAAGTTCATCATAGTGAGTCCGTTGAGACACTGGCGCTGTATGAAGCCCTTTTCGAAAATGCCATCGGCCCTCTTTGGGTGCGGCCAAAAGAAATGTTTTTTGAAACCATTGAAATCAATGGTGAGCCTGGCCCGCGCTTTGCCCCTGTGACTTTCTCTCTGGACCTCATTGAAAATCCCTCACTCGAAGACCTTAGAGATATCTTTGAGGTGGCAAAGTTGAGTTTCGAAGACCTTAGTTTTGAAAAACTACTCACCAAATTGGAGAAAGAAAAACGTATTTTGCTCCTTAGTGCGAGTCACTCCGGTAAAACTGTAGGATTTAAACTGGGGTACGAACTCGACAAAATGAGATTCTATAGCTGGCTTGGTGCAGTAAATGAAGAATACCGGGGTTATGGTCTTGGCCAAGAGCTTATGCGCCATCAACACCATTGGTGTCGGATTCAAGGATTTGCCGCTGTGGAAGCAAAAACCTTAAACCAATGGAAGTCCATGCTTTTACTGAGTATCAAAGAAGGATTTCAAATCACTGGCACCGAAATGACTGACGGAGGGGAGACCAGAATTCTCCTTCGAAAGGTTCTCTAAATCCGAGTTCCCCTTCTCCACTCCATTGTCTACAAATTGTAGGATTTTTGAAATGCTCTTAAAGCTGCACTGGCTCACCTACGCCATGTGCAATTGCTACTGGTGATCTTCTTCGTACCCTTCGTACCGGTCATCATTTGACTCGTCGACTTCTTGGCTATTGACTACAGGCAGGCTGCCCTCTCGAATTTCATCGTGCTTGATAAGGCCTCCGAGGCGACCGGCATTGAGTAACCCGACTATCGCGATGATTGAAGCCAATACCACGACTTTGTCTAAGATACTTGAAGCCGGGCGACGTCCCATCAAAAAAGTCACCATAGCCAGTACTCCTAAAATCACTGACAGGACCATAGCCACTTCACCGGCTTCTTCGTGGGCCTCTAAAAGTGACTCTGAATAGCCAGACATTTTCTCAACTATTTCTTCAGCTCCTTCGCCCGAAAAGTAGGTGGGTACCGCCATAAATGAAACGATGGCCAGCACAATCAGTGCAAACGAACGAAGCGGCGGGTCTTTGCGGTAGATGGCAAAGACAAAGAACAGCGTGGCAGTTGCAATTGTGAATAGTGGAAAATGATTAATGAATAGATGAAAGTGAACGGGTGTCATGCGGCCCTCCAAATTTATTTGACTATACAAATTAAGAAGGCCGATGTCACGACTTTTTATCTATTAAGGCATGATCTCTTCATCAGTGAAGTAAAGATTTCTCGGGTCTGTTTCCCGGCTATCAATTTCTTTTAAAACTAGGATCAGCTTTGAGAACGACATGAGGCACTGGCTTTGTTCGGCAAATAGCGCCTCTGCCGTGGCCACGGTTCCGCCATAGACTTTCTTAAGCGCTTTAAAACTCTGGTCTTCTTCTCCTGCCAACCACAGTAGCAAAAACTCAAAGACCTCTGCCGTACCAACAACGGCGCCACCCAATGCGCCACGACCAACACCAGCGGCCGTTTCCAGGCTCAAAAAAGACTCCGCATCAAACACTTCATACTCTGAGCTTGTGATACTCGCGATCCCCTCAGAGATGACCCCAAACACAGGCATGGATTCGCTGACAAAAGTGGCACCCACAACGGCCGTGCTGGCTGTACATGTGGCTGAGATCTTTGCCGACTGGTAGGTCAAATCAAAAAAGTATAGGTTTCGTATTGAACGTCCTTTGATTTCTTCCCGATAATTTTCAAGCTTTTCTTGCCATGACATTTCGCCTGCATGCGCAGCACCGATTAAACTAAAAAACGCCAAGCCCATGGCCATTGCACGTAACTTCATATTCCCTCCCCAAGAAACTATATGTTCGATAAGTGAGACTACGCCGGAAACGACCAAGAGCAATCTCGGAATGGCTATTTGAAATATGTCTAAACGCGACACTGCGTCAATGAATGTAAAAAGATCTTAATTACAGATCAAAGGCCCTCTTGAATTTTTTGATACAGGAGCCCTATATCGATGGGTTTCGTGAGGTAATCGTCAAACCCCGCAGCCAAGGCCTTGTCTCGCTCGTCCTTCATGGCATGAGCGGTGATGGCAAACACTTTGCCCATGTAGCTATTTTTCCGCAAGCGCCGAATGGTTTCATAACCGTCGAGAACTGGCATTTGCAAATCCATCAAAACCAAATCATAGCTGTTGGCTTCAAGCTCTTCTAGAGCCACTTGCCCATTTTGAGCTATGACCACCCTACCGCCTCGTTTTTTTAACAACAGACTAATCAAAAGTTGATTGTCGTCGTTGTCTTCTACTACCAATACAGAGATTCCATCCAAAAAGTGATTGAGTTCATCATCGGCGGGAGACAATGGTTGGCCTAGGTTCACAACGCCAGCCACGCCAGCCTTTGCATCGGACTGGTCGAACTTAGCCGGCAGCTGAAGGCTAAACACCGACCCGCTATCAGGCGTGGAGCGTTTTAAAACTACATCACCCCCTAATGCTCTTGCAAGTCGGCGCGACAATGGTAATCCAAGCCCGGTTCCTGGAATCTTTCTAACAGCGGACATCTCTCCACGGGCAAAGGGTTCAAATATGGATTCAAATCTTTCAGCCCCAATTCCCACCCCTGTGTCTTCGATGACAATACAAGTGACCCCTTTTTGTTGATCACCCCATACATCTACTCGTATTTTGCCCTTGTCGCTGTATTTAATGGCGTTATCCAACAAGTTACCAAAGATTTGACGAACCCGAACCGGATCTGAATACAATGCGGGTGGTGCGGATTGATGAAACTCGCAAGACATCTCAAGGCCCTTGCTTGAGGCCTTTTTGTAGTAAACATCAAGTACTTCTTCTAGAGTGCGCCGAAAGGGAAAATCCACTTTGCTAAGCGCCATTTGACCGGATTCCACTTTGGCCAAATCAAGAATATCGTCAATGATTCTCAATAAGACCTCACCATTTCGATACACGGCCTCGCCAAACTCAACCCTTTCGCGCTCAGTTATTTTGGAATCCACTAGCAAATGAGCAAACCCCAAAATGGCATTTAGCGGCGTTCTAATTTCGTGACTCATACTCGCCAGAAACAATGACTTGGCTTCATTGGCATTTTCTAATGCCGCCGTTCTCTCTCTTACCCGCTCTTCAAGCCGAGCTTGTTGCTCAAGTAATGTATTCTCTGAGGCCAATAGCCTCATGCAGTTGTCGTACAGAAATTCGTCTCTTGATTTTAGCAGCGTTAATGCTTCTCTGGGATGAGTCACCAAATAAAGATAGTGCTTTGCCTTAGGCCAAAATGAATGGGGATTATCTAGTTTAACTGTAAAAGTGGCTTGGTGCGGATGGATCTCTTTATTCACTTCAGCCGGCGGCAACGAAAATACTTTGGGAAAATAAACTAAAATTTCGCCTATGATCTCAAATAGCCGCGGCAACCCTCGATAAGTGGGATCAATGGTCATCCCCACTTCAAGTTCTCCAGAAGCCAAATCTTTATAATAGGTGTTCATTATTCGAAAATACTGAGGCCCGCCCCATCTCACCACAACTGCGTAGATGCGCCTTGGATCAATCCCCATTGTCATGATGGGCCTAAAATACTGAAACCACTCAAAACCTTTTGTAAAAGACAGTTTGGCAAACTTGGTGGGCCAGTTCGGATCATCAAGATGCAAATCCATATTTTCTACAAAAGCACAAAAGTAATTCCAGCCCACCCGGGTTGATGAGACCATCAACGTGTGCCGATCATGCGCTTCTGATTCGAACATTTTGGCGTTGGTCTTTTCAATGACTAAGTCTGTTTGACGTCTTTCACTGTCCAAAAATTGAATAAGGCTTTTGGTGACTACACCAGAAACTTCGTTCACGCAGCTCCTCGACCATTAATTATTTTTTGCATAATTTTAAGGGCCGTATCGAGTTTTTGAAAAAAAGATTTTTGGTGAGGTAGGTAATAAAAATTTGGATGCTGACTCCATACGCCATGTAATTTTCGATCCAGTTCTTGGGCTTCGGCAATGTCTTCTGTACGCACAGGATTCCCTCCTTCAATGTCCAACCCACCCACTGCAGCACTTTCGAAGAAAATCACAGATGAATATCTATTGAGCTCTTGAGTGACCGTCGTGCCTACCGATGTGAAAAAATCGCCATCGATCTGAGGCCAGTAAACACTGCTATCTACGGTTCCTCGGTCGCACAATAGAATGCGATCAGAATAAAGCCAAGAATAAACATCCTCTAAATTTCTTTGAACGTGAAAAATGGCCCGTTGGGCGGCCCGCTTGGCATGGGGCTCGTGGCTGCGTGGGAATCCGCCACGAAAAAGCATGGTCGCAGCCTCTGGCACAATGACGATTTCATCACCAATTTCGCGGCGTAATAGGTCTGCCGCTGTGGTTTTTCCACCGCCAGGGCCGCCTGTGAGCACTATTCGACAGGAATGATTTGTGGGTTGATAGCCGCTTGTCATCAATGGCCTTTCTTTAAGAAAACTAAACAAAAAATTATTACAAAAATATCTGCTTTATTTTTGCTGAGAACAGGTCCCTAGGTCAACTCAGCGAACGCCACTCGCGCCGCACCCAGCACACCTGCTTCTTCTTGAAACCTTGATATTTTAAGCTGCGGCATCAAGTCAACGTCCTCTCGCCGACGGGCCAGCTGCTGCTGAAGGTGCCCTTTCGCCTGGTCCAAGTAGAGGGGTACTGCCCGCGAAAATCCTCCAGCCAATACGATGATCTCTGGACCATATAACACACAATAATTGGCCATGGCCGCGGCCATCTGCTGGGCGTATTCTGAAAATGCGGCCAGTGCGTGGGCGTCACCGGCTTGGGCTCTTTCTGCTATGTAGTTTGCCGAAAGAGGTGATGAGCCCCACCTCGATGAAGCGCGTCTGGCGAAATGAGGCCCCGACAAATAGGCCTCTGCACATCCGAAGCGACCACAGTTGCAAAGGGCTGTGGTATCGTCGAATTTTAGTGTCACATGTCCGGCTTCTGGATGCAGCCCACGACCACTTCGCACAAGTGCGCCATTGGCAATGGCCGCCACACCAAGGCCTGTACCAAGAGTCATCACCACTAGATTTTCCACGCCCTGACCTTGCCCGAGCCAATTCTCTGCCAGTGCTGCCGCTGCAGCATCATTTTCAAGCACCACTGGCATTGATAACGCCCGAGTGAGAAGCTCGACGAGCGGAACAACACCCCAACCCTGGCCTTCTGTGAGAAAGTTTGTGGGGTTCAACAACAATCCCTGCTTTGGATCAAGAGGTCCCGCTGATGCCACACCGGCCACTCTTATTGAATATTGCTTGAGCGGAAGACTTTGGCTCAAGTGCATCATTTGCTCAACTAGACCTTTGGGCCCTTGGTCTAACTTGACCGGTTCTTTCAACTCTTGAACGATCGTGCCGTCGCGAGCCACTATGGCTGCGGCCACCTTGGTGCCGCCCAGATCAAAGGCCAATACGTGGGATTCTGATTGAGAGTGTGAGGTGGACATAAGTCTAGACATACCACCATGGTAGTCAGGAACAACTAGATTTCAACATTGCCTTGCGTAAGAAGAAAAAGAATCGATAGACTCAAGATCGAGACAGACCGCTCGATTTAGCTATGGAGTGTATTTTATGATTTTTTATATTCGCACTTTTTTACTGATCGTATTTGCCACTATGGGCTTTGATGCCCTCGCACTGTTGCCGCCACCAGGCTTGGCGCCCGAGCACAGAGACCTAGTTGGTCACTGGGAATTTACAGGCGGATTTTGCGACAGCTGGACCGTGGAGCAAATTGAAGAGCAGCAAAAGTTTTGGCAAGAGCAATCCTACTACGAACAACTTTCGGTGGATCTTTGGTTTGCGAAGGCTCAACAACTGACTGTGGATAATCCCCTCGCGCGCCCTGTGGAGTCTTGTTATCGTTCGGTGTTATACCGCGCCCAAAGTCAGGGCAGTTATGTCGTTTTTCAGCAAGATGAAGTGCTGGAAGATCCAAATTGTCCCGTAAAAAATAATCTGACGCTGACCCAACAGTTGATGGCCCTATTTGAAGTGTATAAGTCTGGCGGTGCCCGACACCTTAACCTTTTTTTGTACGGAATCCCCGAGTGTGGAGGGGGCGTATTTGTGGGTAAATACCGAAGCAAATAAAATAAGTTTATAATTGACCTAAAATTGTCTCAAATTGAGAAACCCATTTGTTTCAATCATAGAATGTTGCCATAATGTGACGGGCGAGGCGCTCGCTACGCATCCCCCTGTGAAAAATCAGAAAAATCTCTCTTATTTCTTTTATTTGCTAAAGAAATTCCCGACCTAAGCCGAATAAAATTAAGAAGTTGGAAGGACGTTTTGCGAAAGGTCGCATTTTAGTGCCATCGACAATACAAGTATTTAAACATCAAGTGTACGCAAGTATCAGCTTAGTCAAAGCTGCGATGTTGAGCTTTATTTTGTTGTTGGGAGTCGGGTGTACGAATGTGACTCCCGAGTTTGGTTTTTTCACCGGCAGCCTAGTGACCCCTCCGAAATCTGATAAATTCAATAGCACCTACTACATTTACAGCCTTGGCAATAATCTCGCTGTGTCTGGCGAGTGCGATAAAAGCACCATAGAAATCAAAATCGAAGCCACTGCCGGGCAAACTATTTCTGCGCTGGAACACTCATTTATTTCGCCCTCTTCCGATGTGGATTGCAGCGATGGTGGTTTTAACATTGTCATCGAAGATCTCACTGGTTTTCTTGGATTTGTGAACGGTGAAGACGCAACAAAGGCTTTTAATATTTACGGCGTCAGTCGAATAGGGTTTTTAAGTACGGCGAACCAAATTACCGTGATCTACAATCAGTTTGCTGGCCCAGTGATCACCAGCCACTCCGACCTCGATGATGTGCAAGAGGTTTTTACCCTAGAGGGCACATGTTCTCCTGGTGTAGATATTAACGTGGACTTGAGTAATGTAAATTCGCCTAGCGTGATTGCATGTGAGCCAGACGGCACCTTTTCGGCCAGCATAGATCTTGATACCACAGGTGGTCTCGTTCAGTCTCGAATGGTAAGAATCACCCAGCAGACAACGGGCACTCCGGAGCTGGATGATGTGGTGAACTTGGATATGGATGCCGAGGCGCCGACGGTAGCGTTTGGCAGCATCGCGCCCTCGTCGGGAAATGCACTGACCACCTACAATTTCGATGTCAACTACTCAGGCGCCACAGGCGTATCTCTATCAAACAGCGATATTAGTTTTCATGGATCCGGCGTAACGTGCGGTACCGTTAATGTGACAAATGGATTGACTTCTTCGCCGACGGTATCGCTTTCTAACTGTACGGGTGATGGTGCCATTGGGATAATTGTAAACGCAAATACTGGATTGGATTTAGTTGGAAATGGCAACCTGGTTAGCGGGCATAGTGCGACGGTGTCGGTTGATAACTCTGCCCCCACCGTGGTCGTTAGTTCGCCAACGCCAAGTTCTGGTAATAGCGCTACTAACTTCGACTTTAATATCACATACACCGACGCCTCTAGCATCAATTTAACTCCGAGCGGAGTCACTATTAACCCCTCTGGAGTGACCTGCAATACGCCTGTTGTTAACAACGGTACGACAAGCACTCCAACTGTGACTCTATCTAACTGTACAGGGGATGGCACGGTGGGCATTACCATTAATGCCGGCACAGCTGATGATGGCACTAACCCTAACACAGTAAGCGCGGCCAGTGCTACGGCCACCGTTGATAACTCTGTGCCCACAGTTGTTGTGAGTGCGCCATCGCCAAGCTCTGGTAATAGCTCTGACAACTTTGTATTTAACGTCACCTATACTGGTGCTACTAACTTTAACCTTCTCCCTGCCGGGGTCACCGTCAACCCTTCTGGAGTGACCTGTGATACTCCTGTCGTTAACAGTGGCACGACAAGCACTCCCACGGTGACTCTATCTAACTGTACAGGGGATGGCACGGTGGGCATTACCATTAATGCTGGCACGGCTGATGATGGCACTAACCCTAACACAGCAAGCGCGGCCAGTGCTACGGCCACCGTTGATAACTCTGTCCCCACAGTTGTTGTGGGTGCGCCATCGCCAAGTTCTGGTAATAGCTCTGACAACTTTGTATTTAACGTCACCTATACTGGTGCTACTAACTTTAACCTTCTCCCTGCCGGGGTCACCGTCAACCCTTCTGGAGTGACCTGTGATACTCCTGTCGTTAACAGTGGCACGACAAGCACTCCCACTGTGACTCTATCTAACTGTACAGGGGATGGCACGGTGGGCATTACCATTAATGCTGGCACGGCTGATGATGGCACTAACCCTAACACAGCAAGCGCGGCCAGTGCTACGGCCACCGTTGATAACTCTGTGCCCACAGTTGTTGTGAGTGCGCCATCGCCAAGCTCTGGTAATAGCTCTGACAACTTTGTATTTAACGTCACCTATACCGGTGCTACTAATTTTAATCTTCTCCCTGCCGGGGTCTCTATCAATGCTGCCGGAGTGACCTGTGATACTCCTGTTGTTAACAGTGGCACGACAAGCACTCCCACTGTGACTCTATCTAACTGTACAGGGGATGGCACGGTAGGCATTACCATTAATGCCGGCACGGCTGATGATGGCATTAACCCTAACACGGCAAGCGCGGCCAGTGCTACGGCCACCGTTGATAACTCTGTGCCCACAGTGGTCGTTGGTGCGCCATCGCCAAGTTCTGGTAATAGCTCTGACAACTTTGTATTTAACGTCACCTATACCGGTGCTACTAATTTTAATCTTCTCCCTGCCGGGGTCTCTATCAATGCTGCCGGAGTGACCTGTGATACTCCTGTTGTTAACAGTGGCACGACAAGCACTCCCACTGTGACTCTATCTAACTGTACAGGGGATGGCACGGTGGGCATTACCATTAATGCCGCTTTGACTGATGATGGCATTAACCCTAACACAGCAAGCGCAGCCAGTGCTACGGCCACCGTTGATAACTCTGTGCCCACAGTGGTCGTTGGTGCGCCATCGCCAAGTTCTGGTAATAGCTCTGACAACTTTGTATTTAACGTCACCTATACCGGTGCTACTAATTTTAATCTTCTCCCTGCCGGGGTCTCTATCAATGCTGCCGGAGTGACCTGTGATACTCCTGTTGTTAACAACGGTACGACAAGCACTCCCACTGTGACTCTATCTAACTGTACAGGGGATGGCACGGTGGGTATTACCATTAATGCCGGCACGGCTGATGATGGCACTAACCCTAACACGGCAAGCGCGGCCAGTGCTACAGCCACCGTTGATAACTCTGTGCCCACAGTTGTTGTGGGTGCGCCATCGCCAAGTTCTGGTAATAGCTCTGACAACTTTGTATTTAACGTCACCTATACCGGTGCTACTAATTTTAATCTTCTCCCTGCCGGGGTCTCTATCAATGCTGCCGGAGTGACCTGTGATACTCCTGTTGTTAACAGTGGCACGACAAGCACTCCCACTGTGACTCTATCTAACTGTACAGGGGATGGCACGGTAGGCATTACCATTAATGCCGGCACGGCTGATGATGGCATTAACCCTAACACAGCAAGCGCAGCCAGTGCTACGGCCACCGTTGATAACTCTGTGCCCACAGTGGTCGTTGGTGCGCCATCGCCAAGTTCTGGTAATAGCTCTGACAGCTTTAGCAATGCTATACCGGTGCTACTAATTTTAATCTTCTCCCTGCCGGGGTCTCTATCAATGCTGCCGGAGTGACCTGTGATACTCCTGTTGTTAACAGTGGCACGACAAGCACTCCCACTGTGACTCTATCTAACTGTACAGGGGATGGCACGGTAGGCATTACCATTAATGCCGGCACGGCTGATGATGGCATTAACCCTAACACAGCAAGCGCAGCCAGTGCTACGGCCACCGTTGATAACTCTGTGCCCACAGTGGTCGTTGGTGCGCCATCGCCAAGTTCTGGTAATAGCTCTGACAACTTTGTATTTAACGTCACCTATACCGGTGCTACTAATTTTAATCTTCTCCCTGCCGGGGTCTCTATCAATGCTGCCGGAGTGACCTGTGATACTCCTGTTGTTAACAGTGGCACGACAAGCACTCCCACTGTGACTCTATCTAACTGTACAGGGGATGGCACGGTGGGCATTACCATTAATGCCGGCACGGCTGATGATGGCATTAACCCTAACACAGCAAGCGCAGCCAGTGCTACGGCCACCGTTGATAACTCTGTGCCCACAGTGGTCGTTGGTGCGCCATCATGAAGTTCTGTGTAAGCTCACGAGCAACTTTGTATTTAACGTCACCTATACCGGTGCTACTAATTTTAATCTTCTCCCTGCCGGGGTCTCTATCAATGCTGCCGGAGTGACCTGTGATACTCCTGTTGTTAACAACGGTACGACAAGCACTCCCACTGTGACTCTATCTAACTGTACAGGGGATGGCACGGTGGGTATTACCATTAATGCCGGCACGGCTGATGATGGCACTAACCCTAACACGGCAAGCGCGGCCAGTGCTACAGCCACCGTTGATAACTCTGTGCCCACAGTGGTCGTTGGTGCACCAACTCCAAGCTCTGGTAATAGCTCTGACAACTTTGTATTTAACGTCACCTATTCTGGTGCTACTAACTTTAACCTTCTTCCTGCCGGGGTCACAGTTAATCCCTCTGGAGTGTCTTGTGATACTCCCTCTGTTACCAATGGCAACACCGCCAATCCCGCTGTGACTCTATCTAACTGCACAGGTGATGGGACGGTGGGCATTACTATTAATGCAGGCACAGCTGATGATGGCACTAACCTTAACACAGCAAGCTCGGCCAGCGCTACAGCCACTGTTGATAACTCAGTCCCCACAGTGGTCGTTGGTGCACCAACACCAAGCATTGGCAATAGCTCGTCGAACTTCGTTTTTACCGTCACCTACACTGGCGCCACTAACATTAACCTTTTGCCGGCCGGAGTCACTGTTAACCCTTCGGGAGTGTCTTGTGATACTCCCTCTGTTACCAATGGCAACACCGCCAATCCCGCTGTGACTCTATCTAACTGCACAGGTGATGGGACGGTGGGCATTACTATTAATGCCGGTACGGCTGATGATGGCATTAACCCTAGCACGGCAAGCGCGGCCAGTGCTACTGCCACCGTTGATAACTCTGTGCCCACAGTGGTCGTTGGTGCACCAACACCAAGCATTGGCAATAGCTCGTCGAACTTCGTTTTTAACGTCACCTACACTGGCGCCACTAACATTAACCTTTTGCCGGCCGGAGTCACTGTTAACCCTTCGGGGGTGTCTTGTGATACTCCCGCTGTTAGCAATGGCACAACAAGCAACCCCACTGTAACTCTCTCTAACTGTACAGGTGATGGGACGGTGGGCATTACCATTAATGCCGGTACGGCTGATGATGGCATTAACCCTAGCACGGCAAGCGCGGCCAGTGCTACTGCCACCGTTGATAACTCTGTGCCCACAGTGGTCGTTGGTGCACCAACTCCAAGCTCTGGTAATAGCTCTGACAACTTTGTATTTAACGTCACCTATTCTGGTGCTACTAACTTCAACCTTCTTCCTGCCGGGGTCACAGTTAATCCCTCCGGAGTAACCTGCAATACGCCTGTTGTTAACAACGGTACGACAAGCACTCCAACTGTGACTCTATCTAACTGTACAGGGGATGGCACGGTGGGCATTACCATTAATGCCGGCACGGCTGATGATGGCACTAACCCTAACACAGCAAGCGCGGCCAGTGCTACGGCCACCGTTGATAACTCTGTGCCCACAGTTGTTGTGGGTGCGCCATCGCCAAGTTCTGGTAATAGCTCTGACAACTTTGTATTTAACGTCACCTATTCTGGTGCTACCAACTTCAACCTTCTTCCTGCCGGGGTCACAGTTAATCCCTCTGGAGTGTCTTGTGATACTCCCTCTGTTACCAATGGCAACACCGCCAATCCCGCTGTGACTCTATCTAACTGTACAGGGGATGGCACGGTGGGCATTACCATTAATGCCGGCACGGCTGATGATGGCACTAACCCTAACACAGCAAGCGCGGCCAGTGCTACGGCCACCGTTGATAACTCTGTGCCCACAGTTGTTGTGGGTGCGCCATCGCCAAGTTCTGGTAATAGCTCTGACAACTTTGTATTTAACGTCACCTATTCTGGTGCTACCAACTTCAACCTTCTTCCTGCCGGGGTCACAGTTAATCCCTCCGGAGTAACCTGCAATACGCCTGTTGTTAACAACGGTACGACAAGCACTCCAACTGTGACTCTATCTAACTGTACAGGGGATGGCACGGTGGGTATTACCATTAATGCCGGCACGGCTGATGATGGCACTAACCTTAACACAGTAAGCGCGGCCAGTGCTACGGCCACTGTCTTGAATCTTGCGGCATACACCTGGACCGGCACAGCTGGTGACAACA
The DNA here is from genome assembly GCA_023898385.1 of Pseudobdellovibrionaceae bacterium. NCBI lineage: Bacteria > Pseudomonadati > Bdellovibrionota > Bdellovibrionia > Bdellovibrionales > Pseudobdellovibrionaceae > Pseudobdellovibrionaceae bacterium. The sequence goes on along the minus strand of CP060220.1, from coordinate 3,271,406 downwards.
ACTGGAACACCGCTGGCAACTGGTCTACGGCAGCTGTACCAGGGCCTGGCGATACAGCAATATTTAATTCGAACTGCACCAGCTGCAATTTCACATTGAACAGTGCTGTAACAGTGGGCGGTATCGACATTCAGAGCACCTATGCAGGATTTTTTACCCATAATTCTGGAACTTTGACCGTCCAAAGCAATGGTTTTTCTATTGATGGCGGAAATTTCAATTCAAACGGCGGCACCATATTTGTTCAAGGTGATATGACTATCTCCGGAGGGAACTTTACAAAATCATCTGGCAACCTTGACCTGTCAGGCAACGTGGCATTCACCAGTGGCACCATCAATCTTAATGGTTCCGAGATGCATATTACTGGTGCTACTGGCACTTCCATTGAAAGCCACGTACAAATCCCACACCTCTTTCTTGAATCCACTGTTGCAGCTGGCGTCACTGTGAGTGGTGGTGTTGATCTACTTGTTCAGAACCTTACTCTTAACGGAGGTGCAGCTGCACAGCTACAATCAACAAGTGCGGAGAAGATCCGTGTGTCTGGCAATCTCACCGCGACCAATTGGGGCGGTGGCGATACGACGATCATGTTGAATGGAGCTGGATCACAAACAGTAACTGGCAATGCTGGCGCAAGACTGCCGAGCCTTCAAATCAGCTCTTCTTCTGGGTCTGTAACCTTTTCGGGCAACATTGAAATTGCCCGGAATTTTACATACTCATTGGGCACTGTGAACACTTCGAGTGCCACATTCAAATTTGTGGGCCCTGATCCGGCGATCATCGACACCAGTCCGTCTATGGATTTTTATGATTTAAACCTCAACAAATCAGGTGACATTACCATTTCCGGCACCGCCTTTGCGTCAAGCCATTTGCTCGTAGATATGTTCAGCAGTGCCACCATCAACACGGGCTTTGTAGAAGTCGACGGCGGCATTGACATTCAAAATGCGTCGCCCGGGTCGGCAACCCTGTCGATTGTTGGGTTGAGCTCGCAGTCAATTAATTACACAGCCACTAACTATCCGTTTGCCAATACTATAGTAAATAAATCTACGGGCGACCTAAATCTCATATCTGACCTTCCTATAAGTGATGTGGGCCAAGATCTCACTATTCAAAATGGTACGGTTCAGATGGCGGGTAAAAATCTGGATGTCGCTGACATTCTCGACTTAGGGGCCAGTGCTACTATGATCAAAGACTGCGGCGCACTCACCTGGGGCACAAAAACAGGTAGCGGCACCATAAAACCATTTCAAGACACTACGATTAACATTAACGATGTCGTCGTTGACGAAAACCAAACCGCTACATTGTCTGTGACTCTATCGGCGGGCGTATGCGCCCCTGTAGCTTTCAAGTGGTCTACAGCAGACGGTACAGCGACCATTGCAGATAATGATTTCACTTCATACTCAAATATCGTCGAATTATTCGCGCCATCGAGCACGGGCCCCATTTCAATTATTGTACCCATCAATGATGACAGCAATGCTGAACCTGCTGAATATTTCAATGTCAACTTGTCGGACGTCACAACGGGAGTCACCCTAGGCGACCTTAGTGGTCGGGTTGATGTTAATGAGAGCGATCAACCCACCAATGACCTTGTGATTTCGAACCTACTAGTAACCGGTGCAAGTCCTACCGGCTTTACCGTTCGGGTGGACTACACCAATGATGCAGATAATGATGGCAGCGCTACCTTGTGGTATTGTAACAATACCGACTCACCTGGGTGCAACCCCGAGTCAGGGTCATCGCCGCCTATACTTGATTATACCACCTATTTTGAAGCCACGGTCAGTGGCCTAAGCGATCCAGATAACCCGGGAGATACATTCAATGTCCGAGTGGTAGCAAATGACCCCGATGGTTTCAATGGCCCACTAGATTCAACGGCCACCCTGCAGCTACCGCCACCAGGGACATTTAAGACTCTCGGTGTCACCTATGGCCTCGATACTACGCCTGACGGTCTATTAACAGATGGGATTGGCCAAGCCACCGTCAAAATCCATTGGGAACCGTCGAGCGGCGCCAATGACTATGATGTTGCTGTTAAGAATAGCTCTTTTGGTGTGATCTGTAGTGGTAACTTTGCAGCCCCTGCTTTAAATGGCATGGTGTCTGGCTGTTCAAACTTTACCGATGCTACAGATTATTATGTAGAAGTGACGGCCAATAACGGCGGCGGCGCCACCACGGCCCAGATAGGTGATTTTCCGTTCCGAACTGTGCTTGCTTCAACGGGGGGTTTTCATATTTTAGGCGTTACAAGTGAAGGCACTGACAAATCGCCTGATTCCTTTATGGAGGATGGTTCAAACTTAACTCTACACTGGGAGCCTGCTGTTGGCGCCACCGCATATGATATTCAAATTAAAGAAAATAACGCCCCCATTTGCGGGACATCAACACCTATAAATGTAGGTAGCAACATCACCAAACACACGATCGCCAGCTGCCCGGGAGCAGCAGGTGGAGTGCTCACCATGCATGTATCTGCTATCAGCGGCGGATCTTACCCCGCGGCAAACGACGGGATGGAATTTTTTGTCGCCACAAATGCCGGTATGAATAATTTCAACATCCTGGGCGTACGCGACGGATCCACCGACACTAGAGACGACAATTGGTTTAATGGAGCAGATCACGCGACTGAACTGATGGTGAACTGGCAGCATTCAACTGGGTATGATCATTATGAGCTCTCTATTCGCGATGCTGCTAACCTCGTGGACATCTGTGGCCCCATTGATACTGGCGCCAACAACAATGCCAACCTGCCAATGGAGGGTTGCAATCTCAATTTGGATACCAGCTACACACTTCGACTATATGCTATTAATGCCGCCGGTGAAGCAAAGGCCCCCATGAACAATGGATTTCGATTCAGAATCGGCCCCATGCAGTGCCCCGCTGGATATGTGCGGGTGCCATACAATGACGACTATGCCTTTCACGAGGACTTCTGTGTGATGAAATGGGAAGCGAAATTATTGTACGACTCTGATGCGGATGGCGACTTTTCAGAGGAAGTCGTAGTCGCGGATGGTAACGCTAGCAATATAGGAATGTACGACTACTTCGTCCAAGTAAGTAATCGTCACCGATTTAAACCTGTAAGCAGACCTGAAGGTCGGCCATGGGTATATATCAGGCGCGGAGGCACGACCAATGAGGGTGCTATCGAGGCCTGTAGCGCTTTGGGAGAAACTCACTTCAGTTTGATATCTAACAACCAATGGCAGGTGGCCGCTAGAAACATCGAACAGGTTGCTAGTAACTGGAGCGGTTTAAGTTACGGTGTCGGCTTCTTAAATGTGGGCAATATAACGAATACTCCAAATCAATCATGTGATGGACTCACTTCAAATGTGTTTGGCGGGAGCTGTTCTACTAGCGGCGGCTCGCATGAAACCTTTCGAGTTCACACACTGACAAACAGTGAAGATATTTGGGATTTGGGCGGCAATGTTAAAGAGTGGGTCTCTACAAACAATACTGTAGCAACTTATACTGCGTCAGCTACAAATACCGTAGCGTTAACGAGCATGAAAAAGCTGTGGTTCGGTCCGCTGTATTCACCGACCTATTCTTCACCCTCCGATCCCGGCGCCATTGGGAATTTAGGCAGGACAGGCCAGCACTATACCTTCATTTCGGGCATAGACTACATTCAACGAGGAAGCAAGTTTGACAGCGGGAATGCGAGCGGTATCTTTTCGTCATATGTTCAGAATCTGAATGCTAGTGTGACCACCGGATTCAGATGCTCGTGGCGGCCATAGCACAGCAAACGATAGCCTAGCCAACTCTATGTGGCATTTTACAATATACGCCTGCAACCAATGTGGTTCAGATCATCGTTGACGTGTCAAAATGGGATATCAAATTACTTTTATTTATCGATATGAACCCTTCCAAAAGTTCAGTGAACAATGACTTTGCGCGCGAAAAATTACTGTTCACAATGATTTAATTTTAAGAGGCATAAGTTCTCATAATATCTAGACTTTGGTGTGGCATAAACATTGCTAGGTAATGTAAGTAACGGGGGATGACTTCGATTACATCGAATGAATCCAATAACAACATATAAATAAAACCAACAGAGGCCCAATTGTGCCTTCTGCTCGTCATATGTATCGCTCTTGGCTGAATCCTGCTTGGTTAACTCAGTATTACGGAGGCAAAAATGTATACCAAGTTTTATGCAATTGTAGCCAGTATAGCAATTGGGCTCGTGCAGCTCAATGCCAATGCACAAGTTGTCAACAACCTTCCCATTGCCAATGCGGGCAGCGACCAAGCGGTAAGTGAAAACGATACAGTTCACCTTGATGGAACCCTTAGCTTGGATCCTGATGGCGATTCACTAACTTATTCCTGGCAGGCAATTGCCGGATCCGCTGTCTCGCTCAACAACGCAGACACAGCAACACCCAATTTTGTTGCCCCAAACGTACCGACTGGGGGCGTGACGATTACCCTTGAACTGACAGTATCCGACGGTGAATTCTCGGCCTCTGATACGGTGGATATCAATGTAAAGAACGTAAACAGTGCCCCTGTGGCCGATGCAGGCCTTGACCAGACAGTCGCACCAAACGCGATTGTCACTCTAGATGCTTCTGCCAGCTTTGATGCGGATGGCGACATGCTTTTTTTCTTTTGGCAACAATTAAGTGGCCCGACGGTATTGTTATCAGACGACTTCGCTATAAATCCTACTTTTGCTGCACCAGCGACCGCTGCGACAATTGAGTTTCAACTATTCGTGTTAGATGGTGCTACCGATAGTTCAGACTCCGTCACAATCACAGTCGCCAACCTAAACCAACTCCCCATAGCCAATGCTGGTGATGATATCACTGCCACTGAAGGTGATGTTGTGACTTTAAATGGTTCAGCTAGCTCTGATCCGGACGGCGACGCTTTAACCTATACTTGGTCTCAGGTTTCTGGTCCTGATGTGACGCTTGATTTGACTAACCCTGCGCAGCCTACATTTACCGCTCCTAGCGTTGGTGTGGCAGAGCTTGTGTTTGAGCTATCTGTTTACGATGGTCAAGACGACAGCGACCTTGTGGACTCTGTGACCGTCATGGTGTTCCCTGCAGCCACAATTCCTGATTGTGACCTTGCCAAGTCTAAAGATAAGCTTTGGCCACCTAACCACAAGATGTCTTCTGTGAAGATTCGTGGTCTTCGTACCAACCACCTTGGCCACTTGTTTGATCACATCCGTAACCGTCGCGGTGAAGATGTTGGGTATAACAACCTTTATGTAACTTCTATTACTCAAGATGAACCTACTACTGGTACTGGCCGCGGTGATACTGGCCCAGATGCCGTTGTAAAAGTTCATGAGCGCACTCGTGATGATGGTACATTGATTCACAACGAGCACATCTTGCTTCGAAAAGAAAGCACTAAAGGTGACAATGGCCGGGTTTATGAAATCAACTTCCGCATCGAAAACACCCTTTCAGGCGCTAGCTGTGAAGGCTCTGTGCAGGTCTGCGTACCTAGCAAAAAGCACAAGGACGACTGTATCGATGACGGTCAAAGCTACGACTCTTTTCAATAGTTAAGAGTCCACATTAAGGATTTAAAAGCGGAGCCCTTGGCTCCGCTTTTTTTTGGCCATCAAGTGCCAGCGCTGATCTCAGCTCCTCCGTGGTCCACCACTTGATCGGGATGCCCATTTTCAAGTTTGAACTCTTAAGCCCTACAGAGATTTCAGATTAAAGTCTAAAAAGCACAACTAACACTACCGCAATTCTCAAGACCAACAGCGTGATCCAAAGAATCTCCTTAAGTAGCGCTAGCCGATGCCGATAAGAAAAACAACTCTGGTTTTTCATATCGCCCCCCTTTCGTAAGAGTTTACTGAAAGTGGGGGTTCTTTCTTGAACCCTTTGCTTACTCGAATCAGCGCTGGCAAGGGCCTTTGCTGCAATCTGTGCCATTGACGGGAACACTCATTTTTTTGACTTAAGCGTCCGAGAGGGCCGAATGCCGCCTGCCTCGCCGGACAGTCGCATTATCGCGCGTGCTTACGACTATCAAAGTGCCAGCGCTGATCTCAGCTCCTCCGTGGTCCACCACTTGATCGGGATGCCCATTTTCAAGTTTGAACTCTTAAGCCCTACAGAGATTTCAGATTAAAGTCTAAAAAGCACAACTAACACTACCGCAATTCTCAAGACCAACAGCGTGATCCAAAGAATCTCCTTAAGTAGCGCTAGCCGCTGCCGATAAGAAAAACAGCTGTTGTTTTTCATATCGCCCCCCTTTCGTAAGAGTTTACTGAAAGTGGGGGTTCTTTCTTGAACCCTTTGCCTTTTCAAATCAGCGCTGGCAAGGGCATAGCTTTGCAAGGAGCTTTGCAAGGAGCTGTGCCAGGAACCCCTCCAATGAGTTGTGTTTTAAGGTCCGAGCCGGTCGTATATTGAACGGTGTCCGGTTTTGATCTTTACCTTCCTTTGTAGGGTGCTACCGATGGCCTTTGTGTGGCCCGCGAGCGCCTCACTGGGCCTGTTTTGTTGGACCTCTGTAAAATAGCCTTAATATATTTATTTTATTGAGTTTTAATCATAAGCGCCTTATGATTAACTATGGACGGAAAAACCCGAAAATACCTCTCTCAGATGGGCCGAAAAGGTGGTCTTAAGTCTCGACGAAAACTCACCCCTGATCAGGCTCGAAAAATGGTTCTTGTTCGCGATGCCCGCCGCGCTTATCGGAAGTATCATAGTCAATGCTTTTGGTCTTATGATCCTGAGCTAAAAATTGGCTTAAACGATGTGAAATGGGTGGGTGAACAACTTATGAAGCATGGTGGCCGAGACACGTGGCTAATTGGAGCTAAATTATGCCGTTAACAGAGTTTCAAAAGAATCTTGCACAAACATTGTCGATCAATCGCTCTGAAGACAGTCACTTGGCTGGTGGAGCCGCCATTAATTTTTCACCGAATTCAATTCGGTACAGTAACGACCTAGATTATTTTCATGACTCTGAAGAGCGAGTCGCTTCAGCTTTTTCCGCAGACCAAAATTTGTTGAAAAAAAACGGATACAAGGTAAGTGTAGAAATGCACCAACCTGGCTACATTCGCGCGATTGTACAAAAGGATACCCAATCAACAAAAGTGGAATGGTCACACGACAGTGCCTGGCGTTTTATGCCCACCGTCTTTGAAGAGGACATTGGATACACTCTGCACCCCATTGATCTCGCCATCAACAAAGTGCTTGCCCTGGCCGGCAGAGATGAACCCAGAGACTATATAGACATCCACCAAATTTTTGATAACACCCTTCCGCTTGGGCCCCTGGTATGGGCTGCTGTTGGCAAGGATCCCGGGTTCACGCCCCATTCATTACTTGAACTATTGAAACGGCGTGGGAAATACAGGCCTGATGAATTCTCAAGATTGAACCTTCGCGTACCAGTTGACGTGGTGTCACTCAAAGAGAAGTGGCTTTCACAACTCAATGATGCAGAAGAGTTTTTCTTGTCTCGTCAACCTGAAGACCTTGGCGCCCTCTACTATTCAAAAAACAAAAAATCATTTGTAGATCCACGAACTGAACGGCACGAGAACGATGTGGTACTTCATTACGGAAGGCTAGGTGGTGTTCTTCCAGTGGTTGTTAATATCTAGTGCCAGCGCTGATTTTAGCTCCTCCGTGGTCAGCCACTTGATCGGGATGCCCATTTTCAAGTTTGAACTCTTAAGCCCTACAGAGATTTCAGATTAAAGTCTAAAAAGCACTACTAACACTACCGCAATTCTCAAGACCAACAACGTGATCCAAAGAATTTCCTTAAGTAGCGCTAGTCGCTGCCGATAAGAAAAACAACTTCGGTTTTTCATATCGCCCCCCTTTCGTAAGAGTTTACTGAAAGTGGGGGTTCTTTCTTGAACCCTTTGCTTATTCGAATCAGCGCTGGCAAGGGCATAGCTTTGCAAAGAGCTGTGCCAGTGAATGCTCACACACCTCGAGGGGATGGCGTCCGCACAGGTCGTACCTCGAACCGCCACCGGCCATTATTTACCTTGGCCCGCTTTTGATGCGATGTTAGTAACTACGCCATAATGTCCAGCCGATTGTTTAACCCCCATTTAGTGCCCAAACCCCCGCGTGATGACTCTCCTCTCATGCGGAGGCTTTTTGAATCGGGTCGCACTGTGGATATTGAAGTTGGCTGCGGCGTCGGCTATCACCCGATTCAATACGCTCTATCCCATCCGGAGCGGTATCTCGTGGCCATTGAGCGTACGTCTGAAAAATTCTCTAAATTTGCTCGTCGCCTTGAGGCCCATCCCGCAATCAATAATATTTTGCCTGTGCATGCAGATGCCGTAAATTGGGTGAGCCACCACGTGCTTGAAGCCAGCGTATCGCGGTACTTTATTCTCTACCCAAACCCCTACCCAAAAGCGAAACACAGCAATCTTCGCTTTGGCAGAATGCTATTTATGGCCCATGTATTTGACTCTCTTGTGCCTGGCGGTACGCTGACTCTGGCCACCAACGAGAGGCATTACTTCGACGAAGCCAAAAAACATCTGGTGCAAGACTTTGGCTTTGCAGTCGTTCAGTCTGGCGCCATCGATCCAAAGGATTTTGTGCCACGGTCTCATTTTGAGAAAAAGTACCTGAAATCCGGCCAGACCTGCTTTAATTTGGTGCTGAAAAAGCCTTAATTGGAGCTGAAGTCGAGACCATTTTTTGAAAAAAAACAGGCCCTTTGGCCTCAACTTTTTTTTTATTTTGACGATATATCACATATGCAAGTTGTAAAACACAAATTACTGATTTGTTCACATAACGAAGGCTTTCTAAGGTCTTTTCTTCCGCACCTAGAAAACGATTATGAAGTGCAGATGGCTACCACGGAAGCTATGGTTCACTTTTTGGTCAAAGAGTGGGAACCCAGTCTTTGCATCGTTGATGGCAACTCTCCTTTATTTCAGATGACAAAACCTCTTCGTGAAAAAAACCCTCCGCAAAAATTGGGTCTTATTATTTTAACGAAAGAATCTGACCTCAACAAAGAAGAGCTCGCGTTTAGGTATGGGGCTGATCACTATCTGGCTGAACCACAACAATATCCTCGCTTGAGATGGCGTATTGTGAATGTTCTTAACCGTATTGCAGGTGGAGGCCAAAAAATCCACCAGCGCATGTCTTTGGGCGCTTTTAACTCAGATAAACAAGAACTGGTGTTTTTGGACATTCGGCTTTTTCCCAATGATTTTTTGGCAAAAAGAGGTGATGAGGTGATTAGCCTTTCACCGATTCAATTTCGCTTGCTCTATGCTTTTTTTAGCCACATCGATGCATTATTGTCGCGCGAATGGCTGCAAAGTGTGGTGTGGGGAAACACAAAAATATCTCCCCGTTCTATTGATGCGCAAGTTTCTAAGCTAAAAAAAGTGATTCCTGAAATTGATGCCTCATTGATGAACATTTACGGCAAGGGATACATCTTAACTCAAGCCCAGAAGTTAAAAGAAGAAAGTGCCGCTTAGATACTGGCATGAACCCTTTTAAAACTCAGTGCCATCAAAACTATAAATAAATGGGACAGTTAAATTGTATACGCACTTTCGTGTGCTCAGGCGGCATGCTGTGAATGGTCAACATATCTGTATCAGATAAACTGTAATCTATGTTGATATCTGGAAATCGATCATAAACAATACTGACTTCGCCATCACGTGGTTCACAAGGTAATTGAATGGGCTTGATCTTCATGTCATCACCAATCTCACCCAACTGAGCTCCATAGTCTTTGGCACAAATACTGCCCTGCACACCTGGCAAAATGTTACCCATGCTCAGCAAAGAAGAACTCGGGCTCACCAGTTCAGCATAAACTTTACCTTCGCGACCTTTAATGGGCCAGCTCGTGTTTGCAGGATAAACATACTGCTTCACCAAACAGGCTTCATCTCCGGGTGCCACTGTGACGGCGTGAAATTGTGCGGCTTTCGTTATTCCCAATTGGTCTCGAATTTTACTAATCAATGTTGAAGGTTCGTCGTAAGCCTCAAACGGATAGGTTCGAGATCCACGGCCTACGCCCCGCTCATCTTCATCAGAAAGAAAAACCACATGAAGAGTGGCGCTGTCTCTAAAAAAACTTGAGTTCTCTGGGTGATCTAGTGCCAAGTTGACGGCGTAAATGCCACGCTCATCATTTGACGGACAAAAAGCTTCTTCGTAGTTGTTGCTATCACAGACTAGTGTTTCATCTCGCTGAATGGTCTCACGAAACCAATCGAGGTTATTGCCGTGGGTGGCCGTTGTTAAATAAGGCGCCCCATTCGGAAATAGCAAAAATCGCCCCTGATCATTTTCAACATCGGTAGTGGTAATGGCGATTTGATAGTCTAAATCAGCAATCTTATCTAAAAGATACGGAAATTTATTGGCCATTTGAGTTTGCTCAATCCACATGGACCCAGAGTTATCAACAACAAATAGGATGTCTACTTTTCCGGTTTTAAACTCAATATTATAGGTATTAAACCCGTCTTCGCCGTGATGGCACACGCCACCCTGATCGTTAAACTCATCACAAGTAGCACTAGGTACCACTTGGAAGTTCACGTCAGAGCATCCTACATATATTGATAGACCAACAAAAAGTAATATCAGTCGGCGCAGGGTTTCCATAAGCCAAAGTCCTTTCCTTCAACGACTTCAATTCCAATATGTATGCCAGTCAGACACCTTGACCTAACGCACTGAAATTAAAGGATTTTCATTGTCTTCTTTATAAACGCCGATACGAATGAGAAATTGACAAGTCCAAGGAAATACCAAAAACCCGTTTGATTTCAGGTAGTTATAGCTATGCCTCAAAAGGCATAGGGAGCCCATAATTGTCACCAATTGAGCCCAAACCAGGCCCCAAACCCCCGCCATGATCTACAGATCGGGTTCTGAGCCGCCACTAAAACATATAGGCCAACCCCAACTCTCCGATGATTCCAGCGCCATAAAGGGCCTGCGATACATCGATGTCATCTTTATTAGATTGCGCCCGAATGTTTCCAGAAAGCACCGTGATCAGCCCCAGGCCAGCGTTAAAATTAAAACTCTCCCCGGCCCATTGGTTTCCGAAAATCACCTTACCAAACACCATATTGCCTGAAACCGTTGTATCGCTGGACTGACTTCCTATAGATACTGAGGCCAATCCAAGACCCGACGATACATAAAAAGTATCACCAGAAATAAGGCCATCAAGGGCCCTATCGATTCGAACTTCCACACTCTTTGATGAAAACTGGCTGTCTGATCCTAACTGCCGCCGAACAAACGAATCATTATATAAATATTGTACTTCGCCAGTGATTGCTGTTTTATCTGACAAATATTTTTGTCCTGCAAAATCAAGCAAGCCACTCATGACCTTAAATGGATAAACTCGAATAGCCATTGATTTTTTATGACCGTACTTTGCCACAGAGTCGCTCAATTGAGTGGCGTCTGATGCTGCTAAAGCGGGGCTAAACATCACCAATATCAAAGCAAAACTAGAAACAGCTAAAGCAATTCTCATGGGTTCTCCTCATACGTACCACTGGGGTCACCCCAAATCAGGGGCCGAAACTCAAACATCAATCAAGACTTCGGTGCAGAACATTTCAAAAGCAGGGCCGACGTGAAAACCAAATAGATTTAATCTGAGAAAAGAGTTGGGAAATTTTTTTAAGTCGCAAGCAAAAAACGTCATCGTTAAACAACAAGCAAGGGCGAGCCAAAAGCAACCCATACAAAACCTAGAATGAGCCCAACCTAAAAGCCCCGTCCGAACTGTAGCGCCAGGGCATTCAGCCAAGGGGGGCCCATCAAACACCAGCGCCGGCCCGAGTGGCCGCATGTCGTCTTCGGATTGCGTCACTTCGTGCCGCAACCCGGATACGCCATGCACATCGGGAGGGCGCTGGTGTTTGATGGGCCCCCCTTGGCTGAATGCCCTGGCGCTACAGTTCGGTACCCTATCTACAGACTGTTGTGTGATCGATGCGGATTCACCGAAATTATTTTTGTGTGGCCGTGCGCACCACTTTCAGCAGCAAAATAAGCCAAGGCGTGGCGTGAAGGACAAGATCAAACCAATCAATGGGTTTTACCAGCGTGCCAGCTTTTAGCATCACTAGTTTTTCCCAGAGGTGAGGTGGGTTAAAGGGAGCTAATCCAAGGGTCAGGCAAAACAATATGGCCGCGCCCCAAGTGAGTTTATCAAGAATTTCCATGGCCTTATTTAGGGACAGAAGTTGCCGAGGCGCAAGTTTTCGCGTTTAATTTGAAAGTATTCGTCAATTGAAGGGGATCTCTCGATGAACGACGTCACTTCATCACCACAGCGTCTTATGGCTATTTTATTGGTGTTGGCCACTGGATTTATTGGATATGGCTTTGCGGCCAAAATTAAGTACGCGAAGTCCTCTCCCGAGGTGCGCCTGTTAAGCCTTTGGCGAAAAGATGTGCAGGTCCTTGAAGCCTCAGGCCTTTTGCCTCCCCCGTGGTTTCAGATAACAGATATTGATTTAATACCCGGTGATGACGCGGCAAGAGACTGGGCCTCCCGTGTGAGCCCACCCATCAAAGTGGCAGGTCAGGGCGATTATCAACTTAGGGTTTTGCTAATCTCTTGGGTTGACGAGGCGGAACAGGAACAAGGTGCTCTCGTTGAATACCATCTGATTCATAAACCCACCGGAAATACTGAATGGGAGCTCGCACGCACTTATACGCTGGGTCATTTATAACCGCCTGCGGATTCTAGCGGCTCAGATTTGAACAAATGTCAGACCGAGTCCTGCTCAACCTCTGCATTTGAATCCATTTTTTTCAAAACCCCTCTGGTGGTTTAATCTGCCGCTATGGCCGTCTAGTATATTGCTTCAAGTCCATCAAAGAATCGTGATTTAGAAGCCGGGGGGTGAGTTTCATGTTAAGAATGATTGGGTGGAGCTGGGCACTGGCTCTTCTAATTTTAAATACGAATTCAGCTTTGGGATCGTCGCTTAATCTATCGCTACCAGATGGGTTCGAACTCGATCTGCGCCATCCCAAAAATCATAGCACCCGCATGTCTCAACCATCGAACACAGGTGAGTCACAAACTGTAGAAATTCGATTCTTGAGTATGACCGCCACCGACGTTCTTGAAATCGATGGTGTGCAAATTCCTGAATATGACTACCCTTGCAGCACCCACCACAAACGAGATGATTGGTCCAATCGGTGGTGTCATACGGGTGTCGTGGAAGCTGTGAAAGCGCAGCTTGAGATCCAAGGAGTGCATTCGGCACTAGCAAATGCCATGGCTTCGTCCATTTTTTTAATCAAAGAATCTCTTATAGATGATCATTTCTCAAAGGCCGATGTGGTTGTTGGTGGCATCACTTTATTTGACGACAAAAAAGACCAGGTGAACGTTAAAGTGACACCCTTTCTAGATGGCGCCTTCGTTGTTGAATTTAGGTGGGAGAAATAATTGATGAATAAATTAGTTTTAATTTTGTTTATTGCCTTCGGTGGGCCTTTATCTAGCTCTGCAAATGCAGAACTTTTACGTTGTGAGGAGTACAACTTCCCTGATTTGAAAGTTGCAACACTTATAGCCAATAAAGACGGCTATCAATTTCGATTTGCTAACACTCAAGATGTTGTTTTCCTTCAGCCCGACCCTGGCACACCCATTTCAACGGCCGACATCGAACACTATACTCAACGAGCCAAAGTATTGGGACAGTTGGGGTCCACTTTTGAAGTGCGAATTGAAGGGGCTGAGAATTGCCATTTCGAACAAAGAAACGGAGAAATTGACTGGGCCTGCTACATAAAAAAGCCGGGACGAGTCGGAAACCTTGACTATAGGTCAATGGCAGTATTTGTTTACTCTCAAACTGTGAAATCGGCGTTTAAAGAAAGCTTTCGAGTTTATAACTTAGGCTGGGATATCAATATCGACGGCCACAACTACACGGTGACAGTACCTTTTTTTGAAGAAAGCGTAGATTACCCAGGCTGTTTTATCAATTCCCTGTAGAGATTGAGCATGGCTAGGTGCAGAAATGCCGTTCTTTAAAACAAAGTCTTTCAACATCGATCAGAAACTAAATATTAATCCGTAACAGACCCTGATCCATAAGGCCCCGCAACCACAGGGCTGCCGTTTACGGTGAGCGTGCCCCCATTTAAGTCAACTATCGATCCCGAGTTTAAATTTAAAGTCTTTGTCGAAAGTGATCCTCCACCAAGGTCGACAGTTTGAGATGCACCCAACACCAGGTTACCAGCAATACTCCATGTGTATCCGCCTAACAAAATTTGGCCGGATAACAAGTTCACCGTTTGAGATGCATCGGTCATCGTGAGATTACTAGCCAGCACCACATTTCCACTTGGTTTATTAATAATAAATGTGTATCGAGGAAAAGCCCCGGCTGTATGAGTGATTGTTTGATCACCACTACCAGCCAGAGTAATACTGGAAAGAGCATAAGAATTCGATTGCGCCAATACCGTAAGATCACCATGAAGCTCAATATTGCCTCGAGTCCCATAGCCGCCCAAGTTAAAGATATAGTCACCTTCAACAACAGTAGTTCCAATATGGTCAGAAAAACCCCACGAGCGATTGTCATCAAAATTATAAAGGGGATCTCCATTGAGTTCTATGCGACCTCTAGCATAACTACAGCCACAATCACCCACCGTTCGGAGAAGCCCATTATTGTGGACAAAGTTGGCCACAGCACTAACGACGAATCCGTATCTGATTGTGAATATTCCCCTAGGTGCCCTAAAAGTACCGCCACTGATGATAATATTCGGTGTGGAATAGGTATAAACATTTAAATCATCTCCGGCGTCAGAAGAACCTATAAAACTACCGCCGGCCTGCATATAGCCCAAAGCGCCCACTGTAAGGTCAACACCCACGCCCTGCGTGATTGTTCCCGAGTATCCTTCATTCAAATGCAATCCACCCAACGAAGTCGTCGACCCAATGGTCGCATCACAATTCGATGTGCACGTACCATCAAATATGGCCTTTTGACTGCCGTTGGGTGCCGCCATGTCACCTTGACATGCGTTTGAGACCACATTGCCACACCAGTTTCCACCATCAGAAAAGTTGCTGTTGGCTGCAGCCCCCGTCCATGTATAGGGCGTCATCACATACAGTGTCAGCGTACCCGGAGTGACTCCACCCTTTTGGTCGTTGGCTTCATAGGTTATTGTCTCAATACCCGAATAGCCCACAGGCGGAGTATAGGTGATTATATTTGTAGGAGAAACACTCACAATTCCGCCGCTAGCCGATTCAGCGGCAGACACTATCAATAGATCTCCATCTGGATCAGTGTCGTTGCCCAAAACGGTGTGGCTGGAGCTTGAGGTATTTACTATAATCGGACCATCATTGACTGTGACTGGTGCAAAATTATTGTCTAATTGCAATGTTGCTGAGGCACCTGCCAGAACTCCGTTGACAGGGTTTGACAAATTAAATTGAAACACTTCGCTACCCTCGTCCGTTAAATCTGTAAATGTGGGTATCTGCACAGTTACTGAAGTGATCCCGACCCCAAAAACTGCCGTTCCAGATTTCGCGGTATAGTCACCAGGGATTTCTGCCGTTCCATTGGATGTGGTGTAGTCCACCTCCACATTGCCCGAATAAATAGGTTGGTTAAGACTGATCTCCACAGTGAATGTCTGCCCCTCAAATCGAGTGACATCGGCCACACTGATCTCAGCCAAGGTGTCATCATCAGAAATAGTTAGTTCAAACGAATCATCTGTGCCTAAATAGGCATTGCCTGGATCACCCAAGGTTAAGGTAACAGTTTCATCACCTTCCACGGCAAGGTCTTGTACGATATCGAAATTAACAGTGTAAGACGTTTGGCCCGCGGGTATGGTGATCGAAGTGGTTTCAGCCATAGCGTAATCGTTGGGAGACGACGCCGAACCACTCACTGTAATTGGAATAACGATATCTTCATCATGGGATGAGCTAACACTGATATCAACGCTCGCACTTGTTAAGCCAATCGTGCTAGTCTCCGGGGGGCCGTAAGTGATAAACGTATCTGATCCCGAAAGATGTTCTGCTTTTAACCAATCAGCCGACTTTTCAACTGTGGCCACACGAAATTCATCTAGTGATCCACTAAAGGAACTCCATCCTGCCACTGGTGCCTGTGGCCAAAGATAAGTGGATCCTTTACCTATGTCATTATAGACCATATTGACATAGTCAGCTTGTGGCACCCCAAATGTGCCCAGCAATACTCCATCGAGGTAAAACTTCTGACCGGTGGAGGTCGCTACAAACGCGACATGGTGCCACAAATCATCGTTTACAGCCGTGGGGGATGCATATGAAGGAAATGTCCCAGAATAAAAAGCGCCTCTCAACTTGTAATCTGTACCAATATACATCAATGGCGCCCACTTTGACGGGGTTCCAGGATAGGCCACGTTCGACGCACTAAAAATAGTGCCGTTGCTAGTTGTTTTGAACCAACCACTAATTGTTAGCGGTAATGTCGCCGTCATGCCATTGGGTAAGGTGAACGACGAGTCAAATCCACTCACGGCAGCACTATTTCCCATAGATCCTGACGAATAGCTTGGCGCCACAGATGTTGCGTGTTTTGCATTGGCTGTGGAATCATTTCCCGTACCAGAAAAATGAAATACGCTGGCAATATCGGCGTTCCACACCAATGCTGGATTGCTAGCCGACACTGATTCATCGGCACCATAAAACATCCAGATGTAATCAGTATTTGACCCTGCCGCAACTAGGGGCACTTTCACCCAAATAATTGAGTCACCAGATTCACTCCACGACTCAATCTCAAAAGACAGCGGTGTGCCAGATGAATCGTAGAATCGAACATCTTCACCGGCATCCTTGGTGTTTAAATAATCTATCCGGCCCGAATTCAATTTCACCATTACAGGAAAGTCGTTGAGGTTTTCTGATTGCGCCGAATTGTCAAACGTAAGCCGAACCCTATGAGTATAACCAGGTCCAGCATACCACTCGGGGCCGTTGACTATGTCTGAGCCCTCAGTGACTGATTGGGCCGACGATGTAAACGAAATTGTAGGTAGTGGTGGCAGTGTTACATTCAAATCTACAATAAATGACAACCCGCCCGTATAGGCTTTGACTTGGCCCGTTCCTACTGCAATGGCGTTAAACTGGGCCGACTGACCTGATGGATCGATAGTCAAAGTCCCAATTCCACCATTGAGAACCCATGAAACTTCAGCGTCAGCAACAAACTCCCCCGAAGATTTTCGCATCACTGAGAAAAACTCGGTAGATTCTCCAACCACCAAATTTAACGTATCAATGGCTGTCCCTGACCCACCAGAGGCTGTTTCGACAACAAGTGTTTCAGTATTCGAATTTTGATCAGGATCTGATCCGTAAATAGATGTGAGGTTTCCAGAAAGCGACGCCTCCCCGAGGCGGCATGCACTTAAGCCCGAAAGCCCTAAAACAAAGAGCAATAACTGCGTGGCAACTAAAATACGTGAATAAACCACCTTTTCCATGCGGTTCTTATCGGCAGAAATCCGATAGACTTTAGGTGTTAAAAAATTTTTGTTTAGGCTTCGGTTGATTTTGTCAGTGAAATGGCGGGAAACGTTGATTTTACTTGAAAAACTCCAAGTCTTCTTGGTGAAATCTTAGGTCTCAACATGAGAAACACCAAGAAGAACAAGGAGTTAGCAATGCGTCTTAATTTAGAAAAACTGCGACAAGAAGCCAAGAGATTTCGAAAAAAAGATAAAAATCTCACCTTGAGACTACTTTGAAATTTCAAAATGGAAGGGGTTAAAATTTTGCATACCAAAGTATCTTTAAATTTCTCATTGGTGCACACGACTGGATCAGGAAATCGAAAAGGGGCAGCTGAGTAACAAGCGACAAAGACCATTTTAGGGCAAAAAAAAACCCAGGATAAAAATCCTGGGTTTAAAAAAAGACCTGGCATCGTGCTACTCTCCCACAGAGCTACCCCTGCAATACCATCGCCGCTGGCGGGCTTAACTTCTGAGTTCGGGATGGGATCAGGTGTTTCTCCGCCGCTATTGACACCAGAAAATCTAACATTCAATGACCAGTAATCAGTCATCGTCGCTGTATTGGATAAACCTTGAAGGAGAAAGGGTGCAAAAGGTGGTTTAACCAATATCAGCAGACGACTGATTGCTGCTCACTGAATATCGCTTCTGCGAAAACCGATGGTTCTTTTAAAACCATCGGCTTTCGAATTCAAGTTATTCTTAGCAAGAGTAAAACTCAATTTAGCTCTTCTCGAGTTAAGAGAAGAAAAAAAAGCCTCACGACTAATTAGTACAGGTTAGCTGAACAGGTCACCCTGCTTACACTTCCTGCCTATCAACCTCCTAGTCTAGAAGGAGTCTTAAGGATCATAAAGATCTGGGAGAACTAATCTTGAGGTCGGCTTCCCGCTTAGATGCTTTCAGCGGTTATCCGTTCCGAACATAGCTACCCTGCGATGCCGCTGGCGCGACAACAGGAACACCATAGGTTCGTCCATCCCGGTCCTCTCGTACTAAGGACAGCTCCTCTCAATTCTCCTACGCCCACGGAAGATAAGGACCAAACTGTCTCACGACGTTCTGAACCCAGCTCGCGTACCACTTTAATTGGCGAACAGCCAAACCCTTGGGACCTGCTCCAGCCCCAGGATGTGATGAGCCGACATCGAGGTGCCAAACACCCCCGTCGATGTGAACTCTTGGGGGGTATCAGCCTGTTATCCCCGGAGTACCTTTTATCCGTTGAGCGATGGCCCTTCCACGCGGGACCACCGGATCACTTTGGCCTGCTTTCGCACCTGCTCGACTTGTAGGTCTCGCAGTCAAGCTCCCTTATGCCAATGCACTCGACGCCTGGTTTCCGATCAGGCTGAGGGAACCTTCGCACGCCTCCGTTACTTTTTAGGAGGCGACCGCCCCAGTCAAACTCCCCACCAGACAGTGTCCCTCACCCGGATAACGGGTGCAGGTTAGACCTCTAAGACATCAAGGGTGGTATTTCAAGGGTGTCTCCACCCGAACTAGCGTCCGGGTTTCATAGACTCCCACCTATCCTACACATGAGGCCTCAAAGGTCACTGCCAAGCTAGAGTAAAGGTTCACGGGGTCTTTCCGTCTTTCCGCGGGTACTCGGCATTTTCACCGAGAATTCAATTTCGCTGGGCATCTGGTTGAGACACCGGAGAAGTCGTTACGCCATTCGTGCAGGTCGGAACTTACCCGACAAGGAATTTCGCTACCTTAGGACCGTTATAGTTACGGCCGCCGTTTACCGGGGCTTCAATTCTCCGCTTCGCCGAAGCTAACAGATCCTCTTAACCTTCCGGCACCGGGCAGGCGTCAGGCTGTATACGTCGTCTTGTGACTTTGCACAGCCCTGTGTTTTTGATAAACAGTCGCTACTCCCATTTCTCTGCGACCACCCAATGCTTCGCCCGCAAGGGACTACACACCAGATGGCACACCTTATCCCGAAGTTACGGTGTCAAGTTGCCGAGTTCCTTAACCAGATTTAACCCAATCGCCTGAGAATACTCATCCCACTCACCTGAGTCGGTTTACGGTACGAGCTATCTTGAAAACACGCCGAAGCTTTTCTTGGAACCATGGAGTCGGTTGAGTTCAGAGAAAAATTCTCCTTCCTCCACGCCTAGGTGTATGTGGAGCGGATTTGCCTACTCCACCACTTGCACGCTTGAACCTGAACCAATAACAGGCCCAACCTATCCTAGTCCGTCCCTCCTGCGCTTACAACAAGATAGGTAACGGAATATTAACCGTTTTTCCATCGACTACGCCAATTGGCCTCGCCTTAGGACTCGACTAACCCTGGGAGGATTATCCTGGCCCAGGAACCCTTGAGTTTACGGCGCGCAGGTTTTTCACCTGCGTTAAACGCTACTTATGTCAGCATGATCACTTGTGGTTCGTCCAGCCGTCCTCTCGGTCGACCTTCAGCCTACGCCACAACGCTCCCCTACCGCTAGATATAAATCTAACCCGCAGCTTCGGTAATGTGCTTAAGCCCCGTTATATCTTCCGCGCAGAGCCACTAGACTAGTGAGCTATTACGCTTTCTTTAAAGGATTGCTGCTTCTAAGCCAACCTCCTAGTTGTCAAAGTAGCTCCACAGCGTTTTCCACTTAGCACATATTTAGGGACCTTAGCTGGCGGTCTGGGCTCTTTCCCTCTCGTCAAAGGACCTTATCACCCTATGACTGCCTCCTGGGATACATATCTCCGGCATTCGGAGTTTGATTGGGTTTGGTAATCCGGTAAAGACCCCTAGCCCATTCAGTGCTCTACCTCCGGGATACAATGACCCAAGGCTATACCTAAATATATTTCGGGGAGAACCAGCTATCACCCAGTTTGATTGGCCTTTCACCCCTATTCACAGCTCATCAAAGGATTTTTCAACATCCACTTGTTCGGGCCTCCACGTGGTGTTACCCACGCTTCACCCTGGCCATGAATAGATCACCGGGTTTCGGGTCTATGGTTACAGACTAACGCCCATTTCAGACTCGCTTTCGCTACGGCTACACCTGTCACGGCTTAACCTAGCCTGCAAACCATAACTCGCTGACTCATTATGCAAAAGGTACGCGGTCACACTTGTCTAGGACATAGTGCTCCCACAGCTTGTAAGCTTACGGTTTCAGGTTCTATTTCACTCCCCTCTCGGGGTTCTTTTCACCTTTCCCTCACGGTACTAGTACACTATCGGTCACTAAAGAATATTTAGCCTTAGACGGTGGTCCGCCCAGATTCCTACCGGATTACACGTGTCCGGTAGTACTCGGGATCCTCTCCAGAGGTCTTACTATTTTATTTACAGGGCTATCACCTTCTTTGGCCGACCTTTCCAGATCGTTCTACTATAGTAAAACTTTGTAACTCTGCGAAGTTATCCTAGTAACTTCTGAGAGTCCCACGACACCCCCTATACAACGCCCAGGAGCTTTAACATATAGGAGGTTTAGGCTATTCCCCGTTCGCTCGCCACTACTAGGAGAATCTCGGTTGATTTCTCTTCCTGAGGGTACTGAGATGTTTCACTTCCCCTCGTGCGCATCTTAAAGCTATGAATTCACTTTAAGATACCAGTTAAACTGGTGGGTTTCCCCATTCGGATATCTCCGGATCAAAGTGTATGTGCCACTCCCCGAAGCTTTTCGCAGCTTATCACGTCCTTCATCGCCTTTTAGTGCCAGGGCATTCACCGTAAGCCCTTAGTAGCTTTTAAATTGAGTTTTACCTTGCTAAGAATCACTTGAATTCGAAATTTACTTACCCACTGAACTGTTTGTTTCATTTCACAACAAAAAAACAATTCAAGCTTGTAATTAATAGAATTGATATTCAGTGTTTATTAACTGATTCTCGATAACAAGTTGGTAAAATCTTGTTATCAATATTAAATTTTCAAAGAGCGCTTAATCTTTGAGATTAAAAATCACAAAGAAGAGGAAAACTACCAAGTCTCCATGGTATCCGCCAGTATTTTATTAGAAATAACTGGTGGGCCTGAGAAGACTTGAACTTCTGACCCCACGCTTATCAAGCGTGTGCTCTAACCAACTGAGCTACAGGCCCTTTTGGCTTCCTTTAAGCGGTCATCTTCTTCGCTGCTCGGTCGATCGCTTGTGTGACGTACTTTCGTACGACTCCGCGCTCTCTTCCTCAACGCCTCGAATTTGACAGCTTAAAAAAAGCCAAAAACCTTCAAAAAGGAATTTGCTCCCTCAAAGCTAAATAGCTAGCCAGTGCATCTACTTACTCTGAAGAAAATGCGGTTTTGGGCATGACCTAAGAGATAATTAAATCTCCTTAGAAAGGAGGTGATCCAGCCGCAGGTTCCCCTACGGCTACCTTGTTACGACTTCACCCCAATCATCGACCATACCTTGGGCGCTTGCCTCCCGAAGGTTAGCTCAGCGACTTCTGGTACAACCAACTTTCATGGTGTGACGGGCGGTGTGTACAAGGCCCGGGAACGTATTCACCGCGGCATGCTGATCCGCGATTACTAGCGATTCCACCTTCATGAAGTCGAGTTGCAGACTTCAATCCGAACTGAGAGTGACTTTTTGGGATTAGCTCCACCTTGCGGTATTGCTACCCTTTGTATCACCCATTGTAGCACGTGTGTAGCCCTACCCATAAGGGCCATGAGGACTTGACGTCATCCCCACCTTCCTCCGACTTAACGTCGGCAGTCTCTCTAGAGTGCCCAACTTAATGCTGGCAACTAAAGATAGGGGTTGCGCTCGTTGCGGGACTTAACCCAACATCTCACGACACGAGCTGACGACAGCCATGCAGCACCTGTCTAGCGGCCCGAAGGCGACCTCATCTCTGAGAGTCTTCCACTAGATGTCAAGGGTAGGTAAGGTTCTGCGCGTTGCATCGAATTAAACCACATGCTCCACCGCTTGTGCGGGCCCCCGTCAATTTCTTTGAGTTTTAATCTTGCGACCGTACTCCCCAGGCGGGACACTTAACGCGTTAGCTTCGGCACTGATGGGGTCAATACCACCAACACCAAGTGTCCATCGTTTACGGCGTGGACTACCAGGGTATCTAATCCTGTTTGATCCCCACGCTTTCGGGTCTGAGCGTCAGTGTTGGGCCAGTCAGCCGGCTTCCCATCCGGTATTCCTCCTGATATCTACGTATTTCACCACTACACCAGGAATTCTACTGACCTCTCCCACACTCAAGCTTAACAGTATCAAAAGCACTTCCCAGGTTGAGCCCGGGGCTTTCACTTCTGACTTGAAAAGCCGCCTACACCCGCTTTACGCCCAATGATTCCGAGCAACGCTTGGACCCCTCGTATTACCGCGGCTGCTGGCACGAAGTTAGCCGGTCCTTTCTTCTATGGTACCCTCATTTTTTTGTTCCCATAGAACAGAGCTTTACAACCCTAAGGCCTTCATCACTCACGCGGCGTCGCTGCGTCAGGGTTTCCCCCATTGCGCAATATTCCCTACTGCTGCCTCCCGTAGGAGTCTGGACCGTGTCTCAGTTCCAGTGTGGCTGATCATCCTCTCAGACCAGCTACCGATCGTCGCTATGGTAGGCCATTACCCCACCATCAAGCTAATCGGACGCGGACTCATCCTCTAGTGATAAATCTTTAACCTCTGTATCCGCAGATACTGTGGTCTTATGCGGTATTAGCACGAGTTTCCCCGAGTTATTCCCCGCTAGAGGGCAGATTATCCACGCGTTCCTCACCCGTGCGCCACTAGTACTTGTCCCGAAGGACTTTCCCCGTTCGACTTGCATGTATTAGGCACGCCGCCAGCGTTTGCTCTGAGCCAGAATCAAACTCTTCAG
Organism: Pseudobdellovibrionaceae bacterium; assembly: GCA_023898385.1. Classification (NCBI taxonomy): domain Bacteria; kingdom Pseudomonadati; phylum Bdellovibrionota; class Bdellovibrionia; order Bdellovibrionales; family Pseudobdellovibrionaceae; species Pseudobdellovibrionaceae bacterium. The sequence goes on along the minus strand of CP060220.1, from coordinate 3,247,902 downwards.
TTAAATTCTGATTCTAAAAATCTAAAATCAAAAGCAAATGCAAAGCATTTGTAAATTAAAAAATTGACCCAAAAAACCATCTATAAATATAGATGAAATTTGTTGGGACCCAAAACCATTTTGTTTTGGCTAGCTATTCAGTTTTCAAAGAGCAAAATTCAGAGCCTCGGGTTTTAGGCCAACGGCCGGCCCCGGTCAACCCCAAAAATAAGAATATTTTTGAAGCCGCTACTTTTTTTGCGTAGCGGTAACCGAGGCTCTGAATCCCTTGATTAGAGGGTTCAGCAACTTTCGAAGCCCGAAGAATCTATCGAGTCGCCACCTGAATGTCCAGCAGATTTGTTGATTTAATGAAGATTCCCTGGAAACCTTGTCTACAGCCCCGTTCGTGGTGTCAGAGAGATTAGCACCTCTCCCATTCTCATCAGAAATAGGCAACGCTTGAAAGTGGACGTCCCTTAATGGATCCGTAGGTGAACCTGGCCTCTTATTTATTAATTTTTTCGAGTGACCACGCTGAATAGCGGTTGAGGTCAGAATTTAGTCTCAGTTACGAACCTTAGCTTTGACGGGGATTGCAAATGAGTCCTGCCGCATCGACGAATATCACACTCTATGACATCAAATGAATTAAAGGTGATTAATCACTGGTTGATTAGGCAATAAAGACTGGCCTTGTTAAATGCTTGTGCTTTTTGGTTTTTTTTGGGGCTACCAACTCTTAGGAGAGAAGAGCCTGACTTTGGAGCCTGTCCAAAATGCGCCACTCAGAGCTATTCGGTGGTGCCCATTATTAGAAGAGATGAGGTGTAGTAAATTAGGATTTTAGGATTTTAGGATTTAGGATTTAGGATTTAGGATTTTCTGCCCGAATACATAGAGATAAAACTGGTGGAGGCAACAGGGATCGAACCTGCGACCTTCTGAATGCAAATCAGATGCTCTCCCAACTGAGCTATGCCCCCACAGGCGGCACAGAGAATGGGACACTTTTTAAGAAAAAGCAAGATATACAGTTTTTTTCATATATTTTTGCTCATTTCCCCTAGTGAAATACTTGAAGCTTACCTAGAATTTCTGGATGAGGGGCGCCGCAACAGTGCTTTGGGCCTAGACTATATAGGGTTCTTTCGAAGTGCCACCTGGGGCTTGAGGAAGTGGCCTTCAGGATCACATGATGCATGGCTTGTGCGGAAATTGATTTATGGATGATTCACAAAATACTCAGAAAACTCAACCGAAACAACCTATGGAAGTCCATGGCGTTAATTTTGTCACTCGGTTGCAACAGCTCGACGGCGACTTCTACCATTTGAAAAGATGGCATCTTTGGCAACAAGACACTTTGGTCACAGAAGTGTTCGCAATGGGATGGAAACTTTTTATCATTGATCCGCGAACGTGTCCGGTGAGTCTTCAGACTGATCACCTTTTGCGCCCTGCCGGGAACGAGCTTTTTGCGCTGTTTTTGCCGGCCAAAGAGGTGGTCTGCTGGCAAATTTCTGCTAGCTACATTTACTGGGAAGCCTATACTTCCAATACACCCCTTAGAGTGAATCTTCCCGGAGCCGTCATGTTTCCATGGGATCGAACCTCGGCGTTTTCTACCGCAGCGGAAGTGGCCGAACACCTGATACAGCTCAAATACTATACTCCCGTGAGCCGGAGAGCTGAAACTTGTTCCGTGGCCCAGCGGACAAAAGATTATCTGGATGCCCACTATACCAACGATCTCTCGATGCGAACCATTGCAAACACGCTGAATGTTCCCTACTCGACTATGACCCACTATTTTCGACGCTCTTTTGGGTTGTCGCCTAGCGAGTATCGCCAACACCTTCGAATTACGGCGGCCGGTGGTCTGATCGTATCACATGAGAAATCCGCTACTGAGTCTTGTTTTGCCACGGGACATGGCGACTATTCGGCATTCAAACAAGGATTTAAGAAAGTGTTTGGGGTGTCACCAAGACACTTCTCAAAAGTTGCCGACTCAACCGATACCTGCCACCCCCCGTGGCGCAAAGAAATGGAGACTTGGTGAGAAAAATTTATTTTGCACCTGTTGCCACATTTTTTTCGATTATATATGGATGTCTGGGACTTTCGCTGGTTGTTTTTTTCTTATTAGATTCAAAGTTTCAAATATGGCAAACGTCTGAAGTTCTCACCATTGCAGGGTTTTTCTGCACTTCTTTCGCCCTGATTATTGGAGCCTACCGTTTGTATTTCACAATAAATGATGTGCCCACCGGTGAAATTCAACCCGGCACTCGCAACGAGCGGGTTGCAATGATCTATCAACTTTTTATTATGTTAATAATACGCCCGTTTCTACAAAACATGTTGATACCTGTCCCCATGACCCGACTTATTTATAAGGCTCTTGGCAGCTCCGTGGGGCATGCCACCTACTTTCCGGGCCGAATCGGGGATCCTCTGCATTTTTCCATTGGCGATGGATGTATTGTTGGCGATGACAGTCTCATTATTAGTCATGCCATTGAGGGTGACCGTCTCGCATTTTACCCAGTAAAAATCGGGAATCATGTAACCATCGGCACGAAAGCCATCATCATGGCTGGAGTCACTATCAGCGATGGCGCCCTTGTGGCCGCTGGCGCCGTAGTCCCCAAAAACACCCACATTGGCGCCAATGAAGTGTGGGCCGGAACCCCGGCCCGGCGTGTGGGCTCGACAAAACCTATGGCTGCCTGATCGGCATTAGGCAACCGAGTTCAGATAGAATGGACAGCTCTTCAGCAAAATTGTTTACGTAAAAACCTTTTACCTCTTTTACACCAGCGTAAAGGTTAGAGTCATCCACGTCGATCATACCTAACACTAAATTGACCCGGCGATGACCATACTCATCTTCCAAGTAGACTTTTGGTGCTCCAACACTTTGAGTAACGATAAGATCGTAGCTAAGCCAACGGTCTCCCCACTCCTTCTCCATGCGATCCCGAAGGCTTGTCGACCCCTCAGCCGCAAGCCACGAGCGACCAATCATATATTTCAGAATCCCTCCTAAAACGTCATGACCGAGACTCACTTCCTCGAGAAAACCTAAATTGAAGCAAGTTCCCCCACTAAGAGTGTTGCCCTCCCACCCCTCACAGGTGGACAGAGACGATATGGGCAGGTGAAAGTTGGTGAGGCTAATTGGGATACTTTGGCTGATTTGGGCTTCATTACTTTCAAATAAGACCATCTGCTCGAGATCGTTGATAGTGAAAGAGGTGTCTCCCACTCTTATGCCAGCCACGTTGTCACCCTCATGTACCAGATACACGGGTACGCCTCCCATGTAGGAGGTGGAGCTTTTTCCGACCCGAAGAACCTTTTCCATACCGATTCGAATAGTAACCGGCACTTCCGGCAAATCTACGGGAAAACAATCGTAGTACTTCATTGCAAATGAGTCTTCCGTGGCAAAACTCTCTGCAGGCAAAAGTGTCAACGCAGCTAGACCCAAGGTCGCTAGGACTTTGACCATTCGTATCCTCCTCTTTGGAAAAGGGATTCCTACCACGGAGGTTACCCACTGGCACCCCTCAGGCCTCGGATTTGAAAAAGCTTTAATATGGCTTTACGCTAAAAGAACGCCTATGCCAGGGCTTTTTGATCTGGGTCTGTTAGTTCGCAAAATATTTTAAGGCCCTGGTCCATGTTGTGGAACCCATCGACCACGTTTGATCTTAGCCATGGCCGAAAAAAAGGAACTAAAAGACCTGTGAAGGTTTCTTGATGATGCATACGCACCCCTAGCATTACTGGATTTTTCGAGTTTATTGACCCTGACAAGCCTACCAATGGGCGCCCCAACATTTGCCTATTTGGGCCACATGGGATTGAGCTTTTAAAATGTCGCTGCCACTCGAAGCGCATTTTACGCAATCGTCATCGATGAGTTTCTCTTCGGATCGGTGGAAAAAAATGCCTTGTTAGAGGCTCACTTGAGTCACAGAGAACAAGGTTGGGGGTTTTGTTGAACGACAAAAAATCAACGGAGCACAGCTTTAAATTATTAAGCCGATGCCTTGGCGTTTACTTTGGCAATTCGGTCAAGCCAAGCGCGCTCGATGGATAGGTCAAAACCTACGGCTTCGGCGCCTGTGACCACAGCTTTGAAGACTTGTTTTAATAAATCGATGTCTTCTGGACTTCCCTCTCCATGGTTGACATGGTCTTCAATGGCTTCAACCACACTGATTAGGTCTGGAGTGGTCACCACTTTAGGAAGACGAGAGGGGTCTAGACCCTTGATCTGCCCCGGCTTGAAGCCGACAAGTCTTTCTGTGAGCAATATTTTAGTGCCCGATCGAAAGTTCACTTGTAAAAAAGGCTCACCGTGCGAATCGAATCGCGAGATCACCTCTTCAATGGACTTTAATTCAAAACCCAAAGTCTTTCCGTCGGCCTCTTGCTGGATTTCGACTCGACCTTGGTTAAAGTCTTTGATCATCAATCCTGTAGACTGCTCAATATAGTGAACAATCTGCTCTTCTGTTTTGGGGTTATTCATAACCTGCTTCATCCGACTCAAAATTCCCTCGCCTGCTTTCTCATTGTGTCTGCGTCTTCAACGATGTCAGAGTAGCTATCGTCCACACCTTGGAAAGACTTGAGGGCTTTGGGAATTTTTGGTTTATTGTCCTGCAAAGGAATCAGACAAAATCCAGTAAGTTATTGAAATGAGACAGTTTTCATCATAAAACTGGCAAAACTTAGAACACTATTTGACAGATTCCCACACAAACGCGATTTTACAGGTGAGATCGACAATACCGCCTTTGCCTTGATTTTTGGGTCTCTACATTAATAATTGTGAGGTTTTTATGCTTGTGCGACGATGGCAGGCGCCACGAGTTCCTGATATTCAACAGATTAAGATTCTTTTTGAGGCCGAAGGTCTAGAGCCCTTCAACGAAGAGTATCCCAAAGGGGCGACCGTTACAGATCACAGACATCCCTTTGATGAAGTACGAATGGTCGCAAGTGGCGAACTGGTCATGAATGTGGCCGGCAATAAGCTGCTGCTGCGACCGGGTGACCGCATTACCATCCCTTCAAACACAAAACATTCTATGGAGACGCAAGGGGATGAGTTATGCGTGTGTGTCTGTGCCAACAAGGTGTATTAAGTCGGGCCCTAAGTGGGGCTCTCTCTATTATTAAAAAATATTGAGCCCAATCAAATAAGATCGGTAAATTTACCGGCGGCCATTCACACTTTCATGGGAAACATTTTTTAGCCGGTGGTGGAGCTACTCGCGAAGCCAGGCCAAATATTGCAGAATCGTCTTTTCAAAACCCCGGTCCACGGGTTCGTAAAACTTCTCAGCTTTCACACTCTCAGGGAGGTACTGCTGTCTAGCCCAACCCTTTGGAGCATCGTGGGTGTAGACGTAGTCTTTGCCGTAGCCGAGATCACGCATGGCTTGTGTGCGCGAGGACCTTAACGCCAAGGGAATCGGCAGGGCTCCTGTTTTGTCCACTACTTTAAATGCTTTTTCTAATCCGACGTAGGCGCGGTTTGATTTGGGGGCGCTCGATAGATAGGTCGTGACTTGCGCCAAACTGATTCTCGCCTCGGGCATACCAATAAGCTCCACAGCCTGAAGTCCAGACACGGCTACGGTAATAGCGCGAGGATCAGCATTACCAATATCTTCTGAAGCTAAAATCACTAGGCGCCGAGCAATGAAAACGGGGTCCTCCCCTCCCCTTAGCATTCGTGCCAAGTAATACAAGGCCGCATCAGGATCACTGCCGCGAACACTTTTGATAAATGCCGAAACGCAATTGTAATGTTCATCGCTGTTTTTATCGTAGCTGATACCGGCGGTCTCAATGACCTGACTGAGCTGATCACGCCCCACGGGCCAATTGATGCCCTCTGCCTTCAACTGAGCCACACTGGCAATCTGCTCAAACCAATTAATCAATCGGCGCGCATCTCCTGAAGCACGCTCGCACAAATCTTCTTGGGCTTCTGAGGTCAATAGCTCGTCCAAGGGGACCGACAGCCTTTCGGCCGCTCGTTTCATTAATCGAGCCAAATCTTCTCTTGTATGGGGCCGAAACACCACCAAGCGGCAACGACTTAACAGAGCAGAGTTAAGTTCGTAGCTGGGGTTTTCAGTGGTTGCACCCACCAAAACAAAATCACCTTTTTCAGCAAACGGCAGAAGCACATCTTGTTGAGCTTTGTTAAGGCGGTGGATTTCATCGATGAATAGCATGGTTTTTCGCCGAAACTGTAAGCGACGATCTCGAGCTTGTTGTCCCAACTCGCGCAATTTTTTAGCCCCCGTATCGACGGCATTCACAGTGACAAACTCACTGTCTATTTTTTCGGCCAGAAGGTGAGCAAAAGTGGTCTTTCCACTCCCCGGGGGGCCCCACAAAATTAAGTTTTGGATCCACCCTGTTTCGATATTTTTTCTAAGCGCTGTACCTGGTCCAAGTGCATGAGCTTGACCCACAAAGTCTTCAAAATCTTTTGGCCTCAACTGCTCAGCCAGCGGCTGGGTTGAGTCTTCGTATTGGTTCTGCGCCTGCTCAAAAAGATCCATGCCGCTGTTTTAAAACCTTACGGAAGCACTGGCAAGAGGTGATCCTGAGAATTCCCCATGAATCGGGGAAATGTCTCGTCCTGAGACGCCAGAACGTGTTTCTGGCTTCTAGCCGTAGGTCCAGCAGTAATTCTGTTTGTTATCAACACGTAATATACTAAAATTATTATTAAGGTGGTGGTGTCGATGAACATTTTGAAAATTGCAAAGCTCGGGCTTTTGGGTCTACTCGCCCTATCGACAATTCAGTGTGGTGTTGAGAGTGAGAGTATGAAACTGTCTAAGCTGATCACTCTCACTCCTGTGCCAGAAAGCCCTATTGTTATCAACGCCGATATTACCATCGATAAGGGTACCGAAAACGAAAGAACCATCAAAGCTCCCTGGACTCGTTTTAAATTTAATTTGAACAATCAGTCTGGCCAGAAATTTCGTATATTGACCTTCACCTATTACGCGACCTCCACCAAGGGCGGCGGCATTGTGAAAGCCGAAGGTGGGTTCGATTTTGGTAGTCAATCTGGAGAAATTTACGGAGACTTTGAGTCCAACTACAATGGCACCCACAGCGTGGTGATCTACCTGGGTTCACTGCCAGAGGCCGATAGCTTTGTTTACACCGTGGAATTTGAGGCCCAGGGCTATTTTCTGGATAGCAGCGGTGAGCCCGTAAATCGCCTCAATCTTTCAACGACCATGGTCACCCAGTAGCCTGTGAAAAAGATTCGATCCTAGACTGAATTCACTACATTCTATTTTGACCCAAACCGGGTCTATCGTTTAAGTTAGCGGGAATAGTCCTGCCCCATTTTTGGCTTAATATAATTCCCTACGAGGTACCTCTATGAGTAAATTGGCACTTTTATCATCGGTAATTGTTTTTGTGGCGACCCTTTTGAGCTGCAATCACCCCCAACGACAGATTAATGCGGCCAATGCCGAAACTCCAGATGCATCCACTGGACAGCAGGCCCTGCTGACTCAAAATCTAGTGATCCCTGAACGGCGGGACTTCCCGGTTAATGTCAAATTAGACCCCTGCAATGATTTTTATGAATACGCCTGTTCAGGTGCACTGGCCGACTTCTCGCTGCCCGATGATAAAAGCGCCTACACATTTGCATTCAATGACTCGCATGAGCGGGTCAAACGAAAAAAGATGGCGTTCATAGACAGTGTTGCCAATAAAAAAGTGTCTCCCCGCTTGGCCCAAGTGCGAGATGTTTATCAATCCTGTCTAAACGAAAAACGACAGGTCACTGACGAGCAAGAGTGGGTGGCCCAAGTCAAAGCTGACCTTGCCCAGATCAATAGCCACGAAGAACTAGCACAATACATTGTACAGAGATGGAACGCTGGATCCCCCAGCTTTCTGGGTCTTGGTGATATTCCCAACCAAAAGAACAGCTTAAAAAATGACGCTTATTTTGATGTGGATGTCATGCAGTTGAATCACCGAAAACTCTATGAAAAAGAAGACGTGAAACAAGCCTATACGGAACTTGTCTCTGCCTTTCTCATTACCATTGGTGAAACTCAGCAAATATCTGCGCGGGCGAAAAAGGTTGTGGACCTGGAACAGGCTTTCTCCCAAGTGTATCCCACGCCAGAAGAGTTTCGTGCGCTGATTAACGAAGATCGCTATGTGTCTCGGGAATCTCTGGTTGCTAAGTATCCGGCATTTCACCTCGACCAGGTATTTGCTCCGCTATCGGCATCTGTGCCCCTTCGGGATCTTTCGCCGGAAGCCACAGCTTATCTTCACGAGCAGTTTGTCAAAGGCGATTTGCAGACGCTGAAGGATCTGGTCGCGGTTCAGTCACTTTATTCTACACTCGACGATGCCTACCCTGAGTTTTATGATCAGAAATTCCAATTCAGTCACAAGTATTTAGGTGGCCCCGCCGTGCGAAAACCTCGCGATCAACGGTGTGCCGACTATACCTTTAGAAAGTTTGCCAAAGAAATTGACGCCGACATGGTTCAAGAGATGTTTCCAGATTTTTCGAAGGAAAAATTTGTGGCTCTATTAGAAAAAGTACGAAAAGAGATGATCCACCGGATTAAATCAAATGAATGGTTAAGTGATGCCGGCAGAAAAGGAGCCTTAAAAAAAATGGAGCGCCTCGGGTATCAAGTGGTTACGCCCAATACTGAGGCGGAATGGGATTTTCTCCCGGTTAAGACCTATGACAACGCTTCGTTTTTAAACAACGTGGTGATCTTCAACAAGATGATGATTGAAAAGACCTACGACGACCTCAGCAAAGACCGCAACAAAGATGTTTGGGGAATGGGACCGTTGACGGTGAACGCCTATTACTCGGCCATGGATAACAAGTTTGTGATGCCCATTGGGATACTCCAATACCCGTTCTATGATCAAAATCTGCCTGAACATGTGAACATGGGAGCTGTGGGTGTTGTGGTTGGACACGAGATTGGTCATGCCATTGATGACAAAGGAGCTCAATATGATGGGGACGGTGCTCTGAATAACTGGATGACCGAAGAGGACCTCAAGCACTTTAAAGAAATGGGGCAAAAACTTGGCGTGTACTATGCGGCTGAGGAACACAATCCCGAATTGACAATGGGTGAGAATATTGGCGACCTGAGTGGACTGACCTTTGCCTACGATGCTGCCTTTGGCAAAAAGGCGGCCACTCAAAAACAAAAACAAGAATTTTTTCTTCAATACGCACGGGCCTGGTGCCAAAGCATTCGGCCGAAGTTTAGAGAGCAAATGCTGAGAAATGACTACCACTCACAACAACCACAGCGGGTGAATTTGCCCATAAAACACCTCACTGGATTTTATGAAGCCTATCAGTGCAAGGCCGGCGACAATATGTATGTGGCCCCCAAAGATCGAGTGCAAATTTGGTAATTTGAGTGAGTCGTAGTTGAGTACTGAGGTGTTTTGAATTTTTAATCATTCGCCTCTGGCGGCTCTTGCTGCCAGAGGCCTCTTAGATAAAGCTTAAGAGCCTTTTGCCGTTTGCGCTTCGGGGTTCAAGATGCGCGGAGTTAAAAACAATAACAGCTCGTTTTTTTCGGTCTTCTTGCTATCCGCTTTAAAAAGCCAGCCCAAAACCGGAACTTTTCTTAAGCCAGGGAAACCCGATTCAGACTGGGTTTCATCACTTTGATAGATCCCGCCAATAACTGCTGTCTGTCCGTTTTGAACCAGAACTTTCGTTTTTGCGGAACGAGAGTTCACGGGACGGTCTTTTGTGTCTTGGTCGGCTTCAGCACCAGCAAATTCTCTAAGGACTTCCACATCTAAAATCACACTTCCTTCGGCTGTGATTTGAGGTGTCACCTTAAGCTCCAACTTCACCGGGACCCGAGTTGACGACTTCGTGATTTCGTCGGTCAACGGATCTTTAGTTTGCTTAATGGAGATGGTCTCTCCTTTTTGTGTGATTTCAGCAGGTGACTTGTTCATGGTTACAATTCGAGGTGACGAAATAATTCGCACCAAATTGTCTTTTTCTGCCAAAGCCAAAGTGCTTGATAGGTTTCCAAGAAAACTCATTCGGCCCACTCTTAAGTTAAACGCGTTGGCCAAGGCACTGACAGCATCATTGGTGAACGGTTGAAAGGCATACCCAAAATTAAGATCAATGGGTCGGCCATTATCGCCACCTGAAGCACTAATTGTGGTATTTGCACCGGTAAAGCCCCAGTTAAGGCCTACGTCCTTTTGAAAGGTCTCTGTGGCTTCAACGATCTTGCCCTCAATCATCACTTGCGTGGGCGGGATATCTAACTCTTTTACCAATCTTTCGATTTTAGTTAAAACGTCGTTGGTGTCAGTAACGATGAGCGCTGAGGTGCGCTCATCTCCAACGACCTTCCCTCTGTTTGGCGTTAGAAACTCTTTAATTTGAGTGGTTAAATCTTTGATCTGAGCATAGCTGATGGGGATCACCTTCACCTTTAGAGGTGAGAGACCCTTTTGCGATTGAACGATCGCTTGAGCGTCAGCCGCTTCCTTTTGAAGCGACGCCAATTGAGAGATGCGAAGAACGTTACCTTGTCGGATATACCCAAGGTTTTTGGCCCGCATAACGATGATCAAGGCCTGATCCCAAGGCACTCGACGAAGACGTAGCGAAATCTTACCTTGTACATCATCTGACATCACCAGGTTCACACCACTTTCTTCTGCAATAAACCCGATTACATCGCGGATATCGGCATCTTTTGTTTCAATTGAGATTCGCCGACCAAAAAATTCGTTACTTTCTGTCATAAACTCATCAAGAGTTCGCGCCCCGAGTATTTTGGCTTGTTCTTCCGCTTTTTGAGTGTCGTAAGAGGAGCGCCATGTGGGATCGTCCTCAAAGCTGTCAGCCTCGGCAGGGGCCGCAGATGGGCCGGCGGCAACAGCGGCTGCGTCTTCCGCGGGGGGCACGGCCTCTGCTTGGGCCATGCTCATCTCACCTTGTGGAATAACAATAATAGAGTGGCCCTCTTGCTGGACAAGAGGCTCATTGGATGCCTGCATTTGAATAACCACGCGGGCCGTTGTGGTGCCTGGATTTTGATAGGCATTAATAGCTTTAAACGCGGCCCCAAAGTCTTTCATAATGTAGGGGCGCTTAAAACGATCTGCTAAATTCACATTTTGAATTTCCACCACAAACTGATTGGTTTCAGGATTGAGGCGAGTGGTATAGGGTGTGGCTGCAGATGTTTTGATGACAATCGCTCCACCTTGTTCGTTGCTGCGATATTCAATATCAGTCACCTCTGCTTCCGCGGCCCCAGCCATCATTGGCTCAGCCGTTACACCTGGTTCTTCGGCAAAAACAGGCTCATCTTCAAAAGGCGCTTCTTCCTGAGCCATTTCATCGGCCAGAGGCTCTTCCATCTCATTTTCCATGGATTGAGTTTCAGCCATTTGCTCCGGCTCTTCAGACATTTCTTCTTCTGATCCGAAGTCTTCTTCGGCAGGCTCACTGTCGGCTATGTCATCAGCGGACTCATCAGATGAGTCCATGACCTCGTCGCCCCCAAAGTCTTCGCTATCAATGATTTCATCCTCAATGCCCTCTTCATTGGATGCTACCTCTTCGTCAGATCCAAATTCAGCAGGTTCGCTTTCAACTCCACTTTCGACGTCTTCAAGGGCCGCAAGAACATCGTCGTCGCTTTTTGAACTTGGCGAAGAACAAGACGTGGACAATCCTAAGATTAAAACTAGCCAAATAATTTTATAAAGTTTCTGCGCCATCCTTGACACCCCATCTACCAATTAGTTTCGAGCCATTTTCACGACTCGGGTTGTATACAGCAACTCGCCGCGAATGCGAGCTGTTTCTACAATGACAACTTCCCCTTCACGAATCACCGCTATATATCCGTTGCTTCGGCCCAAACGATCATTCTTTCGTAAAGTATGCACTTCATTATTCGGATCCAAAAACATGGCCTTTGGATCTTTAACGTCCCACATGATTCCAATCAATTTTATCTGTCCCAGATCAAACTGCTGAAGGGGCAACATCGGTCCGGCCGCTGGCCCATCCACTCCCACCGTGACTTGAATTGTGGTGAACGGCTCAAAGGGGTCTCGTCGACCTTCGGGATTGTAGTTGTAGGGCTCAAGAAAGGGCAACTCATTGGCCGCAGGGCTTGGCGGAGGTACCGGGGCCGCCCCGGCATTATCACCAGGCATTGTCTCCGGTGGAACTTCTGTGCCTGGTGGGGGTGGAGGTACAGGAGGGGGCAGTTGTGCTTCTTGGGACTCCGCCACGCGAACAAAGGGCGACGTTACAGCAAAAGCCATCATGGTGCTGGCCACACCGACAAATAACAATGCTAAAACTTCAGACCACTTTCGATTCATCCCTAAAGCCTATTTCTTTTTGTCGTTTTTGTTTTCCTCAACGACATATTTAAATCCCTTAAACTTTGCCTTAAACGTCAATTCATTATCTTCGTTGTTCTTGCCGGATGTTGAACGCATCTCGAACTCTTTTAACGTGACAATTTTTTCTACTTTCGTCAGGTACGACATGAATGACAACAATTGGCCATATGATCCACGCAGATCTACAGTGACACCTATGGCTTCTATAAAATTGTAGTCTGTCTTTTCTCCGCCCGATGACTGAACATTGTTGATATTAACACCTGCCACTCGGGCCTCATTCGACATTGTTTTCATCAACTCAACGCCACTTAAATCGGCGGGAATATAATTGAGAATTCTATTCATCTCTTCGCCTAACTCTTCGGCCACCACCTTAAAACGCTCAGCATCCTTAATAGTCTTATCATACTTGGCGATTTCTTGTTCCTTGGCCGCCACCTGATCCTTCATATTCTTAATCTGATTTTCTTTGCTCGTCCCATCGTCGAACATCACAAAGAAATATAGTACAGCCAGGCCTATACCTATTAAAACTGACTGCTGTAATGTTAACTGGTTGAGCTTTTCTTCCATATTCACTTATTCCAATGGCATCACTTTTGCGTTAATTTCGAAACTTATCACATTGCCCTGACCCACTGTCTTTTCGGCTGACTTTAACGGTATCACATCTCTAAACATTCCTCGTCGCGCTTCCATAGCCTCAAGAAAACCCGTCAGTTCGTCTTCCGATAGGGCATAGCCCATGAGATTAATTGTGTCTTCTTGATACTTAATTTGGGTGAGCCACAAGCGTTCAGGCACAATATTTTGCAACATGTCCAGCATCTTAATCTCGCGAAGTCGAGTTTTTGAAAGCACCTTAATCACACGGATTTTATCTTCAAGCTCCCGAATCACTTTTTGTGCTTTTTCTGCCTCGTCTGCTTTTTTCTGTTTATTTCTAGACTCAGTGACCTTTTGTTGGTTTAGAGCCACTGCTGCTTTGTAATCATCTTCAAGCTCACTGAGTGTGAACTGTTCAAACCCAATCAATAAAATAACGAACGCCAACATGGCCCCAATTTTTTTCGCATTCTGCGACTGAGAACCGCTGTCGAGAGATCCAATATCAAATGTTTGAGTCTCAGCAACTTCTACACCTTGATTTCGAAGAAGATTGACTTTGATCATGAATCACCCACCCCGCGCAAACCGAGGCCGATGGCCACAGCGGAGAAATCTCTGATTTGATCAATGTAACTGGCTGAGAACACTTTTTTACTGTAGTTGATGCCCAAAAAGGGATCAAACTTCTCGCAATTCATTATATTTGAAAGGCGAGTCAGCAGTCCTGGCATTTTGCTTCCACCACCAGTGACAAAACACTGTTTGATTTGATCTGCATCCGATGTGTTAACAAAAAAGTCCACACTGCCAGAGATTTCGTCAGCCACTATATCATGCACCGACTGAATAATAGCTGCCGCCTCATCGGGGGCCGGCTGACCAGAAGCCACGCTCATCTTCATGACCTCGGCTTCTTCACTATTGATGCCCATACCCTTTTGAAGCTCACTGGTGTAGGTGGATCCACCTACCGGAATGTCTCGGCAAAAAACCACTTCACCCTTTGAAACAACGACAAAATTAGTCGTGGTCGCACCCACATTCAACAATAAGGCGTTGCCAGTGGCACGGTCCCCGTAACTTCGAAAAAAACAATTGGCCAAAGCAAAACCTGCCACGTCTAAAATCGCGCATTTAAGGCCCGCTAGCTCAATAGTTTCTGCACTTTTGAAAGCTTTTTCTTGAACAGCGGCCACCAACAAAATGTCCATCGTTTCAGGCGACTTGTTGGCTTGTTTTAGAACTTGAAAGGCCAAGTTCACTTCGTTTACATCATAGGGTATATACTGCTCGGCCTCCCAGCGAATCTGTTCAGCGATTAAGCTTTCTTCCATACGCGGGATACTGATTCTCTTAACAATAACGCTGGTTCCCCAAAGCGAAGTGGCTGCCAATTTTCGTTTGGAATTCACATCCTCAACTAGCTGGCCAATGGTGGCACCTATGGCACCACTGTCGATGACTTCTCCGCCTGAGACGGAGTTAGGAGGTGTTTCTAACATACCGAAGGACACCAATGTGGCCGACCGTTTAGAGACGTCAAGCTCCGCCAGCTTTATGGTGCTAGTACCAATGTCCAACCCAATAATCTTTTTCTTGCCAAAAAACATGGTTAACTAGGCCCCATCACTGATGTTTTTTACTCGCCGTTTGCCTAAAAGATACCCAATCTAAATTAGACCGAAGTCGACTTTAAATGTCAAACAACCGGCCTTTAGGGGTTATTGTCCCAACGAAGGTATGTGTAGACGAAAGTACCAGTCGATCAGTTGAGAACCACCGATCATATAAATAAGGGCCCCTAGCGCAAGGTATGGCCCGAAGGGAATTGCCGCCTTCATCCCCTCTCGGCTGCGGATCATAATTAGAATTCCCACCACACTTCCAACTAGACTTGAGGCTAGGATCACAAAGGGGATGGACTTCCAACCCAATAGGGCGCCGATCCATGCCAAAAGCTTTATGTCGCCACCGCCCATGCCCTCTTCTTTTCGAAGGGCAAAATAAATATAGGCCACGAGGTACAAAGACCCGCCCCCCATGAGCACGCCCCATAATGCCGACATAAATTCCCGCTCAGGGTTGAGTGCGGCTCCCAGTAGACCCAATACTACACCGGATAGAGTAAAAACATCGGGCAAGATCATATGGTCAAAATCAATAAAACTGACAACGATCAAACCAAAGGCAAACACGAGATACTCAAGGGTTAACCAAGAAAATCCAAACTGGTAAAAGACAATTGCAAAAACACTTCCCATCAAAAATTCCACCAATGGGTAGCGCCAGGAAATCTTCGCCTTACAGGATCGACAACGACCTCGCAAAAATAGCCAGGACAAAATGGGCACATTGTCATACCACTTGATGGCCGCCTCACATTTGGGGCAACGGCTTCTGGGCTTCACTACACTTTTTTCGTGGGGTAATCTGTAGATGACCACATTCGCAAAACTGCCCCAAATGGCTCCAAATAGAAACACCACAAAAGTCGCCACACCCATATGGTCTAAAAATAGATCAACCAAAATCTTTTTTCCTTATCACGAGTGCCGCTGCCAACAGTAACAGGTTGTACCAGACAAAGGCGTATACGACGGCCGTACCAACCACAGACCACTCGAGAGTTTCTCCATAAACAGCAAGGGAGCGCCAATTGAAGGTCTCTAGATTGGGAAATACAGCGACAATGGCGCTTCCAACGCCCTTAAATACCCCTGACTCACTTTTATTCGAAAAATACTCTAGGCTATTTAACCAATGCCCAATCAAAAACATTCCTAAAACAAATGAGGCCACCATAATTGGACGAGAAAACGTGCTAAAAAACAGTGCCATACCCAACAAAACAATGGCTTCGAGAATAATCCCAAATAAACCCAGAAAAAAACCTTCATTTAACTTAAAGCCCATGTTCATTAGAATAAATGCCAACACGAGAGCTAGGCCCGTCACCACCGAAACCACCACTAAGGTTAACCCCAAACTCTTACCCAGCATAAATTGAAACCGACTGATGGGTCTTGCCAATAGAGTCAAAATTGTCTTTTTATCAATCTCTTTGGCAACCAGCGAGCCACCTGCAAAAATCGAAAGCATCACGGCGCTGAGGTGGATACCTGTAAAGCCAAAATTGGCTGAGATTCGAATTTGCTCAGCAAAACTGAGCTGTCCCAACGCTAAACTTAAGCCGATCAATAGCAGTGCAAAAACCACCAAGCCATATAAAATTCGATCTCTAATGATCTCTCGAAAAGTATTAAGTGCAATAATCCAAACCACTCTCATAACTCTTCACCCCGCAATCCCACAAGAGTGAAGGCCTGCTCTAAATTACGATCTTGTCGAATATCGAGAACAGTCGCATTCATTTTTCGAAGTTCATCGAGCTTGTTTTGTAGCTCAGCCAAGTCTTTCACTCGACAAGAATGCTTTAGGTCTTTCTCTAAGAAGGTCACGATGGAGGCCTGGCCCATTCGGTCGAGTAATTTTTCAGTCTTTCCAGAAAACCGCACCAAACCATCTCGTATGATAATTAAATCCTGGCAAAGGCGTTCTGCATCGTGCAGCAAATGGCTGCTGAAGAAAATCGCCGTTCCAGAGCTTGCTGTTTCATTGATGATATCACTAATATAACCCCGGCCATCAGGATCGAGTCCCGCCATGGGTTCATCGAGAATAATAAACTCTGGCTCATGAATAAGAGCTTGCGCCATGCCCACCTTCTGCAACATTCCCTTTGAATAATCTCGAAGCTTTTTATCTCCGGCATGCACCAGATCCACTTTCGCCAACAATTGATCGATGCGGGACCGCAGCTTTTTACGACTCCAACTTAAAGTGAGTTGCCCGTAAAACTCTAAAAACTCAATTCCGGTGAGATAATCATAAAAATACGGATGCTCCGGCAAAAAGCCAATTCGACTTTTTACCTTTCCCGACAGCGGCTGGCCTCCGAAATAAGTGATTTCACCAGAGTCAGGAAAAGCCAAGCCCAACATACACTTCATAGTTGTGGTCTTGCCGGCGCCATTTCCTCCCAAAAAACCAGTAATGGTTCCGGCCTCAATTTTAAAATTAAGGCCCTTTAACACTTTTTGTGTTTTTGGGATAAAGCCTTTTTTATAACTTTTATGTAAATCTTTAACTTCTAAAATGGCCATAGCTGCAAACATTGCAGCATAGAAAAATTAGTGGGTCAAAGGCTTCGGTCGCTGAATGGGTGATACCGAAAAGTCACCCGCCCGGTGTTTTTTCAGAGCCAACAAGAAAGCGTGGGCGGCATCACTTTCGGTAATACAGGGAATGGAATAATCCGTACAGCTTCGACGAATTCCAAAACTGGCCTCTACGGCCTGACGACCCGAGGTGGTGTTAATGACCAACGCTACATGGCCCGATCGAATGCGATCCACACAATGGGGGCGGCCCTCATGTACTTTTTTAACTGTTGTCACCGGCAAATCCGAATCGATAAGAAATTTCGCAGTACCACCTGTTGCCGATAATGTATATCCCATGCTCACCAATTCTTGCGCCACAGGTAACAAATCAGTTTTGTCTTTATCTCTTAATGAGAGAAACACCTCGCCAGATAGTGGCAGACTCACGCGACTTGAAAATAGGGCCTTAAGCAGGGCTTCTGAGTAATCCGCTCCCCGCCCCATGCTCTCGCCCGTGGACTTCATCTCGGGCCCCAAAATGGAATCAGCTTCGGCAAACTTCTTAAAGGGAAATACCACGCCCTTAACACAAACTTTATCTAAGGCTTTCCAATCCAGTTCAGACAACGCCAATTCGCTAGCCGGCGCGCCCAACATGGCTTTGACCCCTAAATCCACAAGGGGCACACCCGTGGCCTTAACCAAAAACGGCACACTCCTTGAGCTTCTCGGATTAGCCTCAAGCATGTAAACGCGATCATCTTTAACTGCTAACTGCAAATTCAAAAACCCAAGAATGCCAAGGCGATTTGCCAGTTGCCGACTTAAGTCTTCTATTTTGTCGCGGGTCTCTGGCTTTAATCGCTGCGGTGGCACCACGGCAATACTATCACCACTATGTACACCAGCAGCTTCAATGTGCTCAAGAACACCGCCAATAACTAACCAGTCTTTCCCGCGCACAAGATCAACATCCACTTCAAGGGCTCGTTCTAAAAACTGATCGAGTAAACAGGGGCGAGTCTCAGAAATATAGGCGGCATGCCGCTTAAAATAAGATCGCAACTCGTCCTCTGACTCGACAATCTCCATGCGACTCCCGCCTAAAACATAACTGGGGCGACAAATAATAGGCATACCGGCTTGTCTTACAAATGTGATGGCATCTTCAACATTTGACGCCATAGTGGACTCTGGAACTTCAAAATTAAGCTCACGGCAAATTTCAGCAAATCTTCCCCGATCTTCGGCAAGATCTATGGTATCCAAAGTTGAACCCAATAGGTTGTGCCCTGACTCGGTGAGGCCCGCAGCCAGATGAATGGGGGTTTGCCCACCCACCTGACAAATAAAACCAAACGGTTTGAGAAAATCCATCACTTCGCCAACACATTCGTCTGTGAGTGGCTCAAAAAACAAAAAGTCAGACGTGTCATAGTCCGTTGATACGGTCTCTGGGTTCGAATTGATCATGGCCACCTGGTAACCATCCGCCTGCAACTGGCGCACAGATCGCACACAGCTGTAATCAAATTCAATGCCTTGACCGATACGGTTAGGCCCACTGCCCAAAAGGGTCACAAGCCTAGAGGGGTCACACAGGTTCTCATTGAGCGGATCACTCCAATATGTAGAGTAAAAGTAAGGTGTACTCGATTCAAACTCACCCGCGCAGGTATCCACTCTCAGGTAAGCCGGCCGAACATCATGCTTGCGTCGTAGTTCACGCACACCCCTTCGGGTTTTTTTAAGTAAATAGCCAATCGACGCATCTGAAAAGCCAAACCGCTTGGCCCGAAGCAGAAGTTGACGGTCAATGGATGAACCCGCCGACTGAATTTCTGATTCAAAATCTATGATATTTTGAATCTGCTCTAAAAACCATGGGTTGATCTGCGTCCACCCATGCACCTGCTCCACCGTGTAGCCCTCACGCAGAGCTTGAGCAATGTGGTAGATTCTTTGACTGTTAGGATATGTCACCTTTTCTTCGCAAAATTCTACAGGATAGAGACCTCGATCATCGGCCTCCAATGAACAAACGGCCTTTTGCAATGATTCTTTAAATGTGCGGCCAATCCCCATAACTTCACCCACACTCTTCATCTGCGTGGTGAGACTGTCTTTTGATCCTGGAAATTTCTCAAAGGCAAATCGCGGAATTTTGGTCACGACATAATCTAGAGCTGGCTCATAGCAAGAGGGAGTGACCTTAGTGATATCATTGGCTATCTCATCTAGGTGATAGCCTACGGCCAATAACGCTGCAATTTTAGCAATGGGAAAACCCGTGGCCTTACTAGCTAGAGCTGATGAGCGACTCACCCGTGGATTCATTTCTATGACCACTCGCTCACCTGTGGCCGGGTTTACCGCAAACTGAATATTGGCTCCACCGGTCTCAACACCCACAGCATTTACGATCTTTTGGGCTTCATCGCGCATAGCTTGATATTCACGATCAGAAAGGGTTTGTTGAGGGGCAACCGTTATACTGTCGCCAGTGTGCACTCCGCATGGATCAAAGTTTTCGATGGAACAAATGATCACAAAAGTGCCGGCGGCATCGCGCATCACTTCTAGCTCAAACTCTTTCCAACCCAGGATACTTGCTTCAACGAGAACTTCCGAAGTGGGACTTTCATGGAGAGCCGCGGCCAATTTGGTTTTATACTCTTCTAGGGAGAAGGCGATGCCACCACCGCCGCCGCCCAAAGTGTAATTAGGGCGCAGGATCAACGGAGCACCCAATTTATCGGCTACTTCCATCCCCTGTTCAAAACTTTTTACCATGAAGCTTTTTGGATACTTCGCCCCAACACTATCAAGAATCTTGCAAAACTTTTCACGATCCTCGGCCGCCTGAATCACCTCTGGGCGCGCGCCGAGCATTTTTATTCCGAGTCGATCCAACACGCCATCTGCGTTCAATTCGAGAGCCAGGTTTAGCGCTGTTTGCCCACCCAAAGTAGGAATTAGGGCATCAGGTTTTTCTTCTTCTAGTACACGAGCGACAAATTCTTTTTTTAAAGGCTCGATATAAACCCGTGTGGCAATTTCGGCATCTGTCATGATTGTTGCCGGATTCGAATTTATCAAGATGACTTCAAGCCCCTGCTGCATGAGAGCTTTACAGGCCTGCGTACCCGAATAGTCAAATTCACAGGCCTGACCTATCACAATAGGTCCGCTACCGAGAATCACCACTTTGTTGAGACCTTTAATCATACCCACAGCTATAGCCTCACTCGTGAATCATTGGAGTAAATATCCTTCACCTCAACATGCCTATATTGATCGAATTTATGCCGCATGGAAAACAGTTTCGCCAACAGCTTCTCGCGCGCTGTTTTCTGCTGCTCAAGAGGAAGTTTTTGCACAGCCTTCACTTCAGCGCGAATGAACTTGTTGGCTTGAATGGGATGAAAACAAAATGCACCAGAAAAGACCACGCCGTCTTCTATGGGTATCAGGCGAGCAGAGAACACCACGTTTTTTTCTAAGCCCACAACCAAGGGAGAGTCTTTTACAGTATATTTATACCCTGAGAACATGTCTTTGATCGATAAATCTGAACCCTTGAGTTTGATGAACTCAAATAGACTGGGCCTGTTATCAACTAGCTTTTGTAAAACAGCCGAATCGACGGCAAACGGGAGATTTTTCGGCTGTGCGTGGGCCTCTTCAACCGGAGTGCGCCCGGTTTCGCTCAGCGGCCTTGCGAACAAATACCAATCCACAAATTGCGACATTTTCTCTTCAAAATCAGGCGACTCTTCATCGAACACCCCGGCCATCTTGTGAAACTCAGCTCGCCCCAACTTCACTTCGCCCCGATAGGCTTCTGAAGTGAAGTGTTGCATAAATTGTTCAATCAAACCGTCGTAATTCATTGGATCCGCTTTATAAATTCGTCAAATAGTCCTTCGGAATCGTGAGGGCCCGGATGGCTTTCAGGGTGAAATTGCACGCTCATACATTTCTTTGGCCAGCATGCAATCCCGGCCAGAGTATTATCATTTAAATTGACATGAGTAACGTCAACATCTGCAGGCAGTGACTCTTGACAGACCACATACCCGTGGTTTTGGCTGGTCATATACACACGCTTTAACAGCGAATCTTTAATGGGATGATTACTACCACGATGGCCAAATTGAAGTGGCTTCGTCGTGGCCCCCAATGCCAGAGACAAAATCTGATGCCCCATGCAAATGCCAAATACAAAGCGCTGACCCAACAGAGTTCTCACTGTGTCCACGGCCACCTTTACGTCTTGAGGATCACCGGGCCCATTGGAAAGCAAAACACCATGAGGTTGCCACTGAAGAATATCGCTGGCATCACTTCGCACAGGGTATATACGAATCTCCCTGCATCGTTTTTTTAACTCTCGCAAAATGTTTTCTTTGCACCCAAAATCAACAACGGCCACTTTCGGACCCGCTGGATTTTCACCTTGAAAGGTTTCAATCGCGGTTCTTGAAACCGCAAAGGCCCAATCTTTATCGTGAGCTTTGCCTTCGCTAATCAATTGGCGGGCCCGGCTCAGTGCCTCATCCGAGGTATTTGCTTTTACTAGGGCACCCCACACCGTGCCGTGGTCGCGCAAATGCAATACCAATCGTCGCGTATCTAATTCTGTTACGACCGGAATGTTGTTTTCATCAAGGCGGGATAGCCAATCACTACTGCGAGCAGAAGATTGAATCTCAAGTGCCACAAAACCATTGATCCAAATTTTTCGAGACTCCCAAACATCGTCGCTGATTCCGTAATTTCCCTGCATGGGAGCGGTGGTCACCAAAATTTGATTATAATAAGACGGGTCGGTGGCCATCTCTTCATAGCCGCTATGGCTTGTGTTAAAAACCACTTCTCCTGCCCGCTCTTTGCCACCCTTCCAACGGCCTTCAAAGATCTGGCCGCCTTCAAGTACCAA
Organism: Pseudobdellovibrionaceae bacterium; assembly: GCA_023898385.1. NCBI lineage: Bacteria > Pseudomonadati > Bdellovibrionota > Bdellovibrionia > Bdellovibrionales > Pseudobdellovibrionaceae > Pseudobdellovibrionaceae bacterium. Next base: position 3,225,720 of record CP060220.1, on the reverse strand, counting down.
AAAAGCTCGGGCACTCATGGCCTAAACCTCTATACCAAGAATTGCCGACAATAATGCTGCTCGAATGAACACCCCGTTTGTCACCTGAGTGCGGACCTTTGAGCGAGGATCACTAAGGACATCAGATGCGATGTCCACATCCCTCACTACTGGACCTGGATGCATAACTATTCCTCGATTACCGAGAATTTCAAGACCTGATCGATCTAGTAAAAAGCTAGTTTTGTAATCATCGTGAGACACGCCGAAATTGGCCGCATGCCGCTCTTTTTGAATTCGCAAACACATACACACATCGCACCACTCAAGGCCGGCGCGCAGAGTTTCAAATTTCTTCACATCCGCCCAATCGCCTTCACTGGGAATCATTGACTCCGGGCCAGTGATCGCAATTTCAGCACCCAACCGAGACAATAAACTCAAGTTGGAGCTGGCCACGCGGCTATGGACCACGTCACCCACGATCAAAACCTTTCGGCCCTCTACCATTCCAAAATGCTCTTTAATGGTAAACGCATCCACAAGGGCCTGGGTGGGGTGACTGTTGATACCACTGCCGCCACTGATAACCGGAAAGGGAAGAGTGCGCATCACCTCAGTGATTTCAGGCTCACCGCTGTATCGAACCACCATTAAATCAGGCAACATGGCGGCCACGTTTTCTAAAGTATCCTGAAATGTTTCACCTTTGGAAACGCTGGTACTACCATCGGCACCCACCAAGATACTTCGCACGCCCAACCGTTTGGCAGCCATTTCAAAGCTCACTCGAGTGCGAGTGCTTGGCTCAAAATACACTTGCACCATCACTTCTTGCCGAACATTTCGACCCAGAATCAAGTGATCAATGGTTTTGTTTTCCAAAAACTCTCGTTTGAAGTATTGGGCTCTTGAGTTCAGCTGCTGGAACTGACTTAATTCTAAATCGTCTATATGAATAAGTGATCGACCGCGGATTGACATGACTAAGAAACATAAACAAGCCCATGAGTTGAGTCAATGGGATGTCAGTGAGGCCCCGTAAATAATCGATTCCACCTGACGCGAGGCAACCGCTGCCCCTCTTTATGACCCGACCAGTCTAGGGACATCCAAACAAATAAGACTCTGGCCTCGACATCTTTCACAGGGATCGCCCCCCAGTCTCTAGAATCTTCAGTGGAATCTCGATTATCTCCTAAGACAAAAACATGATCGGGCGGCACCACGTAGGGACCAAACTGGTCTTTATCGCCTGCCTTTGTGATTTTAATTAAATGCTGTGAACCAGCAATGTTTTCGTAGAGCACGCCTGCAGGCCTCTTTGCCAAATTTCCCGCAGCCCCTCCCAACTCATGCTGACTGTAAGTGGCATATTTGCCATTCAACAGCAGGCGCTTTTTATGGATTTGCACCCGGTCCCCAGGCAACCCGACAACGCGCTTCACGCAGTACTGACTCTGAGCCTGCCGAGAACACTTAAAGACTACCACATCGCCTCGCTCCGGAAGCTTTTGTCCGACCTTTTTGCCTGGCCAAAAAGGCAACCTCAAACCATAAGACAACTTATAGGCAAACACAAAATCACCTGCCTTTAGCGAGGGATCCATAGAAGACGTGGGTACACTATAGGCAGAAATCACAAACAGGCGCACAACCAAAGCCAAGACCACAGCTAAAACCAGGGCCTCAGCATAGTCACGCAGAACTTGCTTTACACCCAATCGAACGCTCTCGGCTCGATGGCGCTCTTCACTTCGTGGTTCCACTTGGGTCATGTTGTCTCTCTATTTGATCGGGTGAAAAAACCGATTCCATCTCAGCTTTAAAGGGTCGCATATAAACGACACCAAGGGTAGAGTTCTCTCGCAACTCAACCACACATTCAGGGCCTTTCCCACAAGGTTCTCTTTCGGCACAAACCCCCAATAGCGACTGTCTCGACTATTATCGCGATTATCACCCATAAAGAAATACTGCCCGTTCGGTACAACTACAGAAGGTTGGGTCATATGCCAGCCATCGGGACGCAACAAAGTCGTGTGCAGAGATTCATCCAGTTGCTCTTCAAAAAATTGCAGGCCATTAGGATCACCTTCTAGATCACCGTCCGTGGCAGGATAGTAGCCCCGGCCGACGAGCTGCTCTCTGGTCATTTCTCGCTGTAAAACCGGCTCCCCATTGACGAAAAGCTTTCCACTGGAATCATACTCAATCTGATCACCCGGCAAGCCAACCACTCTTTTGATCATAAACACATCATCTTGTTCCACTGAGTGAAAAACCACCACATCACCCCGACCGGGTCCACCAAAATCAAGCACCCATTTTTTCGTAAAGGGGATGCGCAAACCATAGCTGTATTTACTGATGACAATGTGATCGTTGATCAACAACGTGGGAATCATGCTCCCAGACGGAATCACAAAGGGCTCAAACAATGCCCAGCGCACACCCAACAAAAGCAGTAGAGCCCCCAAAAAGGAGCCCATCCCTTCGTGCCACTTTTTCTTTTCTTGAGCGCTCAACAGCCACCTCAATTATTGTGAACTGAGTGAAAAAACCGACCCCATCTGATGGTGGTGGGATCACAAAGAAAGGTGATCTTCGGCAAAGTATCCTCACAACTTAACCAAACAAACATGGCTCGACCCACCAAATTTTCACGGGGCAAGAACCCCCAAACGCGACTGTCTCTGGAGTTGTCTCTATTGTCTCCCATCACAAAGAAATGATCTGGTGGCACTTCATAGGGACCAAAAATACCCCGGCGGCCTTTGCGCAACAAGACGCTGTAGGTGTTCTCACCAAGGCTCTCCTGCCAATGACTGAACTGCGAAAGACCATCCGGCCCCTCGCCGCGAAAATCGGAATCCCTGAGCCAATCAAAATCACTGGCGAGCTGATCTGGCACTGTCCGATCCACAAGTTTGTCATTGACGTAAAGATGACCGTTTTCATAGAACACCTTATCGCCGGGCAAACCTATCACCCGTTTAATAAAAAATATGTCTTTATTCTCAGGGTTTTTAAATACGACCACCTCACCCCGCTCAGGCTCGTTGAATTTAGCCATCCATTTTTCAGTGAATGGAACGCGCAGCCCGTAAACCAATTTATTCACAAATATGTGATCGTGAACCAGCAATGATGGCAACATACTGCCTGATGGAATAACATAGGCCTCCATCAACCCCCAACGAATGGTCAATGCTATACCAATTGCAACAACAAATGACCCCATTCCCTCAGTCCAGAATTTTCGATCGAATTTCAACCTAATCCTCCACCTTCAAAATAGCCAAGAACGCCTCTTGAGGCACATTCACCTGACCCACTTGCTTCATTCGCTTTTTACCTTCTTTTTGCTTTTCAAGAAGTTTGCGCTTTCGAGTAATATCACCCCCATAACACTTTGCGGTCACATCTTTTCGCAGCGCTCCTAAGGTTTCTCGAGCCACAATTTTTGACCCAATGGCCGCCTGAATGGCCACCTGGTACTGTTGTCGGGGTATGAGTTCTTTTAGTTTTTTAGTCAGCTGCCGGCCGCGGTACTCGGCCTTTGTGCGATGTACAATAATAGAGAGGGCGTCAACGGGTTCACTATTTAACAAAATATCCAGCTTCACTAGGTTTGCGGGTTCATACCCTACAACCTCGTACTCCATCGAGGCATAACCCTTAGAAATGGATTTTAAGCGATCATAAAAATCCATCACCATTTCATTGAGCGGTAGTTTATATTCAATAATCACTTTGCTATCCGTGATGTAATCCATGCCCACTTGTTGGCCCCGCCGGTCTTCGCAAAGTTTAATAATGTTTCCGATATATTCTGATGGCGTGTGCAAGGTGAGCTTCACATAGGGCTCTTCTAGAGACTCCACCAAAGTGAGGTCTGGTAAATCGGCTGGGTTTTCCAGTTCTTTTTGTTCACCCGACTTCATATGAACTCGATAAACCACAGACGGGGCGGTGGAGATTAAATCCAGTCCAAATTCACGCTCTAACCGCTCCTGCACAATCTCCATATGCAAAAGCCCTAAAAATCCGCAGCGAAAACCAAACCCCAATGCCGCTGATTTTTCAGGTTCAAAAGTTAAACTGGAATCATTCAATACCAGCTTCTCTAAGGCATCTTTTAAGTTTTCAAAATCCGCCGAAACCACTGGGAATATCCCAGAAAACACCATGGGCTTGACCCGTTTGAAACCCGCCAAAGGCTCACTGGCCGGGCGCGTGGTGGTGGTCTTTGCATGAGTTATAGTATCGCCAACTCGCACATCGCGAATGTCTTTAACCCCACAAATAACAAAACCCACCTCGCCCGTGGTCAATTCTTTTAAAGTATCCGGAAAGGGCGTGAACGCCCCCAATTTCAACACCTCATACTGTTGCCCAGAATCCATAAATTGAATTCTTTCGCCCACTCGGAGTGACCCATCCACTACCCGACAAAGGATGACCACTCCTTGATAACTATCAAACCAAGAATCAAATATCAGCGCGCGCAAGGGGGCGCCGGAGTTATCTGCCGGGGGAGGCACCTTTTTTATTAAGGTCTCCAGAATTTCGTCAATGCCCTTACGCTCTTTTGCGCTGGCCAAAATGGCTTCTGAAGCATCAAGTCCGATGGCGTCTTCGATTTGCTTTCTCACACCCTCAGGGTCCGCTGACGGCAGATCTATTTTATTAATCACCGGAATGATTTCAAGGTCATGATCCAATGCCAAATACACATTAGCCAATGTCTGCGCTTCAACCCCTTGTGCCGCATCCACAACCAAGAGAGCCCCTTCACAGGCGGCCAAAGACCTCGACACTTCATAGGCAAAATCCACGTGGCCTGGGGTGTCAATGAGGTTTAACTCATAGGTTTGGCCATCTTTGGCTTTATAGTTAAGACGAACGGTCTGGGCCTTAATTGTAATGCCTCTTTCCCGCTCTAACTCCATGTTGTCTAAGAACTGCTTTTTTTCTTCACGCTCAGACAGGGCCCCGGTAAATGACAGCAAGCCATCGGCCAAAGTGGACTTGCCATGATCGATGTGGGCAATGATTGAGAAATTTCGAATGAATTTTGTTTCCATTTTAGGCTCTACGGAGTCCGAAGCTCCTCAATTGTTAAAGCATCGGGTTTTTGCCCATTGGGAAGCGCACCAAACTCCATTTGCCCAGGAAGTAAATCTTGATATTTATTTAAGATCAAATCAATGCCCTGACGAATGTATTCTGCAACAGGCACTTTTGATCGATCATGCAGCAAACGCAACGCCCGCTGCTGATCTTCTGTGATGTACACTGTTGTTGTGACTTTTTTTCCCATGAACGTCGCCGCCTCACCCACTAAGACAGAGTTTTTACGGCGTCTTTAAGGGCATCCACTCGGTTGGTTTTTTCCCAAGTGAACTCTTCTTCAGTTCGCCCAAAGTGCCCGTAGGTCGCAGACTTTCGGTATCGCGGTTTTAGCAAATCAAAATCACGCACGATATCAGCGGGTTTCAAACTCCATACCTGGCGCACAGCTTTGGCTAAGACTTCGGGGCTAACTTTGCCAGTGCCGTAGTCGTCGACCATTAAGCTCACTGGCTCAGCCACACCAATGGCATAGGCCGCTTGCACCAAACAGCGATCAGCTAAACCTGCAGCGACGATGTTTTTAGCAATATGACGAGCGGCATAGGCTGCCGATCGATCCACTTTAGAAGGATCCTTACCTGAAAATGCGCCGCCACCATGGGCGCCGTGCCCACCGTAGGTGTCTACAATGATTTTACGTCCGGTGAGACCGCAATCACCATGGGGCCCGCCCAAAACAAATCGTCCGGTGGGATTAACAAATATTTTTGTTTTTGAATCAATCCAATCACCAGGGATCACCTTTGGGATCAATTGTTCCCGCACCAGCTGCTCTATCTCTTTCGTGGTCACATCTTCAGAATGTTGAGTGGATAACACGATGGCATCCACGCGTTTTGCCACTCCGTCTTGATACTCGATGGTCACCTGGCTTTTGCTATCTGGACGCAAAAAATTCACCTGCCCACTTTTACGAATACTGGCAAGCTCTCTGACCAGTTTATGGGACAAAGATATACTCATTGGCATAAGCTCTGGGGTCTCGTTGATGGCATACCCAAACATCAAGCCCTGGTCGCCGGCACCTTGTTCTTTACCCGAGCCCTCGTCCACTCCCATGGCAATATCGGGACTTTGTCGGTCTATGGAAGTGAGTACCGCACAGGTATGATAATCAAAACCCTTTTCACTGCTATCGTAGCCAATATCCTTGATCACTTCGCGCACAATAGTGGGCATATCGACATAGCATTCCGTGGAGATTTCGCCGGCCAATGCCACGAATCCTGTGGAGATCATTGTCTCGCAGGCCACGCGGCTTTTGGGATCCTGACTCAACAATGCATCTAACACCGCATCGCTGATTTGGTCCGCCATTTTATCGGGATGGCCTTCAGAAACTGACTCACTGGTGAAAAGGTAATTTTTCATCATAACTAGGAATCCCCTTAGGTTTTTCGTGAAGTTAAGTGTGGTAGTCCTACCTTATCTTGGTCAGGAATTCCAGGTCGCCGACTTCAACTTGAAATTTGCGGTGCATAGCATCGACAATCCTTGGTCGCACAATCCGCCATTCCCGACGCTTACACGCTAGAACTCAACTAACGCGCAACAGCTTACATGGAGAGGTGTTGGCGCAGAAGGTCCTCTCCCCGCTTGCGGTGCTGGCGGACGGCTTCGGGAGTAACGCCCAACCTACTAGCAATATCGACGTTAGTGGGCAGCTCTCCGGTTTCATGGGCGCCCTCTAGAACTAATTTCATCACTTGCATGGGCTTGGGGAATTTGCTTGCAAGACGCTCTATGGTTCTCGCCAAATGAGATTCTGAGTCTTCAGATTCCACCACATGGGCCGGGTTATATTCGGGCCGATGAGACGCCATACTATCAAGGACCGACTGATCGGAATCATCAAACTGTGGCAAATCCAATGACATCGTTTCTTGAGCCAACTGCGCCACCTGGTTCACTTTGTAGTCCGTCCACTGCAGGTGCGCCCCGATTTCTGACACCGTGGGATTTCTCTGTAATTGTCGCAAAAGATTCTGGCGAGTCTGTTGGTAGATTTTCACATCATTTTCTTTGTGAGGCGACAGGACAAGGGACCGCGACACCCGCATTTGTTCACGCATTTCATTTTGAATATACGGATAAGCAAAGGAGCTAAAGGCCACGCTTTGCCCCTCGTCCAACCTATCTGATTGGTAATCAAACCGATAGTCCGCTATGGCCTTAACCAATCCCACGGCTCCGGCCTGCATAAATTCGCGTAAGCCGTCGGTCTGACCCCTCAGAAACTTGCGCGATAAATTCAACGCCAGTCCCATATTGGCCTCTACTAATTTTTTTTGCCAAACAGAACGCTCTGGCTCTGTCTTTGCGGATTTATAAGCTCTCAACATAATGTCGTTTTCCTTCCGCGAGGGACGGGGATAGATATTGTACCCGCCGACCGCAGGTACACCTGAAAACTCTAAGCCTGGTTCCGTGTCGATGTCGGAGGCCTGGTCAAGTGACAGCGATCTGCCACATGGCTCAGGGCCGTCATTTGGAGTCTGAAAATCGGCAGAACTGACGGTGCTAAAACTGATAGCGCAGATCGCCAACAAAACGCGCAAGGTCGCTGAATACCACATGATCAAAAGTCTCCTCAGTTTATATTTACTCGAGAGCCTACTCATCTCGAACCACCCCTGCTCTTTTGCAATTAGCGGGTCCGCGCCTACGGCCAATAAATTCTATTTGGGGTGTTTAAATTCTGAACATCTCTGCCTTTAGGGCAAAATTTGGTCAAGCCCTAATGTGCCCTCACAAAGGTTCGAGCACTGCATGAAAGCAACGTAAACCGCACGGTCACCCACTGTCAGACCACGAACTTTCGAGGTCCTTCGGTAAAATTAAACGAAAAAAATATCGCACAAGAAAACAAATCCACGGTAGCGGCCTTCTCACACTACTTGCAAAATTTGTCGTGATCCTTGATAGCGAGGCTCAGCTACGCAAGACTTGAACAAGCGTCTCACTAATACTAGGCCTCGAAATGAATTTTCAAAAAGACTCAGGCCGCTTCTTTTAACATTCTTTCTAAGCGCCCCGCTCGGGATTTAGCGTAGTTTTTGTGGCGTTGAATGATTGATTTTTGTTTTTCAAGCTGTCGCATCAACTTGTGAACAGCTAAATCGACCGCCGTATGAAAATCATCGGATTTGGCTGAAGCCGAGAGTGTGGCCCCGTTGCCATAGATGACGATTTCTACCTGTTTAAGAAAGCGAACGGCACTGAAATGGACTCGGGCCTTTTTGTGTTTCATTGTGAGTTTATCTAATTTCTGTAATCGGTCTGCGGTGTATCCGGCAAGTGATGGTGAGTGTTCTAAACTTTTGAACTGGATTTCTATTTTCATTCTGTCCCCCAAGTCTATGAATGGGCTAAGAGATTAAAAAACAACCCCCACTCTTAGCCTGCATTACTTATATTTTCAGGTTCTTACTATTGAAAAAAAACATAAACTTTTTTCTGAGGGCACGCTTAAAATCTTTGTTTCGTTGTTAGACAAGCCTTGCGAGACCCCTGTGATCTACATCTGGCCGTGGCCTTTATGTTGCAGAGGTAACCTTTTGGCAGCACTTTGATGCGGCGAAGGCGCCTTCCGGCTGGACGTGTTTAAATCAATTTTTTGTTCGTATGTCGCGTTGCCCAGCAATTCGAATTTATCCCAATTTGAGACACCCAAATAATTTTTATGTCAAAATTTAACAGATTTCACAGCAGCCCCAACTCCTTGAAATCTCTCTCTTTAACAAAACAAGATTGCCAAATTTTAACCAAAATTCGTCCGGCAGGCAAAGTACAGACTAAAGTTTTATCGGCAATGCCCGATATATCTTTATGGGATAATTATCGAATCAATGGGGGGGGCCCATGGTTAAAAATAAACGTGGTCTGTCGTTAGTGGAATTGCTGGTCACAATCGGGATATTCAGTATCATACTGAGTGTCACGCTCACAATGATGGCCGACATGTTACGCGTTCAAAGTCACCTCAGCTTTCGTTATGCCGTTCAAGATCTCAGAGATAGCATCAAGACTTTAATCAACCATGAAGTGCCTTGGGACAATACGGTTTCCTACAATGGCACCGATCAAAACGACACTGCCTGTTTAAAAGACGTTGCCAATAGTTTTGAGTGCAAAACAGCGGCAGAAAATACCTCTAATGACATTCCCAACAAAATAAGAGCCATCGTAAATAGTAGCAATGACCTGGCTTACGACCTGGATATAGATAACGGTAGAGGTTTTGACAAAAATGGATCGGCTTGTTCCACTTATCCTTCAATAGAGTGCCCTATCGGCGTGAGAGCCCAGTGGAAACCCATGATTGGGGCCGGGTGCACAACCGCATCATGTAAATCACCGACGGTGACTGTGGAAGTGACCTTTGAAAAATACCAAGGCACCGGTAGTTTTCCCGTTAATATCGCCCGCTATAATTTCGATCTTATGCGTCCTGGCGTCCCAGCCACAGTGAATACGATGTGCCAATCTATCGGTGGGACTTATGACAACGCCACTGGACTGTGCGCACTGCCTTCGGGAGATGGGACCGGGCAGGATCCCGAAGCCCTATGCGAATCCTTGAACGGGGCCTTTGTCGATGGTGGGTGTTCATTCACCAATCCCGCTGTGGGCAGCTGTCCTGCCGGGCAAATGATGACGGGAATCAACGCCGATGGGACAAAACAATGCCAGCCCGTCAACTTTGTACTAGGTTCTGCTTGCTTACCCGGCCAAAAAGAAGAGGGCATCAACGCAGATGGCAGCCGCGTGTGCACCGATCTACCCGACTGCGCCTCAGGGCAAGCCATCAGTGGCTATGACAGCAGCGGCAACCCCATTTGCGTGGCGGCGGGAAGTGGCACCGGAACAGATGAAACCCCGCCCACAGGTGGTGAATCCCCCTATGACTCGGGCTACTCCGGCGGAGGCTCCCTGTTAGGCCACGACCATTGTGTGGGCGATAACGGCAGCTATCGAGTCGAAGCTTGGGTGGAGTTCTGGGGTTCGCCGCAAGCTGGATATTACGGACACTTCCGAATAACTGCCACCGATAAGATTGGACATGCCACTTATTATCTGTCCGGCCAAAATGGCCAATGCGATTCAGGTTGGGACACAAACACGATGGCATGGACAGACGGCAACTGGCACACTATGCAGTCATGCACACTATGGGGCCAAGCCGGTAGTTCTCATATGGAGGCGGGAATTAAATTTATCCAACTCCCCGATCCCATTGGCTCGATGGCTAAAGCCGAGGTCACCTTTGTTGACCCAACAGGAAGCACGGGTATCACTGAGGGAGTTAAGGTGAACTGCACATTTAACAGTTTATTTTAATCACCATTCTGGCGTTGATTACACCGTGACCTTGGGTTTTACCACGTTTGATTTTCCAGCTGCAAAAGAACTCGCTTGGCGTTCTGCCCCCACGCAAAGCCACCCAACTGCCCAGAACGTGGCAACACTCGATGACAGGGAATAATTATCGGAACGGGATTTCGACCACAGGCCGAACCCACGGCTCTCGCACCACCGGGGCATCCCACATCAGTAGCCAGTGCGGAATACGAAAGGGTCTCGCCGTAGGGAATTGCTGCAAGACGATGCCATACTTTCTCTGAAAACTCGGTGCCCAAGGCCCGCACGGGCACATCAAATTGCCTCCGCTCACCAGAAAAATATTCGCCCAACTCCTTGAGCGCCTGCCTCAACAGCGGCGAAGACGCGTCACCAGGAATCCCCCGGCGCACCCATGAAACTCGAACAATGACCCCCCCGTCGGCAAAAATCCTCAGCCAACCCACCGGAGACAAAAAATAAACCGAATCAAACACAACACTCCCATCTAAGTAATAGGTACCTGCTTCCTTTTGTGGCGACAGTGCGTTAGACGATCCCCCCCCCTTCCCACACGCGGACTCGCTGCCCTCCCGATGTGCATGGCGTATCCGGGTTGCGGCACAAAGTGACGCAATCCGAAGACGACATGCGGCCACTCGGGCCGGCAGCGAGTCCGCGTGTGGGACGGGGGGGGGCTCGTCCAACGCACTGTCGCCACAAAAGGAAGCAGGTACCTATTAGTAATACTTTTTTCGCTTTGATGATGGCAATATCTTTAGCATATCTCGATATTTTGCCACAGTTCGACGGGCAATCACGATGCCGTCTTTTTTCAATAGGTCCACGATCTTTTGATCTGAAAGTGGTTTTTTCGCGTCCTCGTTATCGACCATATCTTTGATTTTTAATTTTACTGATTCACTAGCTACCGAGTCGCCGTCACTTCGAGAAATCCCTGAATTAAAGAAATACTTCAGTTCAAAAATTCCCCGCGGGGTGTGAACATACTTATTAGTTGTCACCCGACTCACAGTGGACTCGTGCATACCAATGTCATTGGCAATGTCTTTTAAAATCATTGGCCGAATAAAGCCTGGCCCTTTTTCAAAAAACTCTTCCTGGTGCTTAACGATACTTTCGGTCACTTTATAAATAGTTCGTTGCCGCTGGTGGATTGATTTAATTAACCATATGGCCGAGCGCAATTTATCCTGAACGTATTCTTGAGTATCGCTTTGGTTCGCCTGCTTTTTTGCCTGCAATAGACTTCTGTAAAGATTCGAGACACGAAGTCGAGGCAATCCCTCTTCATTGAGCGAGACCACATATTCTTCGCCCACTTTGTATACATAGACATCAGGAGTAATGTAGTGAGTGTCATTACTTACAAACGCTCGCCCTGGCTTTGGATCCATACTTAAAACAATTTTTGCCATATCCAAAACCACTTCCACATCTAGATCCATGGCTTTGGCAATGGCCGGATAGTTCTTTTTCTCAAGATCTGAGAGGTGATTATTTATCAAAGCGACAAGGTCATTGGTATCTTCTTGCAAATGTTGGGCTTGAATGAGCAAACACTCTTTCAGGTTTCTGGCACCAATACCTGGGGGATCAAATTCTTGTACAAAAGGCAGAATATCCTCTAGGTCTTGCACACTGATGTTTTCATCTTCAGATATCTGCTCTAGGGGTGCTGAAATGTAACCGTCGTCATTAATGTAATTGATCAAAACGGTGGCTATACCTTCTTCTTCATCATTAAACCCAGATAAATGCATCTGCCAAAACAAATGATCCGACAATGTCTGTTTACTTGAGATCAAGTTTTCATAGTTCATGATCTCTTCATTGCCACCGCCTGAACTTTGCGGTGTCTTGTAGTTGCTATCTAGATAATTTTCCCATTCAAATTCGTCTTGCTTTCTGGGATCTTGATCAGAGCCGTCTTGGCCCTCATTGTTTGCAACATCACTAGCGGTTTGCTGATCTCTTTTAGCGGGATCATCATCTGACGTATCAACAACTTCCTCGAGTACAGGATTTTCGAGCAACTCTTTTCGAATTTCTGTCTCTAATTCCATTCGCGACAACTGCAAAAGCTTAATTGCTTGTTGCAGCTGGGGCGTCATTCGCAAGTTCTGCGAAAGCTTCATGGACATTTTCAGATTAATCGCCATCCTGACTCCTCAAAGTGTGAAGTTTTCGCCCAAATAAAATCTACGAGCCACTTCTGAACCCGCAATTTCATTAGGGCTACCGGCAACTTCAACCTTCCCATCTTTTAATATATGCGCATAATCACAAATTCCCAAGGTTTCTCTGACATTGTGGTCTGTAATTAATACGCCCAGTCCCTGTTCTTTAAGTTTTTTTATAATATCTTGAATATCACCCACCGCAATGGGATCGATACCGGCGAAAGGCTCGTCTAGAAGCAGAAATTTAGGTTGCCCAGCCAAAGATCGAGCAATCTCAACACGCCGCCGCTCACCACCTGAAAGTGAAAAACCATAACTGTCACGAATATGTTGAATGCTAAATTCCTCAAGTAAACTTTCTAGGCGCTCACTCCGCTCTGCCGATGTCAGGGACAATGCCTCAAGCGCCACCATAAGATTTTCTCTCACAGTCAAGCGACGAAATATGCTGGGCTCTTGGGGTAAATAACTCAACCCGAGCCTGGCCCTCTGATACATGGGCAACTGACTGATATCATTGTCATTCAATAAAATCGTGCCGCTATCTGGTGTGAGCAGTCCCACAACCATGTAAAAGCTCGTCGTCTTACCCGCCCCATTAGGCCCCAAAAGTCCCACCACTTCCTTGCTATGGATGGCAAACGACACTTGATCGACAACCTGACGTTGACGAAAAGATTTACTAATTCCTTTAATCACTAGTTGATTCAATATCCACTCTCCAATCGATCAGCCCCCATTTTAGCGCGGGCTTTATTGATACGCACGCTTTGTCCACCGTCGAGAAAGACTATTTCATCCCCTTGCAACTCATCGTCATCCTGAATCACTTTCGGATTACCAGTAAAGACAAATTTATTTTTTGACAAGTCCACGTGAAGCTTTTCCGCAGTGGCCTGCTTGTCTTTGTCTTTCACTTTAACCCCGCCGGAAACCGCCATCGTAGTGAATTGCCCGGCATCTTGATCGAAATTAAATTCCACCTCTGGGCCCGTAAGACTCATAGGACCAAGTCCCACTTTCACATTCTTCAAAAAGCGGGCTTGCTGGGACCGACCACTGAATTCCGCTTGCTCACTCTGCACCGATATGACCTTTTCGTCTTTTGTCTTTTTTTGGCCACGGACTTCATCAAACACCTTCATGAGGGAGTCCGTAAGGTCCGTCACCATTTTTAAGCCAGTCAGCTTCAGACGCTCGCCCTGTCTATCCTTGGGGCCCGCCATAAACACCTTAGTCGCGCTTTCAAGAATTCGCTTATCCGATCTGTACTCCACGTTATCTGTTTGAAAAACATAGCCGTTTGAGGAGCGAGTCACCACGTTGCCCGTGACGCGCATGTTTTTAGTCACCAAATCCACTCGGCCGTGATCGCCTGTCACTGTAAATGTGACGCCATCAGATGAAAAAAACATGGCGCGAATATCGTTCAAGGCCCACGACTCACGCTGGTCAAATCCCACCGCCTTTTTCGCCCACAACTCCCACTCCTTGGCCTTTTCTCGCGTCTCCACTAAGTGCACACCGGTCATTGTCTGACTGGCTCTATCTGGACTTTCAGCGAGTGCCGATTGAGACTCGGCCGAAGGGCTCTGAGAAATCTCCAAATGATCGGGAGCCACGATGATGATCTCCACGGCCAACAGAGTAAAAAGCACTGTGAGAGCCCAACTGGCCCATTTTTTCTCCAACATTTTCACTGTTCCATTCTATCACGAAAGTGGCACGATTTTAGCGTACGCAGTAAAAATTTGTTTAAATATTCCCCCTATGCACTCAAGTTTTTGCCATTATAACCCGATACGTCATGTATGATGATAAAATGGTATGCCTGCTTAAATGAAGAAGTCTCTGGACCTTACACCACCGATCAGGTGAAACAAGGATTAGACACTGGTGAGTTTTCCTCTGAGATGATGATCTGGGGACGCGCTATGGCAGAGTGGCTGACCGCCCAACAGTGGCGGGCGCAATTGGATCAGCTTCTGAATCAGCCCAGTCAACAAAATAAGCGACCGCAAATGTGGCACTATGCCTACCTCGGAGAGAGCTTCGGACCTTTGCCCCGAACTGAACTCTTAGACGCTCTTGCGAAAATCGATACAAAAAAAGAAGTGCTCATTTGGACAAAGGGAATGAAGTCCTGGGCCGATTTATTTCACTTTCAAGACATTATCGAAGACCTTGGGATTAACCGCAGGGAGTTTCCGCGGGCCCGGGTCACCGGATCTGTGGTCATTCATTCTGATGAACGAGTGGTCATTGGCCGACTCGCAACCATTGGAGCCGGTGGTTTTGGAGCCGTACAACTGGATGACAGTATCACTGCAGGAAACTTAGTGACTGCAGAACTGAAAACGGAACTCCTTTCGGAGTCGATTAAGGTACGCGCGATAGTTCAGTATGTCAGCCAAGAAGGATTTGTCGGGTTCAAATTCGAGCGGATTTCTGCCGAAGCACAAAATGAGATTATTGCATACGTCAACAAAACCACAGCTGCAAAAGCCGCTTAAGAAGCGTCTTTTTCTCCGGCTCTTTTCATCACTGCAAAATTGATTTCGTAAATTCCCGCCTGAGTGGCTGAATACATCAGCTTTTTAATGGATAGAAAATCTATTTCTTTGTCAGCCTGAATTGTTATCTTTCGGTATTCTGGCAGCTCTTCCTCTTCGCCTTCCTTTTCAGACTTTCTTTTGACCGCGTCACGCAGTTTTGTGGCTACCGATTGATCTTCTTTTTTACCTTTTTCAATCAATTCCTTTAACCGCGCAATCAGCTTGTCAATTTCCCACGCTGTTTGGCGTTTTACATCTGCCACAGGTATGATGACTTCGTTATTCAATCTCACAAAATCTTCTCCCACAATCACCACATTGGCCGGCTTTAACTCCTTGACCTCTTGAGCCGAGGGAAGTTCAACGCCCTTTGGAATCTCAAGAGCTTGTCCTGTGACGTTGTAGTTTTGCAGTAAAAATACAACTAGCACCGTGAACAAATCCACCATAGCAGTTAATGACAATACCGCTACCACACTTCTTTTAGCACCAGCGGCGCGGCCACGACGATTGCGAACACCAGGTACATGGATTGGCATTATTGCACCTCCGACGTCACAGCAATTTGGGGAAAACCTGCCTGCAGCAGAACATCCATCCCACCAATTAAAGTTTTGTATGGCAATGAATCGGCTACAGTGATTACGACATCAGTTTTATCAGGGTAAATCTCTTTCACTTTTTTTACCTCAGTCAATAACCGAGCCGTATCATACTCTTCACCAACCTTGGGTATCACAGTACTCTGCGGCCCTACTTGAACTCGGTAACCACTCGTTTTCACATCCACACGAAATGGAATTTCAATACGATCTGGAGGCTTAACCGATTCATCCTCACTCTTTTGCCCATACACTGAGCTTCCGATTTGAATCATTGAAACCTGCGACCACACGGCAGTGATCAACAAAAAGATCACTAACACGCTCATAAGGTCAATAAAGGGGACGATATTGACCTCTACGTTAGCTTGCCGACCTGAGCCACCTTCTTCAATATGTGCCATCTAGACCTTAACCCTTAATCTTATCGCGGTTTGCTACAACCAAGTTCATAAGATTCATGCTACTTTCTTGCATGTCATTAATAGCCCGTCCAATACGTATTTGGAAAAACCCGTAAGACACGATCGCTATGATCGCAACAAGCAGTCCAAACGCTGTACAGTTAAGCGCCTCAGAAATACCGGCAGAAAGCATCTGTGCCTTTGTTGCCGCATCTGCATTAGCCACACCTCTAAATGAAGCAATCAGTCCAAAGATGGTACCCATAAGACCAATCAGCACTGCGACGTTACCGAACACAGCCAAAAATGCGGTCCACCCCTCAAGGCGTGGTGTTTCGCGAAGAACAGATGCATCCATTGCCACTTGCACCTCTTCATCTGGGCGGCGATTCAACACCTGCACCAATCCGGCCTTCAATGTGTTTGTCACGGGAGCTGGCTTTCGATCGCAAAATGTGATCGCCTGCTTGAGATCTCCCCGTAAAATCATGCTGAATAAACTTTCGTTTAAACTGCTTTTATCAATGGTCAGTTTTTGCAACGTCAAAATACGTTCGATAACCAATACCATTGTTGCTGCGAAAACCACTGCGATGATATACATCACTGGCCCGCCTTCGCAAAATGCGCGACCTATAAAATTGTCTATATTGGCACACTGGTGTACCACTTCAACGGCTGTTTCTTCCACTTTAATTACCCCCTTAAATTATTGCGACGAAAACACGAAAGGATATTGAACCTGCGCAATTTGATCGGCGGGTGGTTCAGGGAACTTCCATGTTTTCAATCGCTGAATAATACAACTTGATACAGTGTCGTCGAGCTGGTTACTCACGACTTTGGCCGCTGTCACACGGCCTCTTTCTTCGATATTCCATTGCAGAACGAGTTTACCGCTTAACCCGCGGTTTCTGGTTAAGGCTCGCTCATAACAGGCTTTAATCGCCCTTTTGTTGGCAAGAATCACTCGTCGAATGGCTTCGCGGTCGATGGTGCCTTCAAACTCAGCATCATCCCCACCAATATTTACGTCCACCCGTCCTCGCTGACCAATTCCGCCAACACCACTTCCAAAATTTCCGGTCCCTCGGCCACCCTTAATGCCCACATCACCAATGCCCACTGTGGATGACCCCTTACCACCAGCTCCGTCAGCAAACCCACGTGTTCCAAGGCGATCTCCGGGCCGGTCTTCGCCCATACCGGAGCGACCGGTTTGCTGATCAGCTAATCCCATCAGACTCCCTGCTCCGGTGGCCGCTTTATCCAATTTTTGTTGCATTCCTCGGCCGGCAAATGCACCCAGAAGCCCCACTTGCGTTGGGTCCACTTCTACTGTTTTAGCTGAAGAGGCTTCTTTACCCATTTTTTTTGAACCGCCTGGACGGGCAGAAGTAACCACTTTCTTTTTAGTTTGAGTCTCTTTTGGTTTTACTTGTGCTGCCTGCCCTGGCTCTTTTTTTGTTGTAGCCTCTGCTTTTTTTGATTTCTCTGTCACCTTCACGATTTTTTTCTGGGTCGGGACAGTTTCTTGCTTCACCTCCACTTTTTTAGGTGGAGTGGGTGGCGTAAATTTAACAATGGCCTTACGAATGGGCTCTTCCACACGATTTTCATCTTCAAGCTTTCCAGGAGCATACACCGCCATATACAGCGCAAAAATAAGGGCCACCGCAATAGCTGCCACTACCCCTGCAGCTTCTGACGTGGTCAGATCTAAAAGTGGTGCTGCTATTGGCTTGGGTGTTTCAGGAACATAGCGAATATACACATTGATCAGGCCGTCTTCTAATTGAAGGTTTAGAAGTTCACCTTGGCCCAATTGCATTTCGTAGTGACCGCCAACAGACACTAGTCGGTTTTGCTTTATTAAATCACCAAGGGGCTCTGTCTTATTGCCGCGAACAAAGTGACCACCCATTGTAGGGAGCACTTTAATAATTGCCAGCGCGTCCAAACTCAAAAGTGGATAGCGCCCCATTTCAACACCAAGTAGGGGCACTACAATGTCACAATTTGGGTCTGAGCCTATATAAACGATGCCTTTTTCACTAAAGTGATTGGTACTTAAGATTCGCTCTTTCCACGCCACAATGACTTCAACTATGGGTCCCTTGTCAGGCTTGATGATTTCACTGAGGTCACTCACTTCACTTGATGGCGCAAAAGTGCCACCGGCAGAACTGGACGCTGGTTGCGAAGCTTCATCTAGCTTTTCAAGTTCAGAAAGTGAAATCCGCTTAGTGTCTCCATCAATGGGAATCTCTCGCGTGATCTCATTTTCTTCAGATACGATTCCTGTGGCCGTTTCCTCATCTAAAGATATTTCACTTTCTGGCGTGACCGCTGCGGCCTCGTGTGCCTTGCCTGGAACGGGCGGAATAATTTTTGTTTCACCAGACACAGCTTTGTCGGAAGATAGTCCCGCAGCTCCAGGTTTTGCTGCGGCCTGAGGTGGCTGCACTGGCTTTGGAATACCAATAAAAAACTGAATTTTATAAGCGCCAATGGTCAGCTCGTCGCCCGAGTTCAGTTGGCCGTCAAAGGTTTTCTCACCGTTATGAAAGGTGCCTAATTGCGAACCCAAGTCGGACACGTAGTAGCCGCTATCTCGCTCTTCGATCATAGCGTGAATGGGCGAAACGTTTTGATCTTGCAAGGCAATGTCCAAATCGCCATTTTTGCCAATCACCACCTGTTGTTGATCGAATTGTTTAACCTCGACCAACTGATCGCCTTTATATATTCTTAAGAACACTGGCTGCTTCAATCTGCACTCCCTGCTCTTTTGAGGTCCTCTGCCGTTCGTTCCATCTCAGGCAAAAAATCATTTCTTAATTTAATTAACTTTCTAAAATTAAACTTCTTTTTACTTTGCAACCAAAATAGATCAGGCTTTTTTCCCGCACCCTCGATCAGCTCATCTTCAAAATTAATTGACTGCGTTTTCTTACTGTCGCCTTTTGATTTTTTAGATTGTGCGTGGGTTGCGAAAGACAACACTGTCACAACAATGAATGCCCCGAAAAGGCCAAGCAGCCTGACATAATTCTTTGATCTTATCCGTCCTTGGCTCATCACTTTGAATCCATCTGTTGTTCAATTTGATCAAGGCGCTTCCTAACACCCGGATCTTCCGTCAGAAATCGAAGGCGACTAATAACCCGCAACGCATTTTTCTTATCTGACTCTGTATTTGCTAATAGTATAGCATAATTTAATAAAACCACCTCATTTCGAACTTCACTTTCATCAATCTTTTGAAAAATCTTTGTCGCCTCAGCACCGTCACCTTTTTCAAACATGGCCACTGCATAATTGTTGGCCACCTCTACGGCAGGTGTTTTTCCGCGACCAAGGTCTGAACCTAAACTTAAATATCCAGGCCTTAATGCTTCAACGGCCTTTTCGAAATCACCATAGGCCAGATAAACACTACCCAGATTAATGCCGGCGGCAATATGGTCAGTCTTAAAACTCACAGCTTTTCGAAACGACGCAATGGCCTCAAAAAACTTGCCCTGCATTTGATAAACTACGCCTAAATTATTATGTAAAGCGGGGTCTTCAGGGTGACTTTCTAAAGCTCGATTCAAAATAACTTCGGCAAGACCGGACTTTTTGTTTTTAATGTACCAAGCTGCCAGAGCATTTAAGCCTTCAGCATTTTTGGCATCTTTACCCAGAACAACGGCTACTGCATCCAGGAAGGCCTGCTCATCTGAACCATTGAAGGCCTTTTCTAGGGCGTCTCGATTTTCTCGGGTCACCGTATCAACGTTGGCCTCTGTATTCTCCACCAATTTGCCTGAAGAATCCTCAAATTGGGCTACCGCCAATTGTGCGACCCCGCAGCTTATCGTGAGAATTAAAATTTGTATCCATTTTTGCATACTACAACCCTAAAGTGTCCACCTGTTGGCTACTGAAAATCTCAAAGCCATAATCAATATATTTTGTCTTATCCAATTGGTTAGCTCCCAGTCGGGCTGTCTTTGTCCATATATTGTAGGCATGTAAACTGTAGCTTTTTGTCAGTGCATTTTCGTAAAATCCAAAGGCTAATTCAGCGTTCTTTTTGGCCTGCTCATTCAAACCATCCCGTATCATTTTCTTTTGATCATTATTTAGGCCTGGCGGCAAATCGGCGTTGGCAAGTGCTGCTGACAAATCATGAAACGCCTGGCCCTGAAGTGTTAACGCAGCTACTATGGTGTCTGCATCATCGTAAGACACAACTGTCTTTAATTCTTTTTGCAGCTGTTCGATTTTTTGAAGTTTTTTATTAAACGCCAAAACCTGCCTTTGATCTTTTAGGCTCTTCGGACTCGGCAACTTGATGGCTCGCAGCTCTTCATAGGTTTTATAGATCAATT
This sequence comes from Pseudobdellovibrionaceae bacterium, assembly GCA_023898385.1. Classification (NCBI taxonomy): domain Bacteria; kingdom Pseudomonadati; phylum Bdellovibrionota; class Bdellovibrionia; order Bdellovibrionales; family Pseudobdellovibrionaceae; species Pseudobdellovibrionaceae bacterium. Next base: position 3,205,118 of record CP060220.1, on the reverse strand, counting down.
TGAACTGGGCATCTGCGGCAAAACGTACACCCACGTCATTGCCTCTGGCTTTAAATCGTTTTTGAACTCTAATGGTCTTCGTGTACCATTCGTTGGCTTTAGATGTTCGACCCATTTTTTCATTAAGGGACGCCACCTTATGGATGGCCTCAACTATGCCAGCAAAGTTCTGCGAAGGGCTCATAATATATTTTTCGTAAAGCTCCGCCGCCTTCGACAACTTGCCTCGCTTTTCCCAAATTCCTGCCATCAAATACAGGGCTTCCCAGCGATCTTTTCGACCCGATTTGTCCAAGTATTTTTGGTAGCTCGATAGCGCCGATGAGTACTGAAAAACGCCTTCTCTAATAACGGCTGCACTAAAATAAAAATCGGGAGTCTGACTGTCCTTTGGGTTTTGCGCTGCATATTTCTCGTAGGCTTCAGCTGCGCTCAAATACTGGCCCGTTTTTTCATAGGCCAGTGCAGAGAACTTCAAAGAGTCTTTCTTTAGCCCTTCGTTCTTTTTATCGTTACTTCTTAAAACAATGGCATACATTCCCAGGGCTTTTGCTAGATTGCCCGCGCGCTCATAGTTTACTGCCGAATTGTACGAGGCACTCACTGCGAGTTCACTCATTGGATTTTTAAGTGCAAAATTCTCATAGGCTTTCGCACTACCGGCATAGTCTTTTCCTTCTTCAAGTTGACGGGCCTGCTTAAATGCGGTTTTTAATTTCACATCTTTTATCTGAGACCCGACATCAGATTTTGCAATATTCTGCACACCCAGAAGTCGTTCCGCCGCCTTTTCTAGACCCACGTAATCTTTCTTTAGATTATAGATATCAAGAATATTATTAGCGGCAAATTGACTGTATTTTGTGCTAGAGTGTTTCTCTACAAGGTCCCAAAAAATTTCCAAAGCTTCGTCAAAATGATTGTAATAGTAGTATAAACTTCCCACCTTGTACCGAATAGCTACGTAGTTGTCGCTTTCTCCGTAGGATTTAGTGTATTTGCCAGCGGCTTTTATGAAAGCATTGATCGTGCGATCAAATGGCACAGGCTTGATGCTTTTACCAACAATTTTACGAATCTCAGCAGGCTGAGGCAGATTCTTCTCTAACGCCAAAAGGGCATTAAGAGAAGCCTGCTCCATGTACTTGCTATTGGGAGCGTTATCAGAGACCCACAAATAGTGATACGCTGCCCGTTCATAGTCACCCACATCAAACAGGAGTTCACCAAAGAAGAAATGCATTTCATCTGATTTTTCAGTTTGTTTGAATGTATTAAAGTACAACTGGTATCCAGCCTTGGCTTGCTGCTGCGAAAATTTCGACCTTGAATTTTGAGCCGCTTGATGTTGGCGCAAAACATAGTTTCGGAGCGTTGTCTCAATCAACGCATGGGATTTTGTCACAAGTTCTGGATTTTGGGCATTTGACTTCGCCCACAAGCTACCGGGCCCATAGCCTTGAATCCAACCATAAAGTTCTGAGCGAAGAACTTTTGATGAGCCTGCCGAAGAATAAAGGTTCACAATTTGATATTGGTAATCAAACGCCTTTTCAGCATTGGGATCCGATTCGATCAACTGCTTGAATAAATATCTCGCCCCATCGCGATTGCCGGTGTCTACATAATAATAGCCCAGACGCTCGATCATACGGTCTAGGTTTTTGGTTCCAACAATCTTTTTGAAATCGCTACGAGCCGTTTTATATTTGCCCGACTCTCCATAAAACAAAACGAGATCTTTGATGGCCTCTGAGGCCAGCTTAATTTGCGGCACCCGTCCATCAGATTCTGATTGGCCTTTATTTTTTCGACCAATAAAAATAACCTGGCGCAATCCTGCAATTGCCTTTGAATGCTCGCCTAATTTAAATAGACTCCATGCTAGCTTATACCAGCCAAAACTGTATAGCCTGTGACTCTTGTCTTTTACAACGCGCACGTAGTACTTGTGGGCCTCTTTGTAGTTTTCTTTTTCGAAATAGTACTCACCCAATGTGAAATTTGACTCTGTGACATATGTGCTTTTGGGATACTCTTTTGTCAGCCTCTGGTAGAAAACCTCGCCCTTAGCCACATCACCTAATTCGAAATAATTGTACCCCAAGAAGTAAAGTGCCTGCGGAACCTTATCGTCTTTCGGAAAGTCTTTCAGAAATAGTTCGTATAGCTTGATGGCCTCAATATTGTATTTATTAGCTTCATCCAAAACTAATTTCGGACGGCTCTTCACTTTACCTTCTTGGTATAGTTTAAGCTGTTCGTCATACTTGTTCTGTATTCGAAAATCAATGAGCCTAGCTTTGTCTACATAGAGTTCAGCCAAACGCAACCAAAGCTCGCCCCTCTTTGGACTTCGCCCTAGACGCTTTATCACACGCACTGTCTGCTTGATGGCGTCGTCTGTGGCCTGCTCCAAAGCCCCTTCGTCACTGCCTTGCTCGTAATAAAACTTTGAAGACTTCGGCGCCGTGATCTTATAGGTCTTAGGTGCGGATTTTTGTTGAGCGGCCGCTTCTGGGAGAGCGCTTTTTTCTTTTTGAATTTGGCTCTCGCGCGCCTGTTTTTCAATGGTCTTTAAAATATCACCGACAGTTCGGTTTTTCTTCTGCTGCTGGGAGAATGCCATTGGCGGAGAAATCCCGACAACAATGCCAATAATCAGCGGCATTATCAATGCAAGGCTGCGCCCAGACTTTAATTTACTGACAACTTCTCGTTCCAACATAGTGATAGTTACCTAGTTCATCTAACCAATATTCGCCTTTAAATGGCCAATACTCATATCCATTTTGAATGTAATAATCTCTCTCGTTGTCTTCATCCACTTGTACGCTGGGCAAGTCTTTGCCGGCCACTTTTTGCTCTAGTTGTTGCTTTCGACCATTCACCATCTCTAAGTAGATAAGTTCTTTTTGTTCAATAAGATCAATAAGCTCTTGTCGAATCTCAACCATATGGCTTCGCACCTGCCGCCCGGCACGGGTACGCGCCTTTACAATTCTTCGCTTAAGAACTCTTTCCGCATATTTGCCAATTCCGGATTGTCGCCAGCTGGCGGGTTGAGCTCGCATGCGTCGGCTTTCAGTTAAGAGCTGCTTGATGTAGTCGTAGGATCTTTGAAAATCGCCCTCTTTCGCCACTCGTCGCGCGACAATGTATGGAATGGGTAAATTGGCACTGGCGGGCTCGAAACCTTTTTCTTTGGCTGCCTTGAGGGCTTTAACCATATCTTTAAGGTAGGTCGTCGAATTTTTTACCTGATCTAGATAACGACTCACATCTTGATAAACAGGATCATAAATTCGATCAAACATATTTAAAACTTTGTCCATTTCGTCGTATTGACAAATATAAAGATAAACTATGCCCCGCAGGAGCAATGACTCGGGCAAGTATGTGTCTTCATAGTAGGGCGAGTGTAAAGACTGAAAGTTACTCAATGCTGATCTAAATCGACCCGAACGCAACATGGCCCAACTGCTTTCAAAAATCGTGTCATGCCAAGCGTCTGTGTCTCGAGGGATACTTCGATAGGCTTCAACGGCAGCTTCCCAATCTTTCATTTGATAGAGAACTCGGGCCTTACCCATCATACCTGATACCCTTGCCGGATCGGTGACCGGGTGTCCGATGCGTGAATCCATCAATTCTTCAAAGGCCTTCAAGGCATCTTTGATCTCATTTGATTTGGCATAGGCAAATCCCTGTTGATACTTGGCTCGGCTGTAAAACGGGCTTGATGGTTTTACCAGATCAAAACTGCGGGCTGCGTCTTTAAATAGCTGCTGACGAACCTGAAACTCACCAATTCGATAAAATAGCATATCTCTGTGAACCCGAGGAAATGACTCGGCCTTGGCTCGAGAGATAGCATAGTTCAATAGTGTGTCGTCACCCAAGGCATCCGCAGCGAGAGAGAGTTTTTCTAGGGATTCTTTTAAAAACTTTGTGTTCCCCTCACGGATAACACTAATAAATTGAAACGCAGAAACTTGGTAAAGTTTCATATGATAGAGCATTAAACCAAGAATATATTTGATGCGCGTTCGTTTTGATCTGTATTTTGGATCAAGGCTGAGGCGAAAAAGCATCTCTGAGGCTTTCGGGTAATTCCCTTCTCTGGCGAGCTTTAGAGCCTCGCCAAGCTCGCTGCCTGAACTGCGAGTGCTCTTGCTACGACGTTGTTTTGCCGCTTGGGCAACCAATAGGGGCGTTGCCATTTGCGGGGCCTGTGATACCAATGGTGGACTGGCTGGCGCGACAAATGGAACTATAAGGGCAAGAGCTAAGAGTATAATCTTCTTCATCGGTAGTCCGCCTCCGGAAAGTACCAACTCGCTCCGAGTGATAAAAATAGATCACTGTGAAATTTGTTTTCTTCTAGGCTTGTAGTCTGGTTGATAACTGTGGCTTGGTAGAAGTTCCAATTGAAATCCCACCGAATCGCCCAGTTCTTTGATAAGCCGAAATTCTGGCCAAACCCTAGACTTGCGGTCATTTCGGATTTTCCGAGCGCCGTTTTTGTCATGCCAAACCCCGGCGTAAAGTAAATGTCAAAGGGCACAATGCGGTTATCGAGCCAGGCCACTTTTCCGTATATGGGAGACCATTTAAATGACAACCCCATATAGTTTTTGGGCTCAACAAAGCTTGAGGTTTGAATCTGTTGCACATTTAGCAGGTTTTCTGTGATGGTTCTTTCTTGGCTATTAATAAACATGTAGGTGAACTCTAAACCGTACTTTTCTTTAAAGAAGTAGGCCGCTTTTAAGGCAGCACCATTCGTATTGAAAAAAGCATTGTTCGTTGCAATGGTTCCCACAAGAGACGCTTCAAAGCGATTGGTTTTTGGTAAGAATCGACGTTGGATCACAGCTATATCTTCAAATGGTGAGAGCTGAGCCAAATCAGAAATATGTGATGGTTTTATGGTTTTTTGTGATTTTTTAGCTTCTTGACGGGATTGCGATTCTTTTTCTTCTTTATCTTCAAAACGATCGTAGAGAGATTCCACTTCATCTGCTGGTTCCTGAGCATAGGATGGCTTTGAACATATACCACCACTCATAGCTCCAAGAATGACAGCTAGAAATACGAATTTTGCCGTTGCTGTAGTCACCTGATGCACTCCAATTAAACTCGCTGCTACCTTATTAAGATATCAAAATGGTTGATATTTTCTAATTGATTGCAGAAGAATCTGGACCAGCATTATAGAATTAGCCGAAAGGCCATACGCCAACCAAATCCAAAAAAGCCCAAACCAGGGCCCGGGTTCCATCTGCCTGTCACTTGTGGCCGCATGTCGTCTTCGGATTGCGTCACTTCGTGCCGCAACCCATGTAATGAAGGTTCGCCCCCTGGTGCGCCGTGCAATTGGCACGGACGCATCAGAGCCCGAACCCAAGTCCATTGATTTGTTGTTCGGCAACCCTGGTTGCCTCTGCATCAAATCAATGCGCCATGCACACCGTGAGCGGCAGATGGAACCCGGGCCCTGGTTTGGGCTTTTTTGGATTTGGCTTCGTCTTCTGGATTCTTGCTGGGAGGGGATGGGTTATAGGAGATAGACTAGACCTAGAGTGAGGTGGGTGTGGAAGAAGTTTGTGGAGCTCAGGTCATCTGAAGTTAGTTTTGGGCCCCCTGGTTCTAGATTGTCCGTCGTTGTTGTTACATCAGGACCCTGATAGGTAATGAGGCGCATATCTAGACGTAGGGCCAATTCCTTGGTGAAATAGACTTTCTGACCGAAGCCAAAACTCATGGCCAGATTTGTGGAATCATCAAAACCCACTAGACCCATACCCGCTAACCCGTAAAGGGAAAGATTCATTGTGGTTTGCTTAGATACGCTGATTTTTCCGTAGTAGGCCGTCAATTGGTAGTTTCCTAATACAAGATACTTAACTGAGGGTGCCCGACTCGCATCGAGTTTTCGTCCTGAAGCTTGCATCCCAATACCCTGCGCTAAGTTTTCTCCCATGGCAGAGAGTCCTGACCCGGTTAATGTGGCGTTCACATTAATCCCGTGGATTTCATCAAAGTGATAGGCCCCACTAATATTTAGAATCAAATTGTTATAGAGGGCCTCTGTCATATTCACACCGGCGCCGGCACCCAATTCAAATCTTTTACTTACTGATATGGTTCGATTCTTAACCACTTGAGTTTTATCAAAAACCGGGAGAACGGTTTCAGTGGCTAACTCATCTTCTGAAAATTCAATGGTCTCAGCAAATGTCGGCAGTGATACAAGTAGCAACAAAGCAAGCAATAGATTTTGCATGAAAGTCTCCTAATAAAAGGTACCTTCTAGCCTAATGCTTTGACCAAAAAATAGCTATTCCCGACCACGCAGCCTCACCTAAAGGCCAGTTAACTGATTCTTGCCCTAATAAGGTCTTGTAAATGAATGAGGCCCACGGGTTTTGAGGGGTTGTTCGCTGACCGGTCTGTGACGAACAGAGTTTGAATCTGAAACTGCTCCATCATAAACAAGGCCTTTACTGCCAGCTCATTGGCGTCAATGGTCTTTGGCGCCCACGACATGAGATCTTTGGCCTGCTCCGTGATGGGTTTGTTGTTTTTTTCCAAACGCCGACGAATATCTCCGTCGGTAATAATACCAATCAGTTTATCACTAGAATCTACTACTCCTGCCACTCCCCGCACGTCTTTGGATGTCATCTGGCCAATAACTTGAACCATATCTACATCTTCAAGAACAAGAGGCACTGACTCTCCTGTGTGCATAACATCACAGACTCTGGTCAGCAATTTTCGCCCCAGGCTCCCACGCGGATGAAATTCTGCAAAGTCAGCTTCCTTAAACCCTCGGCGTTTTAATACAGCCATAGCCAAGGCGTCGCCCAATGCCAACGACACCGTGGAACTGGATGTGGGTGCAAGCTTAAGCGGGCAGGCTTCTTCCTTTACTGAAATATCTAAAACCAATTGGGCGGCGCGCCCCAGAGAACTCTCTGGCCGGCCTGTCATGGCGATCAGTGAAATTCCTTTTCGCCCCACATAGTTGAAAATGGCAGCCATTTCTTCAGATTCACCTCCATAACTGATGGCGATCACCAAATCATCTTTGGCAATCACACCCAAATCACCGTGGGAGCTTTCAGCGGGATGAACAAACAAAGCCGGTGTGCCGGTAGAACTCATTGTACTGGCAATCTTTCTAGCAATCTGCCCTGATTTACCAATGCCGGTAACAATCACTTTGCCGGTGCAACCAGAGACCTTTTCCACGGCTTGAGCAAACTGGTCATCCAAACGCTCAACCACCGCCAAGATAGCTTCGGCCTCCACTCGCAGAACTCGTCGCCCCTCTTCAATATCTTCTCTCGCCATGTTCTCTAGCTCCCCACCTGCACAGATGCCGATGACCGGCGAGTCTTCCGAGGCGTTTTGCGTTCTGAAGCCGCTTTTTCCGAGCGACGTTGTGGCCTTAAATACTTCGATGCGGCTTCTACAAAACTCGTAAACAGAGGGTGTGGCCCCATGGGGCGCGAACGAAACTCAGGATGAAATTGCACTCCAACGAACCATGGGTGCTCACTGATTTCAACGATCTCTACCAAATCTCTGTCTTCACAAATTCCTGAAAGATTCATTCCGTTCTTTTTAAATAGCGGTCTGTACTTGTTGTTAAATTCATAACGATGACGATGCCGCTCGTGGATCAACGATTGGCCGTACACTTCATAGGCACGAGTGCCTTTTTGCAGACTGCATGGATAAGCACCCAGTCGCATCGTGCCACCTTTATTTTTTAAATCTCTTTGATCAGCCATAAAATCAATAACTAGATTTCTCACACCTTTTCCCGGTGTATCAAATTCTCGGCTGGTGGCGTTTTCTATTCCACAGACATTCCGTGCAAACTCGATGGTCGCAAGTTGCATTCCAAAACAAATTCCAAAAAATGGTATGGCATTTTCGCGCGCATATTGGATGGCTGCTATTTTACCTTCTGCACCCCGCTCGCCAAAACCGCCGGGAACTAAAACACCACCCACGCCAGCAAGCGCTTCGTGAATATTACTAGCATTCAGCGGTTCTGAATCAATATACACCACGTTCACACGGGTGCTATTGGCAATCCCACCATGCACGATGGCTTCGTGGAGAGACTTATAACTCTCTTTTAGGTTTACGTATTTTCCAACAATACCGATGGTTGTTTCCTTTTCAGGATTCTTTAAGGTTTTCACCATTTCACGCCAACCATCAAGTTTCGGCTCTGGTGTGGCCAACCCCAGTCTATTCACCACTTTTTCATCAAAATGTTCTTTATGTAAGACCAAGGGAACTTCGTAAATGGTGCTTGAGTCCGAAGCCGCAATTACATTTTCGGGTCTGACACTACAAAATAAACCAATTTTTGATTTCAACTCTTGATCAATGGATTTTTCTGAACGGCAAATTAAGAAGTCCGGCTGAATACCGATTTCACGCAATTCTTTCACCGAGTGCTGAGTAGGTTTACTTTTAAGCTCACCCGCTGCCGATATATAGGGCACGTAAGTCACGTGTACATAAATGCAGTTTTCATCACCCACATCCACCCGCATCTGCCGAATGGCTTCATAAAAAGCGAGGCCTTCGATATCCCCTACGGTACCACCGATTTCAACAATGATGATCTCAGAACCTTGAGCCGCCTCATGAATGCGGGATTTAATTTCGTCTGTAATATGGGGAATCACCTGAACCGTGCCCCCTAGGTAATCGCCTCGACGCTCTTTTGCGATGACGCTTTCATAAATTTGACCGGCGGTCACACTATTGCTTCTGTTCACAGAAACATGGGTGAAACGCTCATAATGACCCAAATCCAAGTCAGTCTCTGCCCCATCTTCAGTCACATAAACTTCGCCATGTTGCAAGGGCGACATGGTCCCCGGATCTACGTTGATATAGGGATCACACTTCATCAATGTCACTTTCAAACCACGAGATTCAAGAAGTGTTCCCAAGCTGGCAGCAGTCAACCCCTTGCCGATAGAAGAAACAACTCCACCGGTTACAAAAATGTACTTTTGTACTAAGGGCATTTTTGTGGTTTTAAGTGGGCTCCGCTTGGCTGTGGAACGTTTTTTCACCGACTTTGCTTTTTTCTTTTTAGATGTTCTAACTGCCATAGGACGCCCCTTTTAGAATGGACTCAATTTTCTTCACATCTTCGGGTGTGTCAACTCCCCAAGATTCGTAGTTAACAGGCACCACATGAATGCGAGCCCCAAGATAAAGGGCTCTCAACTGTTCGAGGCCCTCCGCCTGCTCGATGACCGTGGGAGGTTGCCCACAGAATTCTTTTAAAAAACTTTTTGAAAATGCGTACATCCCTATGTGTTTTAAGCAGCCCTCTGGAAAATGCTCTGCATCATTTCGAGAGTAGGGTATGGGGAAGCGACTAAAGTATATGGCTTCTCCCTTCTTGTTGATCACAATTTTTGCTGTGGTTGAAGACTCAAGATCACCTGGCTTCAAGGGACGGCCCAGAGTGGCCATGGCAAGGGCGGGGTCATTTTCAAACGGCGTCACTAATTGGTCTATCCAATCACCCGATATAAGAGGTTCATCGCCTTGAATGTTGACGACCACGTCACAGGAAGCGTCTTTCACTGTGGCCCACACTCGATCACTGCCTGATGGAAGATCGGGATCTGTCATGACCACTTCACACGATAATCCACGACACAACTCTTGAATTTCTGAATGGTCCGTCGCTACAATCACTTCATCTAACTTTTTACTTTGCCTGGCCCCTTCAATTACCCATTGCAATAAGGGTTTTTCTGCGATTTTCACTAATGGTTTGCCCGGAAATCGTGTGGCCCCATAGCGAGCAGGAATGACACCGACGATTCTCATCTTTCCAACTCCTCCTCGGCATCGAACTCATCGACGGAACGAATCCAAGATTCAAAAACAAATTGCTCCACATCTTTAAGGCCATCTCTTTTTAATGAAGAAACAATAAACACATTGTTGACCCCAGAGTCTTTTTGCAATTTTCTTTTTCGGCTGAAGGCCGCTCCCCGTGACAGCTTGTCACTTTTTGTCAAAACCAAAGCTAAGGGCACGTTTTGTCGATCTGTCCAATTTTTCAAAAGACTTTCATCCTCAGACCACTCCCGTCGTATATCCATAATCAACAATAATCCCACCAACACATCACGCTCTGTTAAAAACCGTTCGATCATTGGCTGCCAATTGTGGCGCTCGCCACCTGACCGGGCCGCGTAGCCGTATCCCGGCATGTCCACAAACCGGTAAAACTCTCCGGCATCAAAAAAATTAAGCAAACGAGTCTTACCGGGCGTGCCGCTCACTTTTGCCACTTTACTGCCGGCAAGAGCATTGAGAAAGGAGGACTTGCCCGCATTAGATCGGCCAGCCAAAGCCACTTCCGGCCGCACAGGTTGTGGCCAGTGCTCTGGCTCTGTTGCACTTTTTACAAATTGAATTCGCATGGGTCGGTAAGTTAGCACAAATCTTCGGCGACAACCACGTTTGAACTGGGGCCAAACCCATTTTTTTATCGGAATCCATGAAAAACTCTGCGCGGTCCAAAGAGTCGGTCCAAAAATCCAGAAAACAAAACAAATCCACCGGCAAACCGGCTTCTAAATGCATTTTAACGCATTTTGCATTGGCACAGCCATTGAATTTGCCTTCGGTGACGTAGAGGGACTTTTAAGAGCAAGGAGTTAAAACGTGGCCACAAAATCCATTGAATCGATGCCCGAAGTATATAACCAACGTGGATTCCTCACCTTGGTTTCTGAAAAAACCGTTCGCACTGTTGAAATTGGGCAATTTGCTAGCATCGGACGAAGTGCCGACAATACCCTGGTGATCCAAGATGATTTTGCCTCAGGAAGGCACGCGCGAGTGCTAAATAAAGAGGGACAATTCTTTATTCAAGACCTTGGCAGTCGCAACGGCACTTATGTTAACGGAGCCCAAGTATTACACGCCCGTCTGCGCCACCATGATCAGGTTCGAATGGGGCAAACACAAATTTTGTTCTCTCAACGACTGGGTGATCTTGAGCTGAAAGTCCTAAATTCAAGCAAAAATGCCAAATGGCAAGCTCAACTGAACCGCCTACCAGCGATTGCACAATCCCATTTACCTGTGCTTATTTCAGGTCCATCTGGTTCAGGCAAAGAGGTGGTTGCCCAAACTCTTCACAAACTTTCTCAACGCTCAAGTGGCCCACTTATTAACATCAATTGCAGTGCGCTCAGCGAGTCGCTGGTTGAAAGTGAGCTGTTTGGCCACACAAAGGGCAGCTTCACGGGAGCCACCGACAACCGCAAAGGCGCATTTAACGCCGCAAGAGGTGGAACGCTATTTCTCGATGAAATAGGCGACCTTCCAATAAATCTACAGCCAAAAATGCTGCGAGCCCTTGAAAACAATGAAATCAAACCCGTGGGATCTGACACATCCGTCTCCACAGATGTTCGAATCATCGCCGCTACCCATAAGAACATTCGACAAAAAGTTAAATCGGGAGAATTTCGAGAAGATCTCTTCTATCGACTGCACGTGGTGGAGATTCGCACACCAGCCCTTTCCGAACGCATGGAGGACTTTGAAGAACTTTTGGCTTTTTTTGCGCAGAAATATCGTGTTCGATTTGACCTGGCCACAATTAAAGAACTTAAAGCCTATTCTTGGCCCGGCAATATTCGAGAGCTTCGCAATGCGGTGGCCAGAGCTGCGGCTCTCGTTAATGGGCATGCCGTTCAGCCCAACCATATCCCTATGATTGTCGATCAAGGTTTGCCAATTTCAAATATGGACTGGTTTCCTCGCCCCAACGGGCTCAACATGATTCAAGAGATGGAAAAAAATCTAATCTTAGAACTCCTGGAAAAAAACAATGGCAATCAACGCAAAACGGCTCGAGAACTAGGCATGGCCAAAAGCACTTTGCACGATCGCATTCGAAGCTACAGTATTGATGTGAAAGTCTTTAAATAAAGTATTTTTCGCTAGCAATCTGTATTTAGGGTTTGATCACAAAAGTTTCCATGTAGACAGCCATCACGATTCCCACGTTGAGGCGCTGATTGACGGCATTGATCACCCGTTCTTTAAGTTGTTCTTTTCCGCGAGTGGAGTTTAAGTCGTCATAAGACATGTCTTCGACCACTCGAGAAATCACATCTTTTAGCTCTTTTTCTCGGTCTTTTATTTCAATGGCTGTCTGCTGTGTTGAACCAGCTAGATACAGTCTTATTGCAGCCATGGGTAGCGACGATGAACTTTGACTGGGACGAATATTTACAACGATGCGATCCAGTTGAACTGTAAACTCGTTTTGACGAAATGCCCGGTAGTAATTGACCATATCTGTGGCCACATTGTATTTGACCACCGAGTCGGCATACTCCTCTAGATTTCCAATAAGCGGGGGCTCTAGCATAGGTAGTGAGACCCCCTTTGTAACCATAATTACCAGTGCAGAGACCAAGCTAATGAACGGCACAACCAGGGCCACCAGGGTCTTTTGCATCCCAGACAAAGCTTTAAACCACAACCATCTGTCATGGGCCGTTTTCTTAAAATGGGAACGAAAATATTTAATTCGGTCAGGAAGATCATTGATTACAAATGTTTTTGCTTCTTTTGTTGTACGTTTAACCCATGCCTTGGTCCAGACCAACCGGCCAATTGCGGCATTCACTATTTTTCGAGCGGGGGTGATTACCTTTTTTTTGATTGGCCTGAGGACTTTCTTCAATGCCAACTTCATTTTCGACGGTTGACCTGGTTCGCTGGACTCACCTTCATCGATCTCAATATCTTGAACCTCAGCCGACTGTAGATCTTTGTCGTTTTTCATTTCGTCGAGGGATTGAGCAAACTCAGGATCGGTGTCCTCTAGCATTTTGTCGAGGTCATCTAAAGAAAAGAGATCCCCATCTTCGGTAAGTGACTCGTCATCTGTTTTTACTTCGTCGGCCATATTTCAACATTATTGCAAAAAAAATGTTCATTGGGTCTAAATTTTTTTAGCTCGTGTACCGATTTGAAACTATCCAAGGAGTAACTATGCGGACAATTATTCTTTTCAGCGTTATATCCGGACTTTCGGCCTGCACTAGTTTTGAGCGAAGCCCATACAGTGGATACACATCTGACTACGGATTCAGTCAATCAACAGCCCAGAAATATCAGGTAGAAAAATGGCAACATGAACGAATTCAAGCCCAAGAAGATTTAGGCATAGCCACCGAGCGCCCGCTGACCCCGGCTGAACAACAACGAGTTTACCAAAGGCTGCAGCTGAAACGACTAGAGAGACAACTCGGATCATCGCGATCAAAAGAACAGTATTATCGAGTTAAACCTCACCTACAATCAGATGCCGAACGCATTCAATACCTGAGTATTCCCTCTGATTCAGCCCGCAGCCGTTGGGCCGCTACCCGCGGAATCAGCAGCCAAGAAAAAGCCTATTCCGACGCCGTCGAAGAGCTCATTGAAAATCGAGACATTGTTGTTGGAATGACAAAAAAAGCGGTGAGCCAAAGTTGGGGCGACCCCGATCTTGTAGAAGTGGCCGGTAACCCTCTGTATGGCAATGAACGCTGGCAATATAAAACCTATGTGTCATCCAGTGAGGGTTATAAAAAAGAGCTACGGGTGATTTACTTTGAAGCTGGCAGAGTGGCCGGCTGGGAAAAATACGAGTAATGCACTTTCCTCACCGACCACTAGTGCTGAATTATTATTTCAAATAATCGTACTCATCGTCTTCATCATTCCAAGTGGGTGGCGGCTCTGGCAGTGTGTAGTCGAGGCCCGACTCAGCTATGACGTAGCTTGGAAGCAACTGGTCTTTGTACCCACCTACACCTAAATTTGATGGATGCCGGTAGTTGATCAACCGCCCCTGGTCGATAAGAAACACGCCTCGCATTTCATCGTCATCCAGAGCATAGACATTTCCATTTTCGCCACTGGTCGCACCAAAAGACCCCTCTCTAAATGCCTTGGCTTGCGGCCAGGCATTGACCTGATACGTGCCCTCTTCTAGCCATTGATGGCTTGGTGTGCCTGCTGATAACACACCTTGACGGTCAGGCTTTTGCCCATCCTGTCGCACGCCATTTTTGGTAAGAATATATTCCCATCGCTGTTTAGACTGAGAATAGCTTCTCAGTTGAGAATCCGCGTAGGCCTCTTTGGCGTATACTTTGATTATAGGACTACCCACAGGCAGCAGGTGTCTTACGTAGGCGATGGATTCATTGTCTGTACGAGAACAGCCGTGACTTCGTGGGTCTGCAAACAAATTGGCCCAAAAACCCCGGGTGGCTTCAATGAACTTTTTCTTATCCTCACCCCACCCAAACGTACCGTGAGTCCATTGATAGCGCGCATCTGGGCCCACTTTAGCGGTGTACCAACCAAAAGCGCCACGCAATGATCCGCCCCATGCAGGCAACAGATCCTTGCTTAACCACGAGGTCAAAGAGGCTCCAGGCTGCGGCAGCGATGGAAACGTGGGATCATACCACGATGGATATAGTGCTCCCGCATCCTGGTAAAACTTGTGCCACGACATAATGTTAAAGTTTCCCATCACGGTCATGGTCTGGCGGTTCCTGGTCTTTTCACCCACAGCCAAATCAGCTTCAAGCACCATCTTATGGATACATCCTCGCGAAGCACAAGAGCGCTCGTAAATCCGCAATTTTTCAGTGGCCACATTTTGAATCATAAAATAGGGGCTATTAACCCTATCAACCTCTTGCACTTGTTTATCTGCAAGATAGCGATTCGAAACGTAGTAATGAGGTGCCGGATCCACATCATCGCTGGTGGTAATGATGGCGATTTCAACAAAACTGTTTTCAAAACCGTCTTTGATAATTTCCACCTCGTCGTTCATCGACAGTATGCCAACAATGTTGTCTTCATTGATCTCTGGTGTCGATCTCACTCGCAAGCGAGATGCGTACACGTACATCCTTCGGCCCGGATTCGCCGGTGTCGCCAAAAGTGAAAACGGACTCACTTGCTTTTCGTATATTGAGTTTCCGGTGTGCGGTGCCGGCTGCGTGTCATCATCTTCGTATTCATATCCGCAAGCTGCCACTAGACTAGTAAGACCCAGCAACACCACGGCCTTTTTCCATCGACCCAAAGGTGATTTCATATTCCCCCCTCCTGTTTTAACGAGGTCCCCCGACCTCAGTGGGAGATGCTTCCATGACTTCGATGAACTTTTTAGAAAAACCGAACAGGGCGACACTTTTATAATTTTTTCAGATCCATCGACGCGTAATAGGTACCTGCTTCCCTTTGTGGCGACAGTGCGTCAGGCGAGCCCATGCTCCCCACACACGGGCATCGACGCCGACCCGAGTGGCCGCATGTCGTCTTCGGATTGCGTCACTTCGTGCCGCAACCCGGATACGCCATGCACATCGGGAGGACGTCGATGCCCGTGTGTGGGGAGCATGGGCTCGCCTGACGCACTGTCGCCACAAAGGGAAGCAGGTACCTATTACAAACGGAACCGGGTACCGTTGGGCATGGTCAGAGTTTTTGGTTTCTTTCTATTATTGATGGCTGGCGGGGCGTTTCATTTATCGGCACAGCCGATGTTGAGTGAAGTGGAGAAGGAAAATCTTTACGAGAGCATTCCTGCGCTTTTTGCGGCCAATGATATGGATGCCCTGGTGGAGATGCTCCAATGTACTGGCACTGACTCCACTTGCCGAGAAGTTGTTAATATCGCCCTCCAACAGATCGAAACTCTTGTGGATGACGGTCGATTTTTCAATAAGACAACAGAGATTATCCATCGCCTCAATCTTAACGCTCTCAGTTTGGCCACACTGATTCGACTGGCGGGATTGTCTATTGCTGTAGCACCGAAAGAAAGCGGCCGAATCATTGATGTGACTCTGGCGCGCCTTCATGAAAAATCTGAACTCGACGAGTCTGTATCAGTCTTGATGATCGCACGAGAAAAGCTTTGGCAGAACACCAAGCTTGAACACTGGCGTAAGATGTTTTTTTCTATCCGAGAGCCCCAGTGGGATTGGACAAAAACAAAAGGCAAAGGTCCTCTGCCAGCTTATGTGGTTCGTGATTTGGTCCTGCAACCTGCGGAGGGAATTGCTGATTACAAGAATGGTCGCTATCTAAATACCCCTCGCCTATTTATGTTTTGCCGCAGCCATCGTCAGTATCCTTGCCTGATGATTTTGTCAGATCGCTCTCATGACTTAGTCAGAAACACCAACGGAATACTTTGGTCACAGCCGGCACTGGGATATTCGCGAAAGGACCGCCCCTACTACCAATCTAATGGCGACACGCCGGCAGGTGTTTGGCGACTGGATTCGGTGATGCCTGACACTGATAATAAAATTAAATATGGTGATTTTAGAAGAGTGATTATGAATTTTGTAGAAGCCGGCAACGATGAGGCCCAAACCCGTTTGTTGCTCCCTCCATCAAACCATACCCAAACCTGGTGGCGGCAAGCGAGTATTGCGCGCGATGCCGGCCGTGGTCTTTTTCGTATCCATGGAACCGGATGGTGGAGCTTTGACTCGTCTGCCCCCTATCATCCCTTTGTGAAAACTATCGGTTGTGTGTCACAAAGAGAAAAGACCTATGACGATTTAACCTATAATGACCAACAGTTATTACTCAATGAACTGATGAAGGCCTCTGGCCTCGCACCCACCTTTCGTAACGAATCCCGAATTCGTGGGCTATTCTATGTAGTAGAGATAGACGACAGGGCCGCTGCCGTCACCATTGATGACTTGCGCGCCCTTGGACTTGAATAGACAATACCTACGTCCAGATTTATCAAACGGATTTCTCCCCTAGTTGAGCGCACTGTTGGCGAGCCTCATAGTTATGATTGGTTCCAAAAATAATCATTAACGACTACAGGAGAATCCTATGAAAAAATCCTTAATGGCCGTGATCATTGGTGTGACGTCGCTAGCTATTTCTGGTTGCTTAAAGTCAGACAGTGATAGCTCTGGCAGCAGCTCGAGTATCCCCAGCATTTCAGTCACTTGCACATCAGGCCTTGATTCGGTTTGCGATACCGGAGGGAATGGCAACGAAACTTATGTGGGATGGGCCACGCAATCCTGCGCCGAATTCACAGGCTCTGTGATCGCGTTTATTAGTGGTGCTGCAACCTGCTCTGGTGGCAGCTGCTCGTTCACAGGATCTACTGGATGGCTTGACGACTATGACAACCCCGTTTCATCTATTCCCGGAGCCTCGACAGCTATTGCATGGCTTAATTTTGTGGACAATGGTGGCGGCCCCAGCGATGACGGCCCGCAAACGGGGGACATTTTTTGTTGTAAAGACAGTGCCCTATCCAATGGTGCTCTAACAGACTCAGACTGCCAAGTGATGCCGTAATAACTAAAATCTACCGGTAAAAAAGGCGACTTCTGTCGCCTTTTTTTTCGCTTTCATAAAAGCTCACCTGAATATTCACGAATCAAATTCAATCATCTACGACGACTTAACTTTAATTCAACCACGACCTTCCTCACTTCGCCCTCCATTCCATCAGCATCACCAAAATTAGATTGCTCAAGCGTGGGCATCTTCCCAATTGTTACCAGATGCCACATTCACTTTTAATGGGACCTTCAAGCTGACGACGTTCTCCATCAGTTGTTGGATCTCTTGAGACTGAATATTTAGTTCATCAGTGGGGCACTCAAACAGCAGTTCATCGTGCACCTGCAAGATCATCTTTGCGGACACATCATTAAACACGCTGATCATGGCTAGTTTGACAATGTCGCTGGCGGTCCCTTGTATGGGAGCATTGATGGCCGCTCGTTCACCGAATTTTTTTAAATTGTTATTTCTAGACTTAAGCTCATCAATATACCGGCGACGGCCAAATAGGGTTTCCACGTAACCTGTTTTGTAGGCTTCCGCAACGGTGGACTCCATATAGTCTTTCACTCTTTTAAACCGCGAAAAATAATTGTTTATGATTTCAGCGGCTTCTCCACGGTCGATATTTAATGTTTCAGATAAACCAAAGACGCCCTGCCCGTAGGCGATACCAAAATTGACAGCTTTCGCCATTCGCCGCATTTCAGGAGACACATCCTCAAGTTTCACATCAAAAATCTCACTGGCCGTGGCCGCATGCACGTCTAAATTGTGGTTAAAAGCTCTCAGCAAACCTTCATCGCCAGAAATCTCAGCTAATATTCGAAGTTCAATTTGGCTGTAATCTACAGAAATAAACTGGCAACCGGGTGCCGCAACAAAGGCTTTTCTTACTTCACGACCACGCTCTGTTCGAATCGGTATGTTTTGCAAATTGGGATTTGCACTGGAAAGCCTTCCTGTTGCCGTAAGTGCTTGCCGAAAATTTGTATGAACCCGACCCGACACTGAATCGATCATCTCCGGCAGAGCATCTACGTAGGTGGATTTCAACTTTGCCAATTCACGATAGTCGAGCACATATTGCGCAATTGGATAAGTGTTAACCAACTTACCCAGAACGTCACTGTTCGTGCTGTATCCGGTTTTTGTTTTTTTGCCCGCGGGCAAGCCCATTTTGTTAAATAATACTTCAGCCAACTGCTTGGGACTTGAAATATTAAAACTCTCACCGGCTTCTTTAAAAATCTTCTTTTCAAGATAAGCAATATCAACAGCCAAGGTCTCACTTTGCCGATGAAGTTCTTTTTTATCGATACCAATGCCTCGCCTCTCCATTTGGTACAAGACCTTGATCAGAGGAAGCTCGACTGTTTTCAATACCCCCTCACCCTTGACTTCGACGACCTTGTCCGCCAGCAAAGGGGCCAGTTGCAATTGAGCCGCTAAAATATCTGAAGGACTGGCTAAATCTGGCAATGCCTGCCCGCTTATTTGGTTGTACACCTTTGAAAAGTCAGTGACATTGCCCGGACGGTAAACATAGGCCGACAACATTTGGTCTGCTTGGGCATGGCCTGGGGCTTCTAATTTTAATTCTGTCCAAATTTGTTTTAGGTCAAAACCAGACCAAGACAGCCACTTGTTGTCTAGCACTTGGCCCACTTCATTTAGTGAAGCCTCCACCTGCACAGCCGTATCACCTACACCAAGACAAAAACCTCTTTCGTTGATCACAGCCCATATTTCACTATAAGGCGTCACTTTCTTATCTAACTTTTCAAGAGACCAAGTTTCAGTTTTGAGTTTATCTACCGGAAGCGAGGATACCTTTACCGGTGCCCCTGGTGCAGCTGCTGATTTAGACGTAGATTTTTTGCCTTTTTGTTGTCCCGCCGGAGTGGGCTCTTGTTCGACGGCCACGTCACCGGAGAGTTTTTTTGCGAAACTTTGAAATTCAAGTTCAGCCAGCAACTCTGAGAGATGTCCTTTGTCGATGGCCTTCAGGCTCAAATCACTTGGCCCCACATCAAACTGTAAATCAGAAACAATGGTGACAAGCTTTCTAGCCAAATAAGCCGAATCTTTGCCGTCGATCAGTTTTTGTTTAAGGCTTTCTCCCGAGATCTTATCAATGTTTTCATAAATGCCGTCGAGGGTTTTATATTCTGCTAAAAGTTTCTCTGCGCCCTTGGGCCCCACGCCTCGCACTCCCGGGATATTGTCGCTGCTGTCACCCACAAGGGCTAAATAATCAATGATTTGCTCTGGCTGCACACCCCATTTCTCTGCCACTCCGCTAGCATCGTAGCGCACGTTTTTCATGGTGTCGTACAAGGTCACCCCACGCCCTACTAATTGCGCAAAATCCTTATCACCGCTAACAATGGTGACATCGACACCCTGATTTTTTCCCCACTCCGTAAGACTACCTATAATGTCGTCAGCTTCGTAGTTTTGCAGATCCAGATCTTTTATACCTAAAGCTTGCGTGAGTTTTCGAATGTAAGGGATTTGGGGCACCAAATCCTCAGGCATTTCTGTTCGGTTAGCTTTGTACTCTTCGTAGAGTTCGTTTCTGAATGAAGGTTCTTTTCGGTCAAAACAATAAACCAAATAATCGGGTTTAATCTCCCTGAGCAACTTTAATGACATAGCCAAAAAACCATAAAGAGCGTTGGTCGGCAGACCTTTTGAATTATTCATTGTGGGAATAGCGTAATAGGCGCGAAAAAACATGTTGCTGACGTCAACGAGGTAGAGATTTTTCATGTGATCCTTATATGTAGCTTATGAAATGTTATGTGGGATCGTTGTCTAAGGAGCTATTGACCACTTCGGAAATAGTGATTTGATCCAAAGAGTATTCTTGCATCAACGTATCTGCCAGAGGCTGACAGGCGGTGTGTTCCGAATTTTGCTCCGCATACATATGCAATTGGTTCATTTCGCGAAGGCACTCTTTATAAGGGCGCTCTTCCCCCTGTTCCCAGCTTCGCACAATTTCAGTATCAACACCAAGGCGGCGCGAAAACTGACACAGATCCCACCCCAACCGCAGTCGAAGCTCACGAATTTTTTCTGGCGACCAATTCATCTCTCACTCCTCACCCCAAGATCAACCCGGCCTGTTACGACCCGTTGAATACCACAACGTTGGCCGCTTCCCAACCAGAAGTGGTTTCAAGGAGGTCAAAATACACCTTCATACCCGATGAGACATGTTTATTTATCACTTCTCTGGCGATGGCCGTGTAATGAAAATAGACCTGGCGACCATCGATGTGCTCGATAAAGCCGTAACCCTGCTGCGGGTCAAAAAACATGACTCTTCCGGTATTGTGCATAGTTCCCTCCTTGGCCATTACAGAAGCCATTATCTTATGGCTCTGAAAAAACGAAAATGAGGTCCCCTTCTGAGGCCAAATCAAACCTCTCTCTAGCCTCAAGCTCGATAAAGCTGGGGTCTGAGGCCTTTTCAATCTTCATATCTAATCGCGAAATTTCTTCCCTTACGAGGTGCATACGACGGTCAATATCTTCGGCATCCCGATTCAATCGCCACAATTGAAGGAGGCTGCCTTCTATGACAAGGCTGACAAACAAAAAGGCTAAACAGATGAAAAAAACCCGCCAGGGGTGATGTAACAGATCGTTCAGGGCTGAAAAAAACCGCTTAAAAGGAGAAACAATCATTGGGACGATTATAGCGCGACCTACGGCAAAGTGTACCTTTTAGGTTTGGCATAGAGCGGCGTGGAGCTTCGGCAAGTCCGGGGGCTTCAGTGTACCCTTGTCGATGCTGCCACGAGTCATGTGTCGCTATCCATTAGTCTCTACAAATTGGCCAAGGAAACCTGTGCCCCATACGAGTCTGTGATATAGTCGCAAAAAACTTATTTTGAGGTGAAATATGTCTGAAGATCTAAAGGCTGAGTTAGAACGGCTAAAGGCTGAGAATGCCGCTTTAAAAAGCGCCAAGCCTCCCCGGGGAACATTATCTATGAAAGTGAGTGAAAAAGGTGCTCTTTCGGTTTACGGAATGGGCCGATTCCCTGTGACTCTCTACAAAGAGCAATGGCTTAAACTTTTGAGCATTTCTGATGAAATTAAAACGTTCATTGAAGACAACAATGATCGCTTAAAGACAAAAGATTGATTTTTTTATGATCCTTGTGGGCGCCCACCGAATCACCAAATCTTTCACGGCGCGCCCGCTATTTGAAAACCTCACTTTTTCAATTGAGAGCGGCGAACGCATCGGACTGATCGGCCCCAACGGAGCGGGCAAATCAACCCTCCTGAAGGTTCTGGCCGGCCAGATCAACGTCGATGATGGGCAACTCACCTTTACAAAAGGATTGCGCGTGGGGTACCTGGAACAGGTCCCGCAGTTTTCACCAGACGCGACCATTCAATCGACTGTTATGGAGGGAGCTGAAGATCCCTATGATTGGGAAGAGATGTCTCGGACCCAAGAACTTTGCTCTAAGCTAGACCTGACTCAGTGGGGCGAAGAAATGCCTATAGGCCAACTCTCAGGCGGTTGGAAGAAGCGAGTAGCCCTGGCTCGTGAACTCTTGAAACAACCAGACTTACTCCTTCTCGATGAACCCACGAACCATTTAGACGTAGAAAGCATCTTATGGCTCGAAGAGTGGCTGGAAATAGCGCCTTTTGCCACGGTCACAATCACCCACGATCGACTGTTCTTACAAAAGATTGCCAACCGAATTATTGAGATCGACCGTCGCCACCCCGAGGGGCTTTTGAGCGTTCGCGGCAGTTATGCTGATTTTTTAGAATCTCGAGAGGATCTCTTGTCAGCGCAACAAACCCAGGAGCAAAAGCTGCGCAATACTTTAAGACGAGAAACGGAATGGCTACGCAGAGGAGCTAAGGCCCGCCAGACTAAGCAACAAGCTCGTCAAGAGGCCACACATGCTTTGGCGGAAGCTGTGGACGAAATCGCTGCTAGAAACAGCAGTGGCCAAGTTCGATTTCATTTTCAATCCACAGAAAAAAACCCAAAAAAATTGATTGAAGCGAAGGGTATTTCAAAGAGCTTTGACGGACGAGTGGTTATTCCAAAAATGGATTGCCTGATCGGACCCCGCAGCCGAGTGGGCCTTATGGGCGTCAACGGTTGCGGCAAATCCACCCTGATAAAACTTCTTACGAAAGAACAAGAACCCGACACAGGCACAGTTTTTCACGCCGAACGACTTGAAGTGGCCTACTTTGAACAGAATCGGGAAAGTCTTGATCCTGAACTCAGCGTGTTCAAAACAATTTGTCCCACGGGTGATCACGTTGAATTCGCCGGCAATATGATTCATGCTCGAAGTTACTTGTCGCGATTTTTATTTCATCAACAACAGATGGACACGCCGGTGCGAAAACTTTCTGGGGGTGAGCAAAGCCGCCTATTGCTGGCAAGAGTGATGTTGACCAGAGCTAATCTGCTGGTTTTGGATGAACCCACCAATGATCTTGACATAGCCACATTGGACTCGCTGTCAAACGTTCTGCAAGATTTTAACGGCGCTATTATATTGGTGACTCACGATCGCTATTTCTTGGACCAAATGACCAATCAAATACTGGCGTTCGGCATCGATGAAACCGGCGCAAAAATAATCCTTCCGATGGTAGGACTCGATCAATGGCAACAGTGGCACGAACAACAAATGGTTTGGCAAGAAAACCTCCAACAAGCCAAAGCCTCTCAAAGAAACAGCCAAAAATCGGAGCCAACAAAAAAGGCACCTGAAACAAAACCGAACAAGAATCTAGCTGCCCTGGAGTCAAAAATCGAAGCCGCCGAAGAAAACCTTCAAGCCATTCAAAACCAGGTCTTGGTTTTATCGCCCACTGACACTCAGAAACTCATCGAGCTGACATCACAAATGGCTAAAGTCCAAAAAGAAATCGACGACCTCTACAATCAACTTTAGGCGCCACTACGATTTTGAGCGCTACTCTACTGGTCGGCATCAAATCCATCTCATTTTGAGCCTGCTGCCGCAAACTGACCCTCGTCCGCAGCCAATTCACAGCTCAATATATGACTACGGTGCGCCACCAGGTCATCCGGTATACGGATGACCGTGAATCAATTTCCTGGAGCATCAAGAAATACGGCCTGTCCAGTTTGGCCATTTCCGCTCTCACCCCAAATGAAGCGGGTTAGGCAGATTCTTTCTCTAGACGCTCGGCAATCCAAATCTTTAACAAAGTTTGATAGCCGACATCTCCTTTACGCTTGGCCACTTTCTTAAGGTTTGTCACCATTTCCTTAGGCAAGCGAATACTGGTGGAAACCCCCGATTTCATACGAGGCTCAGGAGTTACAGCAACAGACTTTGTCTCGTCCCATTCGCTGGGGTCATACCTATAAGATTTGGGTTTTGTTGACTTTTTCTTTTTCACTTTTTTCATAAGTCCCATCCAGTAATTATTCGGGCCGTAGAAGAACCCAAGTCCTCGAATATAAGTCTGAGCCTTCGTCCACCATTGGTTTTACCGTCAATTCTATACCGATTGGGCCCGTGTTTCTTTTTATTCGGAGTAATGACGTAAGGGTTAAAAAACACCTCCTCAGCCTCCCAGAAACGAACACCATGCTCTGAAAGGTGAAATTCGTTGTCATCATCCAATACGAAGAAATACCAGCGTTTGCCACGAAGCCCAGTCGTGACTAAGTGCACCTCATTTGTAGCTACAAATCAAGAGTCTTTATTTCAATAACCTCTTACCCTGGGCTTGGTAGTTCTAGGCTTGGCAATTTATAACAAGCTGTTTCTCCAATTCCTTCACTAAAATGCAATATACCTCAGTGAGACTTTTTGAGGGGGGCTCTACTGTAATCGTCGCTATTACATAGCCAATGAAAGTCTATTGATATTGCGTAAAATTTCACTTGCTGTCAAAAACGCCATAACACACCGACCAGACATGGCTATGAAAAATTTGGGTTCTAAAATATAGGGACTCTAAAAATGCTACACGAGGTTTGTTGGCCGGCGTCTGAAAAGCATGCCTTTAAAAGGCCTGCTTTCCCCAGAATTCGGAGTGACCTTTGAGCCGTTCTTCGATGCGCAAAAGTTGATTGTATTTGGCTATTCGCTCGCCTCGACAGAGGCTGCCCGTCTTGATTTGTTGGCAATTCAGAGCCACCGCCAAATCTGCAATCAACGTATCTTCTGTTTCTCCACTTCTGTGGCTCATTACAGTGTGAAAGCCATGGCTCGATGCCAATGAGACTGCTTTTTGCGTTTCGGTGATTGTGCCGATTTGATTCACCTTTACCAAAAGCGCGTTGGCTGCTTTTTCGTCGATTCCCTTTTTTAGTCGCTTGGGGTTTGTAACGAACAGGTCGTCTCCCACCAACTGTAAGCTCTGACCGTGGGAGGCGGTCATTGATTTCCAGCTCTCCCAATCGTCTTCAGAAAATCCATCTTCTATGCTGGCAATGGGATAGTTTCGGGCCCACTCCGCATAAACATCAGAGAGTTCCTTACCTGTAAGCCTTTCGCCCTCCCAATCGTATTTTTCATCTTTAAAGAGTTCGGTGGCCGCTACGTCTAGAGCCAAACGAACATCTTCCCCCGGCCGGTATCCCGCTTTTTCAATAGCCTGCATGATGAGGTCGAGGGCCTCTTTATTGCTCGATAGGACTGGCGCAAAACCACCTTCATCACCCACCGCTGTGGATAGACCTTTTGAGTTCAAAAGGCTTTTTAATGTGTGAAATATTTCGCTTCCCGCACGCAAAGCTTCTCGAAAGCTCGCACCACGGACAGGTGCAATCATAAACTCTTGCACATCAAGGCCGTTATTCGCATGAGCCCCGCCATTGAGAATATTCATAAGCGGAACGGGTAACTTAAATTCGTCAGCCGTGCGCAATGATTCGTAAACCCACTGGTCATTGGTTTGCGCCAGCGCTTTTGTGAAGGCCATCGATATGCCTAATAGAGCATTCGCGCCCAGATTCGACTTGTTCTCTGTACCATCCAATTCAATCAAAGCCGCATCTAGTTCTGATTGCCTTGAAAAGCTTTTTCCCACTAGGGCAGAAGCCAGCTTTTCACTTATGTTGTGTACTGCGGTTAAAACGCCTTTGCCTTTATAGCGTTTACTGTCGTTGTCTCGAAGTTCATGAGCTTCATAAGCCCCCGTTGATGCACCTGATGGAACGGCTGCACGCACAGAAGGTTGGGATTCAAAAGATAGATCCACCTCAACGGTAGGGTTGCCACGACTATCTAAAATTTCACGCGCACGAATCATTGTGATTTTGGCCACAACACAATCTCCTTCACTTTTTCTACATTGGTAAATCAATAACGAACGTTGACCCCTCGCCGATCCGACTTTGCACCATCAAATTACCTTGATGCATTTTCACGATGGTATCGGCGCGACCCAAGGCCTTTTTTACTTGGCTGTTTTTTAGCCCAGCACCTGTGTCTGAAATTTCAATTTCTGCTCTCTGTCCTTTAGGGCGGGTTAC
The DNA here is from genome assembly GCA_023898385.1 of Pseudobdellovibrionaceae bacterium. Classification (NCBI taxonomy): domain Bacteria; kingdom Pseudomonadati; phylum Bdellovibrionota; class Bdellovibrionia; order Bdellovibrionales; family Pseudobdellovibrionaceae; species Pseudobdellovibrionaceae bacterium. The sequence continues at coordinate 3,179,158 of CP060220.1, read as the reverse complement.
GATGCGCACTCGGCCCTCGTCGGCCAGCGTATTCATCGACTGGTTTAGCACTTCAAAAATAGCCTGCTCCATATGCTTTGGAAACACGCTCACTGGTCGATCTAAAAACAGCAATGAATCAATCTTAATTTGATTTTTGCGTTGTGTTCCAACGTCAGCGATCACCTTCTCAACAAGGGCATTTAAATTGGTTGAAACTTTGTCTTCTTCCTTTCGAGGCTCTATGTCACCTCTCAGAATAGGCTCTTTCACCGCCACCTTTACAGCCTCAATCTGTGACAAGGTCTCTTGCAGAACCTTGGGCGCCTCACTGCGAATCATTTCCCAATCCACACGCCGCATGGCCTCTCGCACCTCTGGGTTCATGCGGTTTTGGCCCACCAATAGTGTGACCAATTGCCCTGCACGAGCCACGTAGTCACTGAGCTTGTGCACTTGCTGCTGCACTGAACGCAATGGCCCTTGAACTGCGGAGTACACAGCTTCTGATTGGCGTTCTCTGACCTCATCGGTTTCCGAAACAGCTGCCAGATGGGACATTTTTAATCGCTCATTTTCTTCAAGCAACTGAATGGTTTCTTGTTTCTGCAAACACAACTCTTTCTTTTTTTCTTCCAGCTGTTTTTGCGTGTCTTCTAAATTGGCCAGCAGGCCCTGCAAAAACTCGGGCTTCATATTCTGACCGCGATCTTCCAGCGAAAACAACTGGCTCTGAGTTTGACTCCAGTTGATGGTCACCCGAGTCTTGGTCCACGTGCCTTGAGCCATATCCCGACCCATGAAAGTCGGCAGCGCCTCAAGGGCTGATCGAATATAGGTGGACACGTACGGGTATTCGGTGTCGGCCATGGGCAGATCAAATGCCACAGATTTGTCGCTTCGACTGAGATTCGCAATGGGGGGCGCCGGCGATATAAAATAAGAGATGATCCTCTGCGGCTGCGAGTAAATTTCATTTGGTTTTTGCATCATCTTTAAAACACTATCGAGAACACCCCACGCCCGAAGAGACGCTGCTGCATGCCCCGCGGCCTCGACAATATTGATACTTGGAAATCTTTGAGAAAATTCACTATCAATGAGTTGTAAAAACTCTTCCACTTTTGGGGCTTCTAGCCAACAGGTGGGGTCACGGCTGAGTTCAACGGGGACATCACCAATATCCTGCAGCTCTTCTGCGTCGATGCCATTTTTCAGAAGATATTGAGTGACTGAATAGGTTATTTTACCGCTGAAATACACGCTAAAGGTTCTATCGCCTCGTTATTGGCATTTCAATGGTAAAAGCATTTTCTCTTTGACGTCTAAAATTGTGCGTCGCCCCAGAGAGCCAAGCGCCCAGATGAGATTGCTGGTTTTTTAACCAAATTTACTTCTCGGAAAAGGAATTTTGTTATCTTCGATTTCTTGCATGAAGGTGGGAAGCGTTCCTGAAGGCTCAATTTGCCCATGCAGTCGCCCATCTTCGCCTTTCAACAGACGACGCAACTCATAAATCGGGCGCACATCGTAGTTGCCGTCCTCATCAAAACCCACCACTTCAGAGATTTCAGCCACACGCCGCGACCCGTCGCTGTAGCGGGAGACCTGCACAATTAAATCTATGGCCGACCCAATTTGGTGACGAAGGGCCTTTTCACTGATTCCCCCCTCGGCTCCCTGGGCCAGCGCCTCCAAGCGAACAAGGGCATCAGAAGATGAGTTCGCATGAACGGTTCCAAGGCAACCCTTGTGCCCGGTGTTCATGGCCTGAATGAGATCTAGGGCCTCATCACCCCTCACCTCACCAACAATGATTCGATCCGGACGCAGACGCAAACTGCTTTTCACTAAGTCGGTGATTGAAACTTCGCCTCTGCCCTGCTCATCACCCATTTGTGTTTCAAAGAAAACAACATGTTCGTACTCAATGGATAACTCGCTGGCATCTTCAATGACAATCACTCTCTGCCCCGAGGGAATGCGATTACACAGAAGACCCAATAGAGTGGTTTTACCTGAACCCGTGCCACCACTGACGAGAATGTTTTTACCCAACTTCATGCTAAGATCTAAAAATTGAGCCGCATCGACAGTGAGTGCGCCCCACTCAACATACTGCTTAAGAGTAATCTGAACTTTTGAAAATTTGCGAATTGCCACCGTCGTGCCATTTCGTGCACAGGGCGGAAGTACCGCATGAATTCGATAGCCGTTGGGCAAGCGAGCATCTAAACGAGGTTCTTGCTCACTCACCGTTCGCCCCACACTTTGAGCGATATTGTTTACAGCCGCTTGCAAAGCGTCTTCGTCAGGAAATTTTGCATCTGATTTTTTAACTTTTCCGGCGACCTCAACCCATATGTCGTCCGGTCCATTGATCATAACTTCAGTGACTTTTTCGTCCTCAAGGAGATGCCATATTGGGGCAAGGAAACCTTTAATAGAGTTAACAAATACGTCGGCGGCAACCTGGCCCATTTTAATTAGTTCCTCGAGGCTGGAAGGCGAACATCTGGGCCCATGCCCTCTTCACCCTTGGCCGGATGTACGACAACCCGACCTTGTGCAGATGTCTCAGGACACTCAAATGTAAATACACCCTCAGTTTTTGGACGCAAATAAAAAGACACTATCTTTCCGTAGTAGGTGGCATGGTGCTCAGAAAAGGAGTCCATCACAAAGCTCACGTTTTTCACGTTCTCAGAAACATTCACAACATGAAATCTATAGTAGCGATCTTTTAAAAGACGAACTGAATTAGGCAAGAATCCTTTTTCTGTGTTCAGTATAACCACTTCTTGAATGGGCTCGTTCGGGCCCACAAGCTGTTCAAAGAGACCTTCCATCGGACCGGCAATTTTCTGCTCCGATGCAATGTCTCGCCTTGCCAGTTCTTCTTTGCGCCTTGACAGGTCAATCTTCCATTCAGCGCCTGCCGGCCATGCAGTGAGAACTGCTATAAATAGTATTGTCGCCTTCTTCAATTTATTGCCCATTGATAATATCCTTAGTGCAATGTCTCCCGGCTGTGAAAATCAGCCAGCTCTTTAGCCACTTCAATCGCCAAGTAACTTAAACTCATTTCATCAAATTGATTGAGTTCTCTAACAAGCTCATCCACGGACAAATTTCGATTTGCCACGGCTACAACTTGCGAAAACTGCTCGTAATGGTATGGCAATTCATCCATGACTTGTGACCAATCCATATCTAAAACCGGATCAATGACACCCATGTGGTAAAGGGCATCAAAGACGGCTTGCAAATTTCCCTGCAAATACATAGTGCGCACTCCTATTGCTTTTCTTCACTCTTTGATTCGGCAATAGGAGCAGAGAACTTAAATGAATCTGGACCTTTGACTTATAAAATATTCGCCGCTAGCTCTGCCAGCTCTGAACGCTCTCCCTTAGAGAGTGTGACGTGAGCCGAAAGCGGTTGACCCTTAAAGCGTTCTACCGAGTAGGTTAGTCCACTATTAGCAGAATCCACATAAGGGTTATCAATTTGATAACGATCGCCCGTAAGCACGACTTTGGTATTTTGTCCGGCCCGTGTGACGATAGTCTTGATTTCGTGTGGAGTCAGGTTTTGGGCCTCATCCACGATCAAAAACTGATTGGGAATGCTTCGCCCACGAATATAGGTCAACGGTTCGATGTTTAGCATCCCCTGATTGATCAACTCACGGGCCCGTCCGGCGGCCTTTTTGTCTGACCCCATCAGAAATTCCACGTTGTCAAAAATGGGTTGCATCCAAGGGTTGAGCTTTTGTTCAACGTCACCGGGCAAGTAACCGATGTCTCGCCCCATTGGAAAAATCGGCCGACTCACCAAGAGCCGTTGAAAGCGGCCCTCATCAAGAGTTTTATATAACCCCGCCGCCAGGGCCAAAAGAGTTTTTCCGGTGCCCGCTTTTCCCACAAGCGAAACAAATAAAATTTCATCATTGAGCAGACAGTCTAAAGCAAAGCTTTGCTCCATATTGCGAGGATGAATCCCCCAAATGGACTCGGTGGGTGAAATCAACGGAACCACGCCCTTGTCCTTAGCGCTGTATCGTCCAATGGCGCTGTGATTGGGGTTAGATCTGTCTTTTAGTAGCACATATTGATTTGCATAGACTCGCGTATCATCATCATTTACATCGAAACGTTTTTCTTTGTAAAACGCATCTATGCGCTCGGGGTCTACGTCAATTTCAGCAAGGCCTGTGTACATCTCGTCGGAGTGTACTTTTTCGGGTTCATAGTCTTTCGCCTCAACGCCAAAAACATCGGCCTTAATGCGAAGATTAATGTCTTTTGTTACCAACTCCACCTGAGCGTCAGTGAATTGAGTTTGAAGCTCCATCGCTTTTGCTAGAATACGGTTATCCGCTTTCATTCCCTCAAGCTCAGGGGGCATTCCCGCAGTTGGTGCATCAGAACTGACGTACAAGTAGGAACCGCTGTTTTCCAGCAGCACGCCTTCAGCCAAAGAGCCCTTGCCTCTCAGTACGTCAATAAATCGACTGAACTGCCGCGCATTTCGACCGTTTTCACCAAGGTCCCGCTTAAATCGATCGATCTCTTCAATGACTACGAAGGGCACATAAATATCGGCATTGCGAAACTTGTTGATCGCTAGAGCGTCAAAAAGAATTACGTTGGTATCAATAACTATTTTTCGATTTGTACGATTTTGAGCATTCATAAGTCCATGAGAACGCATTGGACTTAAGTTGTGAAGAAAAATCGTCTAGCAGACGCAACACGCCAGTGATTTGTCGCTCAGGGCTCTATCGTGAAAGATTAGAAACCATCACGTCGCCAGAATCCCTCTCTAGACTTGCACTGACATTCTCGATAAACTTCACAAAATGTTCAAGGGCCATGTCGTTCACTGTGCCACCAACAAAACCTGAACCATGGCGGACTACGCCCTCGTCTAACACTTCACGAATATTTTTTACCTTCACTACAAATGGAAAATAGGTGTTGTGACTCAAATAAACTCGCATGGCCACTTCTTCTCCGGATTTAAATTGGCCGGCACTTGAGACCATATCAAATGCAATTCCATTTTCTGAGATGTCGTAGATGGCGACCTTAACAAGGCCCTGGTTGGGCACCACAACAAAGGCACCGATGAATCCTGTCAGAATTGTTCGTTTTACTTCGCGGCGCTCATCATCAATAATCTGCTGCCGCCGCTCTGTCATATCCAGTACCGGCGCCCCAGGCTTGACTCCGCCCTGCTCCCGGCCCTTATCTTGTGATTTCTTATACTTACGCAACTCAATGACATTATTAAACTTGTCTTGCATACTGTCCCCCAACCACAGGACTTATCGGCAGGTTTTGTCTCAACTTTAGAATTTTTTGCTGGTATGATCGCTAGGCGGAGGGTTAAGTTTGAGAAAAACCTTTATATTTCATGGTCTTATACTGAGTGTTGCCATCCACATTTTTTTACTGTGGACGGCCGCTCAAATTGAAAGCCCCCCATCTCGAAATAAATCCGCCGTGGATATCGTCGTGCTCGACCGACACGGGCAAAAAACCGTCGTAGAAGATCAAGGCCAAACCTCTAAACTGGAAGAGCTTAAGAAAAAAATCGACGAACAAACTCAACTGGTTTCTAAGCGCACCCAACGAGTGAAAAAACAGCAGATTGCCCATGGTAAACCCGGCGGAAAAAAAGCCCCTAACAAACTAAATAATCTCGTTCCAAAAAATGATTTTTCTGAAATTGTGAAAAAAGAAACCTCCGTCTTGCCAAATTCCCTTCAAGAAAATGTGGTCATTGGCGACGGCGGAACGCAAAACTACATCCCGATGATTTCTAAAGGCGGATTCACAAGCTTAAATACAGATCAATTTTTATTTTACACCTATTACGCCCGCATTAATCAACAGGTGGGTTCTCGGTGGTCGTGGAAGGTTAATGACGCCATTCGCAGGGCCACTACGAGTGAATTGTATAATTGGTCCAACAAAGAGCGTGTGACCCAAGTGGAAGTTATTTTAGACCCGCAAGGCAGACACCATAAAACGTTGATTCATACGAGCTCCGGCGTTGAAGAGCTAGATGAAGCTGTTACACAGACCTTTTTACAGGCCACGCCCTTTATAAACCCCCCAGAAGAAATGATTCAAGATGACGGGTACATTCATCTTCATTATGCCTTTCATATTTTCTGGGACCCTCGACAAATTGCCCGTGGCGAAAGGTAGAGTTCACGCGCCCTCACCCTAGATGCTGTTAAGCCAAAGACGGTCTTCTGTTATGATTAAAGGTATGAAACTTTTCGTTCACAATGCTCTGATTTATTCTCGCTCTTTCGGTAAATTTTTTCTGCCTTTTTTTGCTGTTCAATTTTTGCTGCTGCCGTCTGCATTTGCTGGGTTGATGGAAATCAGTGGGTCCATCAACTACAAGGCTTCACGTTTTGATGATGCCAACTACCAACAATCAAACTCTTACACTGGCTCGATTTCTTACTATTTTTGGGATATGTCGGCTCTAGAACTCAGTTACACCGATGGCCTTTCTGAACTCAGTGCCCAAGCCACTTCTGACTTACAGCGAATTTACAAAACACAATTTCAGATGACAGGTCTTGATCTTGTGATTTCGTTTGCTAGTCGCAAGCAACCCGTTCAGCCGTATATAAAATTAGGCGCCGCTTACCTCGAAAAAAATCTTTATCTCGAAGTACCCAGCGAGGGCAGTCGAATTAAGACTGGTGATCAACACGGTACCGTTCCAAGTGCTGGGATAGGGATTAAGATTCGTTTATCTGATACGTTTTCTATCAAGATCGGTGGTGAGACTTGGTCAAGCCCTCAAAATGAAGACACCACAGAACCGGTCACCTGGGACTATGCGGGGCGAGCTGGCTTATCATGGTTTCTGTAAAAGAAAAGTCTGGTGTTGTCCTTTTGGCTTTTATAACCCCTCTACTTCCTGGGTGTCTTGCAACCTACTTAGTGAAATCAAGTTATGAACACGTAAAAATCCTAAACGCTCGTCAAGAGATCCAATCGGTAATGCAAGAAAATAAGGTGGCTCCAGCTAAAAAACAAAAATTGCAACTGGCATTAGATGCTCGCCAATTTGCCGAGAAAAACCTGGGCCTTACACCCACAGATAACTACACAACTTACGTTGATCTCGATCGACCCTATGTGACCTGGGTGTTGCGAGCCGCACCAGCCTATGAACTTAAACCCCACACCTGGTGGTACCCCATTGTAGGCAGCATGCCCTATCGAGGGTTTTATTCGGAACAAGAAGCCCACGACGCTGCGAAAGAATTTCCAAAAGAAAAGTATGACACCTATGTGCGGGGGGTGTCGGCCTACAGCACCCTGGGATGGTTTGATGACCCTATTTTATCAAGTATGCTTCGCTACCGTGACCACGATCTTGTTAATGTCATTATTCATGAAACCGTACACGCCACCATATTTATTAAGGGTCATGCCAACTTCAATGAAAGCCTTGCCACCTTTTTAGGAAACAAAGGCACTGAACTTTACTACTTAGAACGAGAAGGACCTAATTCAAAAACAGTCAAAGTCATTCGGGACGAAAATCACGATGATCAACTTTTTTCACAGTTTATTGGCCATGAGCTTAAACAGTTGCAAGCTTGGTATGAAAACACGCCCGAGCTTACAATAAAGTCAGAAAAAGAAAATCGCATTCAACAAATAAAAGATCGCTTCAAAAACGAGTTGCAACCAAAACTACTCTCACAGAAGTACGATCAGTTTACGAGTCGGCCCCTCAATAATGCGAATTTGTTATCTTATAAAACCTACTTTCACGACCTCAGTGATTTCGAGAAACTAGCAATTGAATTCGACGGCGATTTTAAAAAACTCATCGCCGCCTGCAAGAAACTCGAGGGCACCGGCGACCCCGCCAAAGAACTGAAAAATTGGATTGAGTGAAACCTTTTGGAGATTCACCTACCTGGCTTCGCCCACCTTGAACCACTTGGTGCTTTTTTGTAGAAATGACCGCCACGTTGGTGGGGACGGTTCCATATCAGCTATGATAATGGCTTGCATGATTTTATCATGCTGTTGTTTTTCCCATCCTTCTGGGGCGAACTCTCTTATCTGTTGGGTGGGGTTGCTCTGCCAAACCCACCTCCGAGTGCGCTTTAGATTTTCAACGATATGGCGATCCATTTCTGAGTGATCCAGTAGCTCTGAGAGGGTTTCCCGCCAAAACGGATCCCCCTCTCCTTCCACGTAGTCTACCCACCAAGCTTCATCCATTGCACTTTGCTCTTTAAACATCAATCCACCTCCGCATACTGTCCTTTGTAATTTCCGTTCGACGAGCTCAAAAACTCACTGAAGTACTTAAATCCATCTAAACCCTCTAGCTCTTGCCGCATCTTCAATAGAGCATGACGGTAATTGGCCTTTGCCGTGTCGTAGGGGCAATCCATAATCTCTGCCACTTCTTTAAAACTGAGATCTTCATAAATGCGCAACTCTAAAGCCATGCGTTGACGACTGGGCAGCTTTTCAATCTCAGATCGCAACATATATTGTGTATCCATTTGCGCCATTCCTTTTTCAACTTTGGGTCCAACGGCTAGTGGCACATCTGAAATATCAATGAAGTCGAAGTTTTTTCGACGAAGCTTGTTTCTGGCAGTATTTAAAGTGATTTGGTACAGCCAGCTTTTAAAACTTGAGCGCCCCTCAAATGAATTGAGTTTTTGAAAGGCCTTAAGGAAGCTCTCTTGCACAATATCCTCCGCTTGCTCCCAATCCCGGGTCATCCGTACGGCCAATCTCATCATGGCCTGTTGATGGCGACTCACAAGAACCGAAAACTTCGCACGGTCCCCACTTTTTACTGCATCGATAATTTCATGATCAGCTTTCATAAGCGTCACACCCCTTGTTAGACTCTGCTTTGGTCCAGATCGGTTAAATCAAAAAATTTTTTTAACTGGTGTGAGCTATCAAGGATGAAAAGTAAAATAGTAGACTTAAAATGCCCTCTCTAGATGTGCCGGTCGCTCAACGCCACCGGCTGCCCCTCGACTTAGGAATAAAGCAAAACCGGGGCCGAACTGAATCGCCTGATAACCTGAATAATTTCAAGGGGTGATCTGACACCGCACGTGGGGGTAGAGGCAAAATGGCCCTAGCTGGACATAAAAAACTAAATGCTGCTCAGTATTTCGCCTAACTCGGAGCTTAGATGGGGGCGACTGTTACTCGGTTGCGACCGCTCCCTTTTGAGGCGTACAGGGCCTTATCGGCTCGTTCAAAGGTGTCTTCCCAGGTTTGGTCAGTGGGTTCACTTAAGGATACACCCACAGAAATGGTCACAGGTATAATTTGGCCTTCGAAATTAAACTCGTGGTGTTCAATCGTGGCTCGGATCCGCTCGGCAATTTCTTTGGCGCGATCCAGCGGACTGCCCAACAACAACAAACAAAACTCTTCACCCCCAGAGCGAGCAAAGAAATCATCTTCTCGAATGAGCTTATCGCGAATAACGTGAGAAAGCTCTTTCAGAACAAAATCACCGCCTGTATGCAAATAAGTATCGTTTGTCTTTTTAAAGTGATCGATGTCAAAGGTAATTACGGTAAACGGAATACCCAGAAGCCTTGAGCGCTTAAACATTTCTGTCCCACGAACATAGAGGCCTGTGCGGTTATTGATCCCAGTGAGTGCATCTGTATGTCCACGATCAAATGTTTGAGCGGCCGATACAGTTTCGATATTGCCACGTTCTAGGAACTTAAAAATCACATTTCCCATCTTGATCTGATCATTGTTGCTGAGCTTGCATGGAGTCAATGGCGACAATACGGCTCGATTCACAACTGTTTTATTAGTGGACTCAAGGTCAATAATAGAAACTTCGCCGCCGGATAACACGAGCTTTGCATGCGCCTTGCTCACACTGCGATCGTCTACATAGATATGACTATTAACATCCCGCCCGACCACACGGCCGGTGTCTTCAATGGGCCACTGACGACCTACAGCGCTGGCTGGGCCAACCAATAAAAGAAGACTCGGTGGCGCTTGATTGGCTTGAGCCACTCGCATCTTAAAAGTATCGCTTTGAACAATACTTGTCTTATCCTGGGTGATCTCATCATCTTGTTTATCGTCGTCTGACATACTCATTTTATTCTACTGGTTGCAAAAAAAATTCTCAATGCCCCATTTGCATAAACTGCTTTGCTAGACGTTTACCGACTTCGACACCTGGCTGGTCATAGGCATTGATTCCTAGACACTGTCCCAAAGTACCGACCACCAACTCATTGAGCATAAAAAGAGCACCCAATGTTTGGGGATCGACTTTCGATACTTCCAGCGTGAGACTTTGCACCCCGACTTCAGCCAAGGATTGACGGGTGGCTTTTAACTGGGCTGCCATTATTTCTCCTAAACCTCGATTCAAGGTATAGTCCTGACCCGAAAACTGGGATTGTCTAAGTTGAGGCCCATACTTCTCGGCTTCCTCTACCCGCATAAACCAGATAAACTTGTCTCCGAAGCCCTCAAACACCTGCTGCAAAATGGAGTGTTGATCGCGAGGTCCCAAACAACTAAACGGCGAACTCACCCGAGGCACCGGATTTTCACTCTCGCCCACTTTCTTTGCCAGCGACTCAGCCCAAAGCTGCTGCCACCAAAATCCAAAAGCCTGCAGTTGATTAGAATAAGACCACTGCAATGTGATCCACTCGTCTCTCTCAAAACTTTGCAGACTCTGTGCAGACAGCTCACTGACCAGCGACTTCTGCTCTAGGGCCCATTGGGCCCCGGTCCTTAGCTCGCCAATATCAATACCCATAAAACGGGCTGGCAATAAACCCACCGGAGTTAATACTGAAAATCGCCCGCCCACGTCCTCTGGAATTTCAAGCACAGAAACATCATGTTCTCGGGCCCACTCCACTACGGGACTGGATTTCGTTTCTGAGATGACTGTGCAATGACGAGCGAGCTGAAGGCCTTTCTCATTCAAAGATTGATTCACGAAGTTGGCCATGGCCAAAGTTTCAAGAGTCGACCCACTTTTAGTGACAATCAGCCAGTGCACTTTTTCCAAATCTGGCAACTGCGCCATCTGCTGCCAAAAATAAACCGCATCAATATTGTCAAAAAACATCAGCTTGCGGCCATCAGAAGGGTCGTGTAAAGCGTCATAAATGGCCCGAGTACCCAGACTGCTTCCACCCATCCCTAACACACACAGCGTCGTATATCGAGACCTTAGGTCATCGCCTTTCACTGCACTTTCAACCCAATATTCGTTGCGACCGGGCATATTAAAAAAACCAATGTCCTTGCGCTGTAGCAACTGATCAAAACCCTTCGAAGATTTTGTCAACAACTGGGGTTCTGTTTTAACTGTTGTGTTTTCCAATCGAATCATAAGTCCTCACCTGGCGTACGCTTAACTTTGTTGTTTTTCTGGCAGAGAAATTATTAACGAAAAATTTCGATTTTTCTACGGATAACATGCCTGCATCCAAATAAAAATCCGCTTTTTTGGTATGGTTCTCAGTTGAAATCAATTATTTGGTTATTTGGAAAATGAATTTTCTGGCTGATCATCGACCCCGACGAGGTGACCAAGATGGGCCTACTGCATCCGCGCCATATTTGCTAAAGCGGCCATAAGTGAGGCCATACATTCGCTCAGATTTGGGTCAGGTTTAAAAGGTTCGAATGAGAAAAAGCCGAGGCGTATCCTCCACGCTATGTTGAGGTCTTTTTGATTGAGAACCTTTTAAGGGTGACCTTAAGCTGGGATGAAGATGTTGCCTTATTTTTGGCCGCCTTAATAACTGAAATCGCGTCGACTAGTCGACCGTTTGGCTGCCGACGAAAGCTCGTATCTTCCTTAAATTATTAATAAAATCCACGCCTACACCCTAATGAGGCGACAGCTGGCTATATTTATTCACCTCACTGAAACCTCACCGACATAACCTTCACTTATCTCGGCTAAAAAATCATTTTTCTGCCAAAACACTTGTTCCTGTGGTTTTATTCCACTCAGCAATAAGGGGTGGGGGTAGTGAACGCAAAAACAATAGCTCAATTAATTCTAGGATTTATCATAAGCGCCGGCGTCAATTTCGCCCAGGCCTCTAGTACTGCCTGTGACTCTGCGAACCTTGAGGGCAAATATTATACCTTTAAAGATATGCCCGATGACCCGTTTGACACTTCAGATTCCTTTGTTTTTAACGAAGACACCGCAGGCATTGAATTTAACAATTCCGAATCCGGAAGCACAGCTGCCACTCTCTACCTCTACGAAGGCTATAGTGGCCCACTGGTGGAGAAACTTTCCGTTAGACTTTTAAGAAACTCAACCTCGGGCCGCTGCGAGCTCGTTGTCAACGGCGAGGCTGACGGAAAAGCTTTTAGCGAGTTTTTTGAACTTCTGGGGCAAATGGAAGACTTTCAAACCCTGTGGTTTGGCAATACCAATACCATCGGCAGCGAAATCTTTTTTGAATTGTATTTAGGGGCCGGCTAGGTCGATAGAGGGGATTTTTTATGGGGGGAGGGGGAATGCCCACCACATGGGTCGTGATTGTCGGAATTTTATTCTTCACAGGGCTGAATCCGGCAAATGCGTTCACATATAAGGATGACTACCAGGATTATCTTAAAGTGACCCGGGAGCTTTCGGAACTCACGGGACCCGTCTACCAACATCCAGAGTTTATCGATTACGAAAAAGAATATCTCCGCACTTTGAACGCCACCGAAGGCCTACAGCCCCTCGATGACGACTTGTATTTTTCTGAGATCGACAAACACCAAGTTGTCATACTGTCCGACTATCACGGAAGCCTTAAAGATCAGGAAAAACTAATTAAGGTCTTCTCTCACATGGCCAAGGGCGAAAGCCCTGTGACATTGGTGCTGGAGTGGATCGATGGGCGAAACTTACAACCGGTGAACGATTATTTAAATTTTGATCTCGCGGCAGACGCTCTTAAACAAGCCCTGCTTAATGATGCCAATCCTTGGCCCTTTGATATAAGTGGCTATCTGAAAACACTCTCAGCATCTCAAGGGGTTGTAGACTCTGTGCTGTTGGCAGAGAACTTTAATGAAGATCGTACGCTGCTTGCCCGGGATGAAGCCGTGGCCGACACCATCGAAAAACACCAAAAGACCCACCCGGATCAGCGCTATTTAGTTTTTTACGGTGCATATCACATTCTTGGAGATAACCATCTCCAAGATCAAATTGCCAACCGTGGACTTGGTCGGCCGCTGGCAATAACAAGCTACGGCGATGAAATGTATTGGAAAATCAACAAGAGCTACGAGAATGTGCCTCAATACACAATGATTGACCAAGATGTTCTATTCGAAGTGAGCGACACGCCTCTCGAACTAAAGAAGAGCGAACTTCGCCAAGCCCGAAGGGAAGCCAGCCCGCCACCAGAATGGGATGCGGATACTTTTTGAATTTAGACGATTCCGGAAGCTAAGGCGAACTCCTCCATTTCTCCATTTTGGTCCACTCTAGCTTCAGACTGACGGGACTCGACCATTAAAATGCAAGCCACCAGGTTGGACCGTAGAGGTTTTTTAATTCTTTGGGAGACCCTCAGATAAACCAACGTCGTCAGGACTTTGTTTTTATCGTTGCACTCTCGGGTTATGTTGACGAGTATTCAGCAGCCCGCGGCTCTGAGCCAGTTGGTACAAAATCCATCAGCAGAATTCTCAAATTTGAGACGGAATCTTTGGCCATATGACCTCATCTCTAAATAATCAGCAATTAACGTTGGCAAATGAATTGCAGTTCTGACCTAGGGTTTTTAACGACTACGGTCTATTCATTGAAAAAGGACGCAGACGATGCTCAAATTTCATTTCATTGGCTCAATTTTAGCCCTATCTATTCTCAGCGGTTGCGGGATAGAAGAAATTACACCAATGGGTGAAGTAGAACCCCTTGCCGGCACCCCCTACTGTCACGATAGACCCTATTATTCAGACGAATGTCAAAATGACGCTGAACTGGTATCGAACTTAAATTTAGATAAAACTATTAGTTGTCTTGAAATTGCTCAAATGGCTCACTCGTTCCATTTGCAAAGTTGCAAGATCGCCGATGGAAATGGCCATCTCACGGTTGAAGACCCTAAAAGTGACAAAGTCGAATTTTTCAAAAACGAAATTCTAAAGTTGGAAGTTACAAAAGCCCAAATTGAAACTCATATAGCCCAACAAAAAGCGGAGGCCATGGCAAATGAAAAACGTTGTGCTGAAGTCAAAACGAAGATTGATCCCGCTGACGCATCAATCTTGAGCTGGAGCGACGACTGTCGTGCCATATACTACGATACTTCAAATGACCCCACCCTATTAAAAATTAGTATCGAAAATTCGACGACAACTTTATCCGCTAATTTCGTTAAGCCATTGTGTACGCAAATCGAAAACAACACCATATCGCCTTGGGTTCTCGAATTTTTTGAGCCAAATGTAGCTATTATTGCGCAAGGTATTTTGAGAAGAAGTTTTGACACCTCAAACTATGAACGCCTTAAAAACAAATATGCTGGGCTGAAGTTGAACTGGCATGCCGATAGAAGTTATCGTGGTGGAGGCCAAGTGAGGGCCTCGCTCGGCCCAGGCAATTCAGCTGCCAATGTCTATAGACTTCTCGACGAAAATGATTATGCAAGACTAAATAAAAATAAATTTGTCGCAGACTATGCCACGGATAAGGCGAAATTAGAAAATCTGAAGTTAGTTTTGAGGCTCAATGTACCTGGATTGCGAACCAAAGACGGGGCCGTTTTTATAGGTCAATCTGCCTCAATGCAACTTCACATTTCAACTATTGGCTATTGCTATTTCACGAGAAACGGTGACCTTGATTTTGAATCTGAAGGCGCACTTGAAAAACTTGAAAGTGTTATTGAACTCACCCAGTAGTCGATTGTCACAGGGGCCCTATGGGGCCTCTCCCTTCCGCGCCACGAAATCAAATGCTGCGTTTTTTTTGCACAGACTTGTTTGAGCGGCCACCTCACAGTGCTACTAATGAAGGTATCGATAGAACGTTTTTTCCGTTTTTACGTAGGCCTGTACGCCCACAATCGTAGCCATTGAGCCAGATCTTTTCATGATCTGACCCAAAAAGACTTTACAATTGGGTCAAATCATGACCCAATTAAATAATGTAATTGGGTCATATTTTGACCCGATAAAAGGACATCAATGGGTTTAATGTACATCTGGCAAAAACCAGATTGGCCACATTTTAGCTGGAAAATGGAAGAGCTGATCCCTGTCCTTGGTCGGGCTCGGCAGGCCCAGGGGCGTATTCTTGTACAGGCAGGGCTTGTCGGTCTTGAGGAACACGCCGAGATGATTGTCGAAGAAGCTTTTTCCACAGCAGCCATTGAGGGAGAGAATATCGACCGCAATCTTATCCGCTCTTCTGTGGCCAAAAGACTGGGGCTACCCACGGCGGGTTTACCGCCCGAGGGTCGCCATGTGGACGGCCTGGTTGAACTATTAATGGACGCCACCCAAAATCATAGAGAACCTCTGACAACAAACCGGCTTCATGGCTGGCAAGCCGCACTTTTTCCCACGGGATTTTCTGGTATTCAAAAGATTCAAGTGGGCCGATGGCGCAAAGGTGAGGACCCTATGCAAGTGATATCGGGGCCACCGGGCAGGGAAAAAATCCACTTCCTGGCACCACCCTCGAGCCAAGTACCAACGGAAATGAAAGTTTTTCTTCGTTGGTGGCAGCATCCACCGAAAAACCTCGACGGGCTTTTGCGCGCGGGCATTGCGCACTTTTGGTTTGTGACTATTCACCCCTACGAAGACGGCAATGGCCGAATAGCGCGAGCTATTACAGATATGGCACTTTCACAAGATGAAGATTCTTCCCGCCGCCTCTACAGTTTATCCAAACAAATTGTGTCTGAGAGAATGGAATATTATGAAGTGCTTGAAAAGTCTCAAAAGAATGAATGTGATATTACCAAATGGCTTCAATGGTTTCTTGAAACGTATACCAAGGCCATTCATGCCTCTGAACAAACTATAAAAAAAGCCACATTTATCGCCAAGTTTTGGCAACATTTTAGTAGCCACACGCTCAATGGCCGACAACTAAAAGTGGTAAAAAAACTCCTCGAAGCTGAACCCAAGGGATTTGAAGGTGGCTTAACCAACAAAAAATATGTCAGCATTACAAAGGTCAGCCGCGAAACGGCTAAGCGTGATCTGGTCGACCTTGAGAACAAGGGACTTCTTAAACGAAACCCAGGCAAAGGGCGCAGCATTAGCTATTCCTTACGACTAGACTTTGACCGATGAATGGGTTGGCGGATTACGCCTATTTATTACATAGGTACCCAGTTCAATATTGGTTTCCAGCGTAACCGACAAATAGTCACCCATTGACCTGGTGATGCCTCCGGCCCACAGGTGGCGCTATGATGCGGCGCAAATCAAAATTGAACCGGGTACCTTTGGCTGGGTACCTTTGGCTATTTTTACAAATACTTCTGAACAAATTGGAACTTGCATGGTCCTCGGCTACTTTCGCGTCACCGTTAACTGCAAAATCGCTAAGTCGAGTTCCTAACTTGGGGGGGGAGAGTTGTGGGTATTCAATTTGTTTACTTAAAATCGGTCTTGTTGAGTTTTTTAGTCCTGTTTGGCCTTTCTTCTGTATCTTTGCCAACATACGCAAAAGACGACGACAAATGTCGAACCCTTCTTTCTGAACCCGTTGAGTGGGCCGGTAAAATTGTGGTTCTAGACACCAACGTATTGTTGGATGATCCCCGTGCGATTTATCACTTTCCGGGAGCTGAGGTAATCATCCCGTTGGTTGTTCTTGAGGAGCTAGATAGTAAAAAAACTCTGCAAGAAATGATCGGCAAAAATGCCCGTGAATTTTCGCGTATGTTGGATCGGCTCCGCCAGCAGGGCCCACTTGTGGATGGCATTGACCTCGGCAATGGCGCCAAAATCAAAGTGTCTTATATCAAAGACCAATCCACAGAAAACCTGCCTTATGAATTTGGGTTCAGCAAGATGGACAACCAAATCCTTCGACTGGTGAAAGAGCTCGACAAGAGCCAGCCTAACAAAGTGCACCTCATCTCAAAAGACACAAACATACGCCTAAAGGCCGATGTCTTAGGCATTCCTGCTTATGAATATAGCGCCAGTACCGGAGCCATGACCAGCCAAATTGACCGCCTGCCCAGCGGCGCACACAAGGTCACAATAAGCGGTAAACAATGGGAGAACTATAAGGATACGGGAAGAATGGCTCCGCCCGAAGACTTAGAGTTGGCGCCGAATGAATTTGTACTTTTTGACATCGAAGGTCGCGAAGAGATTTCTTTGGCTTCACTTGAGGGCGCCGACAGGATCGCCAGGTACAATCCCCACAAAAAAGCGCTCGTTCCTCTAAACATGACCGAGATGAAAAAACTGGCCATTGACCCGAAGAATTTAGAACAGGTCATGGCTTTAGAGCTTTTGCTTAATGATGACATTAAGCTTGTAAACCTGTCTGGAAAAGCCGGTACGGGAAAAACCTTTTTGTCACTAGCTGCGGCCCTTCAAAAAGTGCTACTCGACTCTCACTCAGAGTACGACGGCCTGATGATTGCTCGACATATTATACCCATGGGTAAAGATCCGGGAGCACTGCCTGGTACTATCGAAGACAAGGTCGGTCCGTTTTTAAAACCCTTCTATGATAACCTGGCTCAAATCTTAGAGTACATTGCTCTTAAAGAGGACAACCACAATGAATACGCTCCTGGCCAGCCCGAGTCCTCAAAACAGGCTCGCCGTAGAAAACGCCGACAACAAAAGGTCTTGCGCCAACATCGGTATGACGCCCAAAATTCAGATTTTAGAGGCAATGGCCCTGATGGGGATAACGAACTGACCTCTGTGGACAATTTAATCAAGTTGGGTGTGGTGTCTATGGAGCCTCTGTCGTACATTCGTGGTCGCAGTATTCCGAACAAAATACTGATTATTGATGAAGCTCAAAACTTAGAGCCCCACGAAGTGAAAACAATTTTAACCCGTGCCGGGGAAAATACTAAAATCATCTTGTTGGGAGATCTTGGGCAAATTGATACACCTTATTTAACTGCAGTAACTAGTGGTTTTGCTGAAGTGATTCGGCGATCGCGGGACTCAGAAATATCGTCCCACATCGAACTTAAAAAAGGCGAACGCTCGCGCCTTGCTGACGAGGCCACCGACTGGTTTAAATAAAAGTGCGCTAAAAAACCGTTATGATTCAGTCGTTGACTAAATGTTCGTGGTGAATTTCACAAAGCATTGTTAACCCGTAGTGGCTGGTGCCCCCATTTTTATTAAGGCAGCCGAATGTAAGGCAAACGCGGTTTTAATGGCCCCTGATTTTTTGTGTCCGATTTACCCAGATACAAGGCTATTTTTAAATTAAGCCATCGATGCAGCCGCTAAATAGCCAGGTCTTCTTCAATACGGTGATAGCCCCGCCACTCTTTGAGGCGGCCCCGTGGGCGGCCGTCGTCTTCCGGATACTCAAGCAGAACATAGGTGAGCTTCGTTATTTTGCCTAAAGAAGCTATATCCAAAGACGTCAGTTCGGTCCACGTTCCCGTGTTAAAATACTCTTTGCCACCGCCATACTGACGGTACTGGTACACATGGGTGTGCCCAAAAATAACCGTGTTGATACGATCGTCTTTCAGAATCTTTCGCGCCGCTTCGCCCAGATCAGGAAATACGGCACTCTCAAGCACCACCTGCAACACCCTTCGAAACGGGAAAGATCTGTGCGGGTCTGAAAAGAAAATTGACCGAAAGAAGTACCAAAAAAGCAGTATCAACCCTCTAATTGCAAACAGGGGCTCATTGAAAAGCGACCACCGCACCATCGCCGTGAAGGGACGGACTTTGTCTATGTGCGGATGTCGCTCTTTTAGTTTGAGTACTAAATCCAAGAAAAAGTGTGAACCAAAGGGCAGGTTCAGTATGGGTTCTGGCAAATCTTTTTTTAAAAAGAATTTTCGGGGATCCAGTCGATTGGCCGCCTCGTGCATATTGCCATGTTCAATATGCACTCCATCAAAAAAGTAAACTATGTTTTTGTAACGAATGTGGGTACTCGTGGCCTCGTTGAGGTATTCTCTTACTGCTGGCCACAGCAAGCCCTGATCATGGTTGCCCACAACTATAGTGACGCTATTGCCGTCTTTAGCGGCAAATTCCTTAATCGCCTTAAAAAAGACCGGATGCCCTTTGACGATAAGTTGGCATTTCTCAAGAGTCACAGACTCAGTGATAACACTAAGAAAATGGCCTCTGAAGTCGACTTGTAAAAAATTAAAAATGTCGCCATTGAGGATAAGCTCCACTTCATAGTCTGCATATTTTCCCGTGGTGTAGTAATGGAGAAATTCTGCAAACTTGTCGTCAAAATAAAACTCTTCTAAGGAGTTCATCGCTCCATCTTCGAGGATTCGACCCACTCCTAAATGTAGATCGCTGACGACGAGTTTAATCCGTTTCACTTTTTCGCCTAACTTGCAACGTAGACTATGTTGCGACTGCCGTTCTTACCGCAATACATGGCTTCATCAGCCATTTGAATAATCCGTTCTGTTGTTTGGGCATGGTCTGGAAAAACCGCCAAACCAATACTAACTGTCACATTTAGTACCTGACCGTCAATGGTGAACGGAGTTTGTTCAATCTTCTGACGAATGGCCTCGGCTTGCCTTTGTGACTTTTTCACATCTGCACCCAAACTGAGTACTACATACTCGTCCCCGCCGTAGCGAAAGGCGATATCATTGTGGCCAAGGCACGATTTCACCACATCTCCTATGCCTCGTAGAACTTTCGATCCCACCACATGGCCATTGCGATCATTGACGTTCTTAAAATAGTCCACATCCATAAACAAGACTGCAAATTTCTGTTGTGTAATCTTGGCGTGCTCAACGACCTCTGGCAACGCAAACCGCAAATACCGGTCATTATATAAACCTGATAAATGATCAATGTAACTCTGATCAAGAGCCCATTGGTATTTATGACTGTAGTCGATAATGAGAGCATACTCATTGAGTCGATCTTCTACCGTTTTTGCCACCTGCTGAAGGTTTTGATAAGCCACTTGGGTTAGCAAAACAAAGGCTAAGGGTTGCCCAAAAGATCGATCCAACACTGGAACCAACAAATGACTTTGACCCTTTTCATTCACCGTTTGCAGCTGCACTGACGCTGCTTGAGCGGACTTTTGAGAAAACTTTTGCAGAGTCGTCGAAAGTTCATCCATTTGGAAGTCCTGATGAGCTCGCACAAGATTTCTGCGATTCAAATCCAGCTCTGGCCAAGTTTCCGAAACCACCAATGATTTCTGCACCACACCCGAAAGGGCCATCGCACTTATCCAAAAAGCATTTGTGGCACCTGAGAGACTGGCCACATCCGCCAGCACTCGATCAATTACGTGATCCAGATTGTACATTGAAAAACTTTGGCCAACTACGGCTTGATTCGATGAACTCTTCGAATTCTTCATCAAATGTTCACCCAACTGGAACAGCTCACCCACTCGATTTAAAAAACTGTGAATCCGGGTGAGTGGTTTGATCACCACACGATGAGCCCTCACATCGGTTTGTTTTAAAAACAAATGATCATTCGGCATTATATATATGGCGGGCAACAGTGGGTACTTCGCCAAAATGGAGTGGCACTGTTGCCAATCCTCAGGCTTTCCGGTTGGCGCAAAAACCAATAGGGCCACTTCGCCATTGGAGATTTCACGGTCCAGGTCGGGTCCCGGCGATAGCATAAGCAGCGGCCACGACGAGGCCTGTAAGGCCTCAGAAAACCCCATGCTTAAACTTGATTTGTGCCCAACAAAAACAATTTTCATTTCGATTATTCAGCCTTTTTCTTCAATGTCTCATCTTCGCTGCCCTCTAGCATAGTCAAAGCTATGCGTAGTGCCCTAACCGTACGTCTCAAGACCTCTTGTCTGTCGGCCAAACGTTTGTTCAGCTCTTGTCCTTTGTCTCTATAGTTTTCCAGTTCATGCGCCAGCTGATCCACCTGTCGCTTGAGGTCTAAAATGATTTCATCTTTACTTCTCACAACCGCAGAACTCTCCATTTTTACCAACTCCAAGCGGTTCTCTAGTTCTCGTTCTCGCACTCTAATTTTTTTAATATTTACATTGAGCCGCATTTCTAGCTCGTCGATTTTTAACTGTAACCCCTCAACGGCTTTATTTCTTTCGCTAAGGCTATCCATCAAAATCTGTTTTTCTTCGGCATGATCGGAATGCGAATCTCGCAGACGATGTTCTAAACTCTCAGACTTCGACAACAACTCATCCGCCCGCCGGCGCAAGGTTTCACCGGCTGCAGCCAGGGCTTCATTTTCTCGACGCAAGCGTTCCACTTCACTTTCTAAATCAAGAATTTTCTCCTGTGCAAACCGCAGATTTTCAGACTGAGCCAGCTTTACATCTGCAACACCAGCTGTTTTCACATTCAATCTGTGTGGGGCCTGAGTGCCCAACTGGGAGCTAAAAGTACTTTGCTCCATGGTGGGCGAGGTTTCTAGCCTTTGCGTCATCGTGGGATGACCGGCATCCATGGTTTTAGTAGTGGGCGAAAAAGGCGGAATTGTTTCTTCGTGTGGAGCGACTTGATCCACTGATGGAGGGGGAACCTCGGCCTGTGGAAAAGGCGCAGCTCCCTGCTGAACAGAACTGTTAGATTCTGCCTCAATCTCGATACTAGGTAGTTCGACCGCATCGTCTTGATCTAACTTAGGCCCGTCGTCAAACAGATCATCAAGTAGCTCAAGGGCTATCGGTTTCTTTTTCTTGTTCGCATTCATCCAGTTAACTCTTCGGAAAATCTTGAATTTTCATTAATAATCCGGAGCGCTAAATGGGCATTCTTAGACTATAGGTGGGGGTAAGATATCACCTGCATATATTCTTCAAAGCGTTTTTCCACTTTGGCCCAGTCTAGCTGGCGCAGTCTTCCAAGACCAAAGTCTTCCACTGTATAGCTGGCCAACAATACGCCCTGGATGCAGGCCCTCTTGAGGTCGTCCACACTCCAGCTTCCGTTCATTTTAGAAAGGTACCCGAAAAATCCACCAGCGAAGGTATCGCCGGCACCAGTGGGATCAATTACTTGCCTCACCGGAAATGCTGGTAAAATAAAAAACTTCTCGTCGGTGTAAAGTACAAATCCGTACTCACCTCTTTTTACAACCACCGCCTTGGGCCCCATATGCCCTAAGCGAGCCACAGCCTGAATCGTATTGTGAGTGTCTGCCAGCTTTCGAGCCTCTCCCTCATTGATGAGGAGCACATCGACCCGGGCCAAAATGGCCTTTAAAGAATCAATCTTAGAATCTATCCAAAAATTCATGGTATCAAGACCCACCAACTTTGGCTCTTCCATTTGATCTAATACTTCTGCCTGTAATTCAGGATCTATATTGGCAAGAAACACATAGGGTGATTTTTTATAGGAATCTGGAATTACTGGATTGAACTTTTCAAAGACATTGAGCTGAGTCTCGAGTGTGATGGCATCATTCATGTCACCTTCATACCGACCTTCCCAATGAAAAGTCTTTCCGGCCACTTGTTGTAATCCCTCAAGTGAAACATCTCGGCTTTTTAGTAACTGCAAATCTTCGTCTTTGTAATCCTCGCCAACAACACCCACCACATTGACATGAGAATAAAGCGAGGCCGCCACAGAAAAATAATTAGCTGATCCTCCCAATGTGAATTCTGCATACCCCGAAGGAGTGGTGATAGAATCATAGGCCACACTGCCAACAACTAGTATTTCTGACATATTATCCCCCTTACAGGTAAGTCGTGATATATAAGGCGACAGATGGAAAAAGCACTGCAAGAAAACCCCTAGGCCCTCTCACCGTCAATTTCCCTTTTTAATTTATTGATTTATGTGATGTGCATTCTTTCTGGGCGCCCGTCAAATGCTGATGTCAGTTGGCCACAAGCAGCGTAAATGTCGCGGCCCATGGTTTTTCGCCGCAACACATGTGCACCCAGTCTCATCAGCTCAGCCTGAAATAAATCCACCTGTTCATCATCGGGGCGGTGATACCCTGAACCTGGGTGTTCATTAAATGGTATGATGTTTATTTTGCAGGGAACACTTTTTGTGAGTCGGTAGAGCTTACGAGCATCTTCGATGGAGTCCGTCACACCCTTCAACAACACATATTCAAAAGTCACTTTGTCTTTGGTGGCGCGAGCGTGTTGCCTACATGCTTCAAGTAGCTCTGCAATGGGCCATTTTTTATTAATCGGCATCACCTTGTCACGAGTTTCATCATCGGCGCCGTTAAGGCTTACAGCAAGGCGGGCACCTGACTCTGTGACCTTCGGAATCATCGGCACAATACCCGCAGTTGAAACGGTGATCTTTCGACGGGATAAATTGGCGCCCCAGTCATTACAGAGAATTTCTATGCTTTTGAATACGGCATCTGGATTGTCTAGCGGCTCGCCCATTCCCATAAATACTATGTTTGTGATGCGCTCTCCCTCTTGAAGCAGATCACTGGCACCTAGAAACTGACCCACAATTTCGTAAGCATTGAGTCGGCGTTTTAGCTTTTGTTTTCCCGTAAAGCAGAACTTACAGCCAAGATTGCATCCCACTTCAGAAGAAACACAAAGAGTCAACCGACCCACTGACGGTATCAATACAGACTCCACTGTTTGTCCGTCACCAACGCTAAACAGTAACTTGCGGGTTCCATCAGCACTTTTTAAATCGCTCACAATCGGGGGACGATAAAAGTTGAGGATCTGAGGCAGTTCGGCACGAAACGACTTTGAAAGATCAGTCATTTGATCCACAGTCTCTATCCGACGGCCATAAACCCATTTTATAAGTTGTTGGGCACGAAAACGCTCCTTACCCAAACCTGTGAGATACCGTTCCAGATCATGTACGTTGAGATCAAAAAAATTCACTGACCCCGCTGGGGCCCCTGCCGTCATTTGCATGAGGGCAGTAACTATCACAGATTATGACTTAATGCAAAATAGTAGCTCTTAGCGGCCCATGTATTCGGTAAGCTCAGGTACGGTGCAAGGGACACAACCGACCTTGCCGACCACCACTCCGGCCGCGAAGTTTCCTAAAACACAGGCTTCTTCAAGGCTTAGCCCGGATAGCCAGGCCAACCCAATGGCCGCCACAACGGTGTCGCCGGCCCCGGTCACATCGAACACTTGGCGGGCATAGGTGGGTAAATCCACCACTTCGTCTTTTTCAAAGAGAGTCATGCCGGCTTTACCACGGGTCATCACGAGGTGCTGACAGCCAATTCGCCGCATGAGGGTCTCTCCCACTTTTAGATAGGAGTCTTTTTTCTCGCGCAATTCATCCAGATTGAGCTCTGAAAGAATAAAAGCCTCATCACGGTTGGGCTTAAACAAATCGGCTCCGTGATAATACGAAAGAGGAGTGCTTCGATGAGGGTCAACTAACACGCGCTTACCGGCCCGATGAGCCATGGCAATGATATTTTGAGCGCCCCTTTCACTGATCACACCTTTAGCGTAATCCTGCAAAATCACACCATCGCTTTCTGGCAATAGCGACTCTACTTTTTCTAAAAGTTGGGCCTCCACATCCGCTGACAAAAATCTTCGATGCTCATAGTCAACGCGCACCAAATGGTGGTGTTCTGCCATCACTCTGGTTTTACGAGTGGTGGGTCTTGTTTTGTCAGTGATGAGAAAATCATTAGACACCTGTGAGGCGGCTAAGTGTTTTTT
The DNA here is from genome assembly GCA_023898385.1 of Pseudobdellovibrionaceae bacterium. NCBI lineage: Bacteria > Pseudomonadati > Bdellovibrionota > Bdellovibrionia > Bdellovibrionales > Pseudobdellovibrionaceae > Pseudobdellovibrionaceae bacterium. Next base: position 3,154,288 of record CP060220.1, on the reverse strand, counting down.
CAAAGCATCGGCGGCCGCATCATCTCCCACCACGCCCACCAAAAGCGGGATACCGCCAAGACTGGCAATATTTTGCGCCACGTTGGCGGCCAATCCAACCCGTTGATCTTCTTCAGAAACATCCAAAACAGGAACTGGAGCCTCTGGGCTAATTCGAGATACACTTCCCATAACATATTCATCGAGGCCCACATCGCCTACCACAATCACCTTACGGCCTTCTAACTCAGGCAGTCGCTTGAGGATATTTTTTTGAATACCTTGGAGTTCTGTTCCGGCAAGAGTCTTCTGTGTCATGTCTTGTCTGTCCCCGTTCATTGATCTGCTAACATCATGCGTCCACAATGCTTGGGCCACAGTATTTTATTACTTTTTGTTTGTCTATTTTTTATGAGCGGTGCAAAAACGCAAGCCAAACTCTAAATAACCTTTTAAGAATAAAAAGTTATCGAGTTTGATGAGTTGAGGCTCTTAGGTAAAAAGTCGCAATTCACAAAACCTCACTACGCCTTGGGAGTACACAAATGGAAGGGCTCACAGACGGTCCCTTGTACCGAAATACGATGACCAGCCTGAATACGGCGGCCAAACTAATCAACATGAACCCTAATGCCGTGGAGCGACTGAGAACGCCGCGACGTGCCCTCGTCGTGGCGGTACCGATTCGCATGGATGACCACACCGTTAAGGTTTTTCCTGGCTACCGGGTGCAGCACAACCAAACTCTTGGGCCTTTTAAGGGCGGGTTACGCTACCATCCTGGAGTGAACCTCAGTGAGGTGGCCGGCCTTGCGGCTCTAATGACGTTTAAAAATTCACTTTTGAATCTTCCTTTGGGTGGCGCCAAAGGCGGCATTCAGGTGGATCCATCCACGCTTTCAAAGCATGAGTTGGAACACCTCACACGCCGATTTACCTCTGAGATTTCACCATTTATTGGTCCTGACAAAGATATCCCAGCTCCCGACGTGGGTACCGATTCACAGACTATGGCTTGGATGCTTGACACCTACTCCATAGAAACAGGCTTTTCTCAAACCGGTGTTGTAACCGGTAAACCCGTGGAAATTGGCGGCTCACAAGGCCGAGACTCAGCCACTGGGCTTGGAGTTGTTTACATAATTGAAAAAGCTCTTGAGACGCGCGATGAAACCATCAACGGTTCTACAATTGCCATTCAAGGTTTTGGTAAAGTGGGTATGCATGCCGCTATTGAAGCCCATGCTCTCGGAGCTAAAGTGGTCGCCGTTAGCGATGTATCGGGCGGGCTATTTCACCCTGAGGGGTTGAACATTCCTGAACTCGTTGCCTATACGAAAGAAACAGGGGCCATAGCGGGTTATCCTAACGGAGAACCGATCAGTAACCAAGATCTTATTGAATTGGACGTGGATGTACTCGCACCCTGCGCCCTTGATGGTGTGATTCATCATGAAAACGTGGCCAACGTTAAAGCAGACATCATCGTTGAGGGCGCTAATGGGCCCATCACCGCCGAGGCCCATGAAATTTTGTGCGAAAAGAACCTGCTGATTGTTCCTGATATTTTGGCCAACGGTGGCGGCGTGGTTGTTAGTTATTTTGAGTGGGTTCAAGACATTGTCTGGCTATTCTGGAATGAAGATGAAGTGCGTAGAAAGCTAAAAACGATCATGTATCGATCCTTCGACAAGGTCTGGGAGTTTGCCCACAAAAATGAAAAAGATATGCGGCTCTCAGCCATGGCCGTGTCTCTTCAACGGCTTGAAGTGGCTATGAAGTTGCGGGGGCAGGCTTGGTAGATTATTTGAAGCCATGGTTGTGGTTACCAGCTTCAACAGCTCACAGCTTAAGCCCGATCATGCTTCAAACCCTCAGTCGCCTGAGAACTCGAAAAAGAATTGTTTGGGAATCCAAAAAATGGCGCCACTTACGATTTGATAATCCATTGGGAATTAGCGGTGGTGTGGATAAAAACGCAGACATGGTCCGCACCTGGTGGCGCTTCGGCCTCGGCTTTGTAGAGGTGGGAACGATCACTCCCCGAGCGCAAGGACCGAATCCCGGTAAGATACTTGACCGACGCATTCGGCATCATGCCGTTTGGAATCGAATGGGATTTCCCTCAAAGGGATTGAGCTATGCAAAGGCACAACTGACTTCACTGAAGCAGCCCCACTTTACGCCTATTTTTGCCAACATTGGTAAAAACCGAGAAACTCCTTTGCGTAGTGCTGCTGATGACTACATCAAATGCATTCGAGGCCTTGATGGCCTGGTAGATGGGTTTGTGATCAATATTAGTAGCCCAAACACCAGCGGACTGAGAAATCTGCTAGAGTCCACAAACTTGAAAAACTTTATGTCCCCAGTTGTCGAGGCAAATCGAGATATTCGCACCACTATGGGCTTTCCCATGCCGCTCATTCTAAAACTCAGCCCCGATTTAGATAACGAACAGTTGGACCAGGTGCTGGATGTTTCCATTCACTATGATATTGATGGATGGGTGATTAGCAACACGTCCACTGAACTTTACAATCACGTGGGCCTACCACAAGAAGGTGGAGTCTCTGGGCAACCGCTGGCCGAAAAAGCAGAAGGCCTTTTGCGAAAAACCATCGTGGCGTTGGGAGATGACCGCCAAGATCGATTGGTTGTGTCTAGCGGTGGTGTGATGACGCCTGAAGATGTCTTTCGACGCTTGCAGTTAGGGGCTGATTTGGTGCAGGTTTACTCCACTTTAATCTTTAACGGACCATGGTTTTTTTGCCAAACGGCTAAGGCGTACCGATCTCGCAACAAGGCAGGGAAGCTACAGTGAAGAAGAAGCGCCCCACATGGATCCCTGTCGTAGCGGGCTTGATTCGCCGGAAAGACCAATTTCTTTTGGGTTTTCGCCCCAATGAAGAACCGGTGCCCTCGGTATGGGAGTTCCCCGGCGGTAAGATTGAGCCCGGGGAGTCGCCCGAGGACGCACTGATCCGAGAGCTTGATGAAGAATTGGGAATCACCGTTGAAGTGGGGCCTTTGCGCCTGAGCGTCACTCACAACTATGGAGATGTGGGCGTTATTATATTGTTTTATGACGTGATTTATTGGCAGGGGGAGCCCCGCGCCATTTATCACGAAGACCTCAAATGGGCCGGCAAAAAAGAACTGAAGTCTTTACCGCTGCCTGAGGCCAATAAAAAAGTCTTGCACCGAATCATTGCCACTTTACCGTAAATTAGGTACCTAACCGAGCACGAGCTTTCATCATGTTCTCTGCGAGGAGCGGACCGTACGAAGATTCGCTCTGCGAATTTCATCGCACCAACTGTTCATCTGAATTTCGCCAATATGACGCAAGCTTGCTACCAAAAGTAATCCGATACCTTTTGGAAACTGGGGGGGATATATGGTGTTTCAGCTTTTTCGACGAGCCACACGGGCCACTTTATTTATTGTTACTTTAATTGAACTTTCAGCGCACGCTGATCATGTTCCTGTAGAAAAGCCGCACCTGCCGCCGACTCCTATATACTCTCGATCAGAGGTGACTCCACTGGAGTCACGCGAAGTCTTGAGCACAGTGGACGGCAATGCCAATTTACTCTCTAGCGTTGAAACGCTGGTAGGAAATTTGCTCTGGAGTAGCCAAGACAATATTACCGATAGTATTTTTGACCGACTCTCTCGCATTTCTGTGTCTGGAAATTTCTTTAGCCAAGATCTTTTTACGACAGAAGACAACCAGCAGGCCTCTTTGAACCTCGCCTGGGAATTGGCGTCTCGTCGACGTATTTTTTTAGATGGCCCCGCTACAGCCACTTCGCCTAAACCATTTGGCTACTACGAAGTGAACGGCTTGATGGCCCGATTGCGGTTGGGTGTCGTGGTACCCTACAGCGATGTGGGTGCCCATGTCGCTCTTGGAGCTGGCGCAAGCTTTCACTACGTGAGACAAACAGACCTTCATAAATTGCAGGAGCTTCGCCATTTGAGTGATGTTTCGAGCCGGTATTCCATTCACCCCGAAGTGGCCGAATCGCTAGACCCAGTCTTTTCAGTTGAAGACCAAACCAATATGTTTGTGGAGGAGAGTGTTTTAAAAGACGCCCAAATCGAGATGGATTCCAAGTGGGACCAAATTGTGGGGTTCTTTGAAAAGGGCGCTCAAAGTGTGGCCAACAATTTTGTAGATAGCGATTCTGGCAAAGCCAACGTGGCTCGCCTCTTTGATCCTCTTAGATTGCCCGCGCGGTTTATGGACATCAATGGTGATTTAGCCCCCATCAGCTGGAAAAAAGTTTTGCAAATGAAAGATGACGAAATGTTGTTTTTCACCACCTATTTTGACGGTGGAACGGGCATCCACGCCGGCGCCGGCACCATAAAAGCTGGGATTAGCACCACGGGCCGCGTTGCCTATCACACATCTGTGAAAAAACTTTCAGACAGTATCGTGCGGCTAAAAACGCAGATCGCCTATTCGAGAAGCTACGAATGGCTTCGAGTCAGGGGCGAAGTGGGTGTGTCTCTCGGTTTTGCTCGTTTAAACTATGAATACTTTCGACTCATTCAGGCCGATGGACAAACCAAGGCCGTTGAATTTGTCTACGACTATGACCTCTCGCATCCAGACGCCCAAAAAGCATTTAATGCCCTTTTAAAGATGCAAGTGGGACCCACTTTTCGGGCCATACAAAACAAAAGCGGTTGGGTTGCCAGTGTTATCGGTCGCCGTGAAACGCTCACTCAACTGCGGTCGGGACAATTTAATTTGAATCTTCCCTTTGCCCTGGATTACTCAAAAAATTCTTTATCAGCGGTTAAACAAGAAAAAACATTCACTTCAGACCAAGATGAACTGATCTCCAATGTGCTCACTGGACAAAGTCAGTTTAGTCGATCGTTTAAATACAATCTTGGCAATGGTGAAAAAGACGATGAAAATCGCATCATCAATTCTGTGGTTGTTACCCATTTAGATGATAGAAACGATCTTATGGGTGAATCGGCTATTGAACCCAAACAAGACAAAGGGGTTATCAATTCAGAGGTTTCACTCAGCTACTTGTGGGAAGATAACTATACCAGCCCCAGAGAGTTTAAAGTGATGGGGCAGTTTTTAAAGTATCTTTTTGCTGACCGACCTGAGATCACTCAACACCCTGACTTTAAAAAATTTATGAGTCAGAAGTTCGAAGAAGACGCCTCCCAAAGTTTCTTTGTTAATTTTCAATACTCCCAAGAGGCCATCACTAGAATTCTCGCCCAAAGCACTGATCAGGTTTGGAATGAGATTGGCGATGAGATCTTCTTTCCGGGAGTGTGGCGCGATAAAAGGACTCGGAGCCATTGGGTCAGAGACAATCTTCTAAGCAATCCCGACGGGGCCGCAACTTGTGATGCTGTGGGCTTGCTACAAGAATACGGCTATTTTGTTGACTGCTTTGCGTTCTATGACTTCACTCAACGCCTCGCCGACGCTTTTAAAGACATCAAACACGGTAAAAATTATTTTGCTCGAACTCGCCAATTCACCAAAATGGCAGAAGCCGCGGGCCACAATCCTGTTTTGGCATTTCTCATGTTAAAACTAAACGGTGGATTCGACGGGGTGAACTACAATATCTATCTCAATGGGAACGCACTTGACCACGTGATTGAACTTTCTGGTGGTCAGAAGTGGAAGTCCTTTGATCTGGGCTATCAAGAGCCCATCGCCAATGTGAATGACATGATCTCCTCACCAAAAACCATTCGGCATTCGGAGGTGTTTGAGGTCAAAGAAACGGGTGCTTTGGTTTTGGGTATTGAAACTAGCCGACGCATCCCGGAAGACCACTCGTTACATGTGGATTTGTACGATTTTGAAATCGGAATAAGAGACCGATTCATCAATCGGTACAAAGTGGCGGGACGACTTGTTCCAATCCCCTACGGATCACATCGCCATGATGATGGTGAAGATATGAAATTCACTCGCTACAGATATGAGATCACTCTTCCGCCTGACCTCAAAGATGAATTTAGAAAAGGCCTTCGCACTATGCAATTTCTCTTTACGTCAGACGACCTTTCAGCGGCTGCCAGCGAAGTGAGCGAATTGTTGGTTCATCCAGTAAAAGCGAGAACATTGCCGTAAAAGCGTGGTTAACCATCAATGTCATAAACGAAATTCCTGCCAACACGACGAGATCCTTCGCTTCGCTCAGGATACGGCGGGTCGCTATCGCGACACCGCCTCACTGATGCGGCGAGTTGTCCAGCGCCATCAAATCCGCTCCGAAACCGAGATGTTTGCGGGCGGGTCTACCCTTATGGCATATTAGGTCAAGAGCCCCACCCAAGCTCCGGGGTCAAGGAGGGGCCCACCCCGCCGGCCTCCGCATCACGATGTGCATGGCGTATCCGGGTTGCGGCACGCAAGTGACGCAATCCGAAGACGACATGCAGCCACTCGTGTCTGCGGAGGCCAGCGGGGTGGGCCCCTCCTTGACCCCGGAGCTTGGGTGGGGACCCTGATCTGTGAAGTGGAGCCCATGAGTCCTGAGTTAGTAGACCCATTGAATATATGTATTGTGGCTGAGCGGTTTCCCATACTAGGTCGTGCTTCTGACCATGGGTTTTTGTGGCCCATTGCTCGGGGGCTGGCTAGCCGCGGTCATAATGTCACGGTGTTGGCTTGGAAAAATCCTCAGGGAAAGCCTGAAATTCAACAAGACAATGTGCAGGCCTATTTTCTGGGTGAGCCCTATGGCCTAGACCGCAGCGAATTTCCGGAATTGGTGTTAAAAAAGTTTGAGACCTTGCATCGGGAAAAACCTTTTCAGATTGTTCACAGTATCGATAAAAATGGCTACCTCATTGGGCTTAATAAGAAAAACTTCAAAGTCGCTATGGCCTATGACGTTGAGGCCACTGAGATGGCCCAACTGTTTTCTATCTTAGGAATGGCCAGAGATACTGTCAGTAGCCTGCTTCAGACCAGCGTTGCCGTGTTTTACAAGTTCATGACCACCTACTGGAGCTCGGACCGAAAATTGCTTAAAACTGCTGACGGCATTTTTGTGACTAACCCCATGCAAAGAATTATCCTCGAGCGATATTACCTTTACCCTGAGTATCACACTTATCTTGTACCCTATGGCATCGAAATTCGCGATCTCTCCCCCCGAGAAAAATCAAATGAATTGAGGCAAAAACTAAGTATTCCACTCAATGCAAAAGTGGTCGTCACGATTACAGATATGCAAGAGGTGGCTGAAATCAAAAACCTACTTATTGCCTTTGAAAAAGTCGCCGTAAAAAAGCCCTCGGCCCGATTAATTATTGTAGGGTCTGGGCCTAAGTTGAAACAGATTGAATACCAAACTTATATGCTGGCCCTCGGCACCCGCGTGGTGTTTGCCGGTGCGGTTCGCAACAGTGACCTCCCTGATTATATCGCCTTGGCGGACGTGTTTATTAATATCAGCTCACGCACCACAGGCTTTGAACCCAATCTGCTTGAAGCCATGGCCCAACAAAAGGTCATCGTTGGCTCCGAAGTGAGCCCCATCGCCACAATTGTAGAAGACGGAGACGACGGCTTTCTCATTCGACCCGCTGATACGACGGCACTCACTCATTTATTATTACAGATTTTTACCGAGCAACTCCCTGTCGAGAAAATTGGCGAGCATGCTCGAAACAAAGTCCTTGATCTGTTTGATTCTAACAAAATGGTCGATCAAACTCTTGAAGCCTACCGAAATACGCTGAAGAAATCAGGCCACCAACGCTAGGCATTACTGGCCTTAGGTCTCACATCAACCACCCTTCTTGGATGAATTTTATGTTGGGACCAGATTGAACTTGGAATCGGGCCCCTCCAATGTCTATAATATGAGTGGTTTCAATACGTTAGCATACGGCAACGGAGAGGCATCGATGACCAAGGCAGATTTAATCAACTTGATTTCAGAAAAGGCCAATATCACTCGAGTGAAGGCAGAAACTGTTGTGAATACTGTTTTTGATTCGATGGTCGAAGCTCTAATGAAAGATGATCGAATTGAAATTAGAGGTTTTGGTTCATTTGAAAATCGCGAATACTCAGCGCGAAAAGGCCGCAACCCTCGCACAGGCGAAGTGATTGATGTGGATCAAAAGAAAATTCCGTTTTTTCGCCCCGGAAAGGAACTCAAACGAGATGTGGATCAAGGCAACAACTAGCCTGAAAGCGACTTTGGTTGCCCTGCTAAACCGTCAAGCGATCCCCACTTCCACCTTTACTCATCTTTTGGAAATAGCCTCACCTGCTTGAGATCCTGCAAATTTTGGCAAGCTAAGAATAAGCGCTCCAGCCCTATGGCAATTCCACTACTGGGTGGCATTCCTGCATCCAGGGTTTTTAAGAACTCCTCATCAAGAGGTACCTTTGCACGCCCTTTTTCGTAGCGGGTAACGATGTCTTGCTGAAACCGCCGTCGTTGTTCGTCGGGATGATTCAGTTCATGAAAGGCGTTGCCTATTTCTAGACCTCGCCAATAAAATTCGAAGCGATCGGCCCAACCTTCAGCATCTAAGCGCGCCAATGCAGCTTGTTGAGGGGGGAACTTCCGCAGTATAAGTGGTCCATATTGAATAAGCTTTGGCTCGATAAATGACAAAAACAGCAGATGAAACAAATCATTCCAAGTTTCGTCTCCCGCTAAATAAACATCACGCTCCTTGGCCCAAGCTGCCAGTTCATCGTAGGTGGTCTGCGGAGTGAGTCTTTCTCCCAAATGCCGTTTAAAAAGATCAGGGAGCGTGACCACTTCTAGTGGCGAGACTTCGCCCACCACCATAGAATGCTTTCGTAATTCTTCGACAAGGCCCTGGATATGGTTCTGAACAGAGTCAAGACCGACAAAGGCCTCATACCATTCAAGCATTAAGAACTCAGGCTGATGATGAGCCGATATTTCACCATTACGAAAACAACTTTTGATTTCAAAAATGGGATAAAGCCCCTGCCCCAATAACTTTTTCATGTGCAGCTCGGGACTTGTGGGCAAAAACCACTGTTCCCAGCGACGGCCCATTTCAAAAGCGGTTGAAAATGGCTCCAGCTCTGGTTCCATGCCGGGACAAACCACCAGAGTCGGGGTGTTGACTTCTATAAATCCATGCTGCGAAAAGTAGTTTCTTACGGTTTGTAAAAATCTTTGCCACAGTACCAGCCGCTGCGGGTCCACGGACAAAGACATGGGTTGCCTCTGAGCGATGCTCAACAGCACTAATTCAGCCCGCAAATCCCCCTCGTAGATGCACATTCCCTCGACCTTGGTGACTTTAGAGCTGTGCAGTTTTACCGCTACAATATCGCCGCTACGAAGGACCTTACACCACTCCCCGGCACCTGACGCCACCGGCGACAAGTGCTGATTGTGTAGTTTGAGATGATTTCCCCACACATCAGCCAAAATTACCAGGCTGTCGTCGACCCCTTGTACGCGTCCGCCATACCATCTGGGCCCCTCAGGGGGAGTCACTTTCACCGCCAGGGCCAAATCCCGCAAGTCTCGGCAGTTTTCTGGTGCCGAAGGATAAGTGGGCCAATATTCACCTAAATACTTATTGCGATCCATGAGGCGGTTGTTAGCAAACTATTGCCTAATGTCAAATCTCCCTTTAGAAAATCAATCGTAAACTACGAGGTTCGCCACTTGACTTTATTTGGGAATTTCTCGAATCTAGGCCACGACGAAACGTCGTTGATCATGTAAAAAAGGGGTGTAATCGTGACTGCCAAAAATAATTCCAACAAATCCGTGAATTGGTCGAAGATTCTTGATGACTTGCTGTCTATTCGCGATCTGGATGACTTAAAAAAAGAGTTAAGTGAAATAAAAACGGAATTAAAGAAATTCGATATTCAATCTCACCTCACCCCCGGCGCCAACGCACGCCTTAAACAACTTGAAAAAAAGTATGATGAATTGTTGAAAGCCCTACACAAAGCTCAACGTCAGTTTGATCGCGAATTCAACAAGGCGCTTCGTACATTAAAGAAAACAAAAGTGGACGCCACTAAGAAAGCTCAAGAAGTTAAAACCAACGTCAGACAACAACAGCTGAAAATAGAAAAAGCCTTGAGCCACGTGAGCAAGAAAGCGAGCTCCGGAAAAAAGCGGTCGACGCGAAAGAAAGCCACCACGGTAAAAAAGAAGACCACAAAAAAGGCGACCACTACAAAAAAGAAAACAACAAAAAAACAAACTCCCTAAAATTGACGAGGTCAACCATGCCAAATTCTCCTCGCCTCAGCTTTGCTGACCGGCATTTGGGCCCAAGTGTTTCTGATATGGAGCAAATGCTTCAATTCGTAGGAACCGAATCACTTGAGCGACTCATTGAAAATGCAGCGCCCAAATCAATCTTGTCGAAAAATCGTGCTGACCTTGGTCGCGGCTTGAGTGAAGAAGAGTTTTTAAGCCTCGCCCGGTCTGTGGCAAAAAAAAATATTCTGAATAAAAGCTACATTGGAATGGGGTACTATGACTGCTTTACCCCAAAAGTTATTTTAAGAAACATACTTGAAAATCCCGGCTGGTATACAGCCTATACGCCTTATCAAGCTGAAATCTCGCAAGGGCGAATGGAAGCTCTTCTCAATTTTCAAACAATGATCATGGACCTCACGGGAATGGAGATGGCCAACGCGTCGTTACTTGATGAGGGAACCGCCGCCGCCGAGGCCATGAACCTTTGCCTGAACGTGCAACGAAAAGTAGATCAAAAAAGATTCTTCGTCGCCTCTGATTGCCTGCCGCAAACCATCGAAGTGTTGCAAACTCGTGCCGAGCCGCTTGGCATTGAATTGTGTATTGCTCCGCCTGACCAATTCGATTTTTCAATGGGAGGATTTGGCGTATTGCTTCAATACCCCAGCCTGACTGGCGCGGTGGAAAACCCCTCTGCCATTATCGAAAAGGCCCATGCCGCTGGATTAAAAGTCGTAATGGCTGCTGATCTCATGGCTCTTTGTTTGTTGACTCCCCCTGGAGAACTTGGAGCTGATGTGGTTGTGGGCACCAGCCAACGCTTTGGCGTTCCCATGGGTTTTGGCGGCCCCCATGCCGCATTTATGGCGACAAAAGAAGAATTCAAAAGATCCATACCCGGACGCATTATAGGTGTTTCAAAAGATGTCGATGGAAAGCCGGCTTTACGCCTAGCCTTGCAGACTCGCGAACAACATATTCGAAGAGAACGAGCCACAAGTAATATTTGTACAGCACAAGTTCTATTGGCGGTGATGGCGTCCATGTATGCCGTTTATCATGGGCCTGAGGGGCTCAAAGCCATTGCTCAACGCATACACGGCTTGGCCGTGGCCTTTAGCGAAGCCGTTAGAAAACTGGGTTTTGCCGTGAAGCACGCCCAGTTTTTTGACACTGTTTGTGTGAGTACCGATGCAAAAACCACTGAGAAAATTTTGTCGCTGGCTGAGTCTCGAGGAGTCAACCTTGGCCGAGTGGGAGACGACCTTATCATTGCCTTTGATGAGGTGAAAACAGTGGATGACACCCTGGAGGTGATCAATCTGTTTGCCGAAGCCAGCAACAAAGGGACATTGGTCACAAAGCTCACAGCTTCCACAACCTCCCCTGTGGCAAAAGATCTTCAGCGCAGCAGTGCTTTTTTGACCCATCCCACTTTTAACAGCTACCACTCCGAAACAGAAATGCTTCGGTACATTCATCGGTTAGAACAAAAAGACCTGGCGTTGAACAGTGCCATGATTCCGTTGGGTTCGTGCACAATGAAACTCAATGCCACCAGCGAAATGATTCCCGTCACGTGGCCCGAATTTTCCGGAATACACCCGTTTGCTCCATTAAACCAAGCCACGGGATATCTTGAAATGATTCACCAATTGGAACGTTGGCTGTCTGATCTCACCGGCTTTTCTGCCGTGTCTCTGCAACCCAATGCCGGTTCACAGGGTGAGTATGCAGGACTTTTGGTCATTCGAAAATACCTCCATAGCTTAGGGCAAGCTCAAAGAAACGTTTGTTTAATTCCATCATCCGCCCATGGCACAAACCCTGCCAGTGCCGTTATGGCCGGAATGAACGTGGTCGTTGTCGGATGTGACAACGAAGGCAACATTGATATTGCAGACTTAAGGGCCAAGGCCGACAAACACAAAGATCAATTGGCAGCATTGATGGTCACTTATCCGTCGACACATGGAGTGTTTGAAGAGGGCATTAGTGAAATCTGCAAAGTTATTCACGACAACGGTGGACAGGTTTATATGGATGGCGCCAATCTAAACGCTCTGGTCGGGGTGGCAAAGCCTGGCGAATTTGGACCAGATGTGGCTCATTTAAATCTTCATAAAACCTTTTGCATTCCTCACGGGGGTGGCGGCCCTGGAATTGGCCCTATTGGTGTGGCTAAACATCTTGCTGGATTTTTGCCATCACATGATGTGGTCCCGGACTGTGGCCCTGATTCTGGGATTCCTGCTGTATCGGCAGCTCCTTGGGGCAGTGCGAGCATCTTGCCAATATCTTGGGGTTATATTGCAATGATGGGTTGGGAGGGGTTACGCAAAGCCACTCAAGTGGCCGTACTCAATGCCAATTACATCGCCAAGAAACTCGAGCCCCATTTTCCAGTCCTCTATAAAAGTCACAATGGATGGGTGGCCCATGAGTGCATTATCGATTTGAGGCCTTTTAAAGAATCTGCGGGAGTCAGCGTTGATGATGTGGCCAAAAGGCTTATGGATTTTGGTTTTCACGCGCCCACCATGTCTTGGCCTGTGGCCGGCACACTCATGATTGAGCCCACTGAAAGTGAATCCAAAGAAGAAATGGATCGCTTTTGTGATGCCATGATTGCCATTCGGGAAGAAATCAAGGCCATTGAAGAAGGAAAGCTTGAAACTAACGACAACCCATTGGTGAATGCCCCTCATAGTATGGAAATGCTTATGGGTTCTGATTGGCCGCACTCATACTCAAGAGAACAAGCGGCATTTCCACGTCCTTGGGTTAAAGATCATAAGTTTTGGGTTCCCATTCGGCGGGTGGACAATGCCTATGGAGATCGGCATCTCGTGTGCACTTGTCCAAGTATCGACGCTTATAGTGAGTCGTGAGGGCTATCGGCCCTCACAATAAAAAGTATTTTCTGAAGTGAGCGTGTAGTTCTCACCATTTGCTGTGTAGGGGATTAAAAGCTTAAGGTGGGCTGAGGGGCTTGATTCCCGGCTATCAAAGGCGCGGTACAGCGTCATTGAGCCTGTGACTCCGGTGGGCCACTCAAAGTGCCGATAGTAGATATTGTTTCTTGTGACGACGGGCTGTCCGGCCACCCCCTTTATTTCAAGTTCAGAATAGGTGCCGTCTGAGTTAAAAATCTTGATAAAGGTTTTTTTCCAGGCCGGGTCTGCTGAGGCATCCATGGTGATTTCAAGAACCCGATCGGGATTCCAGCATGAATACTCATAGTGCTCTAACGTCCGACCGTATGACGGCAAAACCGAAATGCTTACCAGAATAAACAGCAATTTTTGGATCACGACGTCCCCCCTTTTTTTAAATGGAATGGCCGCAAACTAGTACAATATTTCGCAGCCAGTCAATGGCCATGGTGATTTTTCTGCTCAACTCAAAAGCACGGCCAACCATTCGCGGTGCTTTTCAGGAACCCGCTCAATGGGCGTCATGAGGCCCGTCCGCAGACCCTGGTCGATAATTCCACACTCAGAGACTGTCTCTGCGCTCATCTTCACCACATCTTTGGCCAATAAAAAGGCCTTTCCATTATTGTTTCTCATGATTTCAATCACTTGCGGTAGCGTCACATGGGGAATGGCATCGTCCCAACAGTCGTAGTCCGTCACAAAACAACAGGGTAAATAGGCTAAACCAGCCTCTCTGGCCAAAGCAAACTCAGGGTAGTTTGTCATACCAATAATATCTGCCCCCATTTGTCGGTACATGTTTGATTCCGCCTGGGTCGAAAAATTCGGGCCCTCAATACAAACATAGGTCTTATCAAAATGACTTTCCCAATCTTTATCGCGGGATAACTGTTTCAATTCTTCGACGAGTCGCTGAGGAACAGGCTTTGCCAGTGAGCAATGGATCACTACTCCTTCGCCACCAAAGGTGTGATTTCGAAGACTTTTAGTTCGATCAATGTATTGCGTGGGCACAACCATGTCGCCGGGCTTAAGTTCTTTTTTAAGACTTCCGATGGCAGAAAATGAAAGAATCGCTGTAGCTCCATATTTTTTTAAAGCATAGACATTGGCGCGAAAGTTAATTTCACTGGGCAAAATTTCATGATGAGATCCGTGGCGCGATAAAAACAAACACTCCACGTCTCCCACTTGAACCCGTTTTAAACCCGAAGAGGTTCGTCCAAAGGGAGTTTCTTCGCTTAAATTCTCTATCACTTCAAATCCATCAAATTTTTCAAACCCAGATCCACCAATAATGGCCCACATCACTATTCTCCTTTCAGCTGCGCTAAACGCCCAGACCTAATATCATCTTTTGACAACACACCCTGTTCAAAAATCCATCCCGAAACCAGCTCCGAAGGTGTCACATCAAAAGCAGGATTATACACATTCGACTTTTCCGGAGCCCAGATCACCTCGCCAAACTGACCCTTTACTCCCCTAACTTCTTCAGGGCGCCGAATCTCAATGGGAATTTCCCGACCCGACGGACACTGTAGGTCTACCGTCGTGTAAGGGGCTGCCACATAAAACGGTACACCATGATATTGACAGGCCACAGCCACAGAGTAGGTTCCAATTTTATTCGCAAAATCTCCGTTTGCAGCCACGCGATCAGATCCCACAATGGCTTTACTAATCTTGCCTTCTTTCATCAAACTGGCCGCCATGTTGTCACAAATCAATGTGTATGGGATAGCGAGTTTTTCAAGCTCCCATGTTGTCAGTCGCCCACCTTGAAGGAGGGGACGGGTTTCATCCACATACACATGAATGGATTTTCCCTGACGATGGGCCTGTTGAATGATACCCAATGCTGTGCCCACGCCCGCTGTGGCAAGGCCACCGGTATTACAGTGGGTCAATATTGAATCTCCATCTTCTAGGAGAGTCGCCCCGGCTAAAGCTATTTTCTCACACAATTGTACATCTTCATCAAAAATCGATTCAGCAAGACTTAATATGGAGTCGGCACTGTAGGGTTTCACCGACAACAATCGATCAATGGCCCACATGAGATTCACTGCCGTGGGTCGAGACCGACGCAACTCCTCTGCGGCGTTCAAGAACTGCTCGTTAGACGCGCCCTTATTTGCAAAATCCCCTAATGCTAACGCGGCAGCCACCCCAATCAACGGAGCCCCTCGCACCATCAGTTGCTTAATGGCCGCAACCATATCCTCTGGCGAATTGATGTCCACCCACTGCTCTTCATGAGGCAAAAGCGTTTGATCTATAATGGACAGCTGACCGTCCACTCTTCGAATCGACAGGGCGAATAAATCTCTCATAAAATCTTTGGTCCCATTTTTTTTCTTAAGTCGCGCAAGAAATCCACCTCATCAGCTGGCAACTCAGTGACTCCTCCCATGATTTTAGCCTTCATTAAGATTTCAGCTGAGTGCTCTAATCGCTCCATTCCGATGTATGCTTCATCTAGACTTTCTCCCCAACTCACGGCTCCATGCCGGGCCAGAATCAAAACCCGAGATTGGGGCAAATAAGGGCGCACGCGCAGGGCCATTTCATTTGTACCTGGTCGCGCATAAGGCGCAATAGGGATGCCACCTGTTGCTAAAATCACCTCACTGAGGGCCGTGCAGGGAAGCTCTTCAAGCTTTGGTTCTGCCACTGTCCAAGCAATGGCTGTGGGCGGATGAGCGTGAACTACGGCCTTTGCCTTGGGGCAACGATCGTAGATTTCTAAATGCATGGCCATCTCGGATGAGGGTTTGCCGACGAGAACTTCGCCAGACGGAGTCACCACAGACATATCTTTTGGCTCTATCAAAAATTTTGGTTTCCCGCTGGGAGTTATTAAAATACGAGACTCATCCACTCTGTAGCTGATATTTCCA
Source organism: Pseudobdellovibrionaceae bacterium (assembly GCA_023898385.1). Taxonomy (NCBI): domain Bacteria; kingdom Pseudomonadati; phylum Bdellovibrionota; class Bdellovibrionia; order Bdellovibrionales; family Pseudobdellovibrionaceae; species Pseudobdellovibrionaceae bacterium. The sequence goes on along the minus strand of CP060220.1, from coordinate 3,138,226 downwards.
TCGGCTGCCGCCAAGTAGTTTTTTGAATGCAATCGTCGACAAACATTCACTATTTCTTGAGAAATTTTTATCTCATATTCTTTCTGTGCCATAAAATATTGGTCCTATATTGCCCACAAAGGTTGTAACCCTTTGCATTTGTCCTCGCGGGTTGTATAGAGGCTTAGCAGGAATTTTTATGATGAACAATAGACGCACTTACAGTTTTCCAGAGAAATATACCAGCGCCATAGAAACCCAGTTAAATTTATTGGGTTATTCGTTGGCAAAGCCCGCCGCTCTGGCACAACAGGTGAAAAAAGTCTCTGACCTCTATGCTGACCGGCAAGCTCTCTCCACGCTCTGGCTTCATCCCGGACACCAGGCCGCCTATCTTGCCTATTTTTTGCCACTCAACTATCTTCGACTAACTGCCGTGCTCCACGAGGGCCAATCCCTCGGTTTTTTTTCAAATGTAAGCAATACTATTGATTTCGGTTCAGGACCAGGAACGGCTCACCTGGCCTGGCTCGACTCCGGTCAATCCACAGAGCATTGGACGGCTCTTGAACAAGACTCTCGCCCGGTGGAGTTTCATAAAGCCCTACTCCATCATTTCAATCTCAGAGAACCTCGCATCAATCCCGATGAAGTTCTGGCATCCCCAAATACTCTTGGGCTTTTTTCTTACTCACTTAATGAAATTGATCACCTCCCTGAGTGGACCGAACACTGCAGTCAGTTACTCTTTGTTGAGCCCTCAACGAAACAACAAAGCCGTGCATTAATGAAACTTCGCCAAGATTACATAGATAGGGGCTGGTTCATCTGGGCCCCGTGCACCCATCTCCAGCACTGCCCGCTTTTGATTCACTCAAAAGAAGACTGGTGCCACGACCGAATTTTTGTGGAACTCCCCACGTGGTACAAAGACCTTGAAAAACACCTTCCTCTACAAAATAAAACCCTGACATTTTCTTACCTCATGGTGAGCCGCCAACCCATCAAACACCCAGACGACGTCGCTCGCGTGATTGGCGATACACTTTTTGAGAAGGGCAAAACCCGACAGGCCATTTGTCGCAATAATGAAAGAGAATACTTGGGGTGGCTCAAACGCGATGGAGAGGCTCCGCAAATCCCCCGAGGAAGTTTGATTCCTGTTGCACCTCACCTAGAAAAAAAAGGAAACGAAATCAGAGGCCTCACGCTCATCTGATAGTGCCGTTTTTTGTAACGTCATCGGTAATTTTACTCCATTGCATATTATTCTCGACACGACTGGCCAATGCCACACTCACAGAAATAACGTCAAATTTAATGTTGAATCTATAATCGGTACCATTGTGCTCAACACCGTTGAGAAGGCCAGTCGACAAATCCCTAGTAATGATCGCAACTTCGAGGCTTTCATTAGACCTGTGGATGCACAGCCTTTTCAGCCTTTATCTGAAGAGGCTTTAACAGTTATCAGTCTTGTGACTGAGAACTCGACTGACGAAAACTAATCTCTTAAGAAGTGGCAGCTGTACCCGTTGGGGTATTTCTGGAGGTAGTCTTGATGTTCTTCTTCAGCAAGATAGAACTCTTGGGCTGGCTCTATTGATGTGACAACGGGCCTAGGCCATTTTTTTGAATCATTCACCTGTTCTTTGACCCACTCAGCGGCTGTTCGTTGTCGATCATCATAGTAGAAGATAACAGACCTGTATTGCGAACCCACATCATTTCCTTGTCGGTTTATTGTCGTGGGGTCGTGTAGCCGAAAAAAATACTGCAACAGTGTTTCATATGTAATCTCACTGGGAACAAACTCAACACGAACACACTCCGCATGTCCCGTGGACCCCGTTTTTACCTGACTATAAATGGCAGTATTGGGCTCACCACCCATATAGCCCACAACTGTATTTGCAACACCAGGCAGTTGACGAAAAATCTCTTCTACACCCCAAAAGCACCCGGCGCCAAAAACTGCCACTTCGCATCCTGTACCACTGGTCTTCGTTTCAAAATCTTTACTCTCTATAAAGCTCATAAATATTCCCTGTTTAAACCAGAGGTGCCGCAATTTCCGAAAATTCGGCCACCGAAATACATTGGCTTCCTTGAAAAGTGGCCCGCCGCGAAAACTCATCCAATATAAACTGGTAGTTTTCCATCTTCATCTTCGCCCAGGCCGGTGCAACAAGCTCGTCGTGCCGGCTTGCCAGGGCCGCCAAGCGATGGACTGCAATATCCGGGCGCAGATTTTCTAGAAACAACACCACACGCCGGGCATAGTCTTCTCTTGAAATGGGCCAAAATTCTCCACGCAAAAACTCTTCTTCCAATGGAGTGTCTTTTAGTACGTGCAGATTATGCAGCTTCACGTTGTCAATAGGAAGTGTTGAAACCAACTTTGCTGTCTCGACGATTTGCTCGTCTGTTTCTGATTTTAGACCAAACATGAGGTGAATGCCTAAACTCAAACGGGGACATTTACGGGCAATGCGCTCAATGGCTTGCATTGATTTTTTTGCTGTGTGGCCTCGTCGCATCCAAATCAACTGATCTTCATCAAATGTCTGAACGCCAAGCTCAACGGCCAAATATTTTTTCTCACCATATTCATTCCACAGATCAAAAACATTATCTGACAAACAATCCGGACGAGTTCCCACAACAAACCCAACTACATCCTCAAACTCGCTGGCCACAGAAAACTGTTGCCTCAATCGCTCTGTTTTTGAAAAAGTATTAGTATAAGCTTGAAAGTAGACCAAAAATTTTGATGCTTTTGCTCGGCTTTGTACTCGCATTTTATTATTTAAAATCTGATCTTTTAAATCTTGCTCTCGCACATCCGGGTAAGCCGCAGATCCCCAGGCATCACAAAAATTACAGGTTTTCATCCCCCGCAACCCCTCGCGGTTGGGGCACGTCTCTGCCACGCTCACAGGTATTTTGTGAACCTTGGTTCCAAATTTACTTTGATAGTACTGACTGATAGGAAAATAGGGCAATCCCCGCCACAGGTCGTCGGTAAGCATGCCACCTAGTTATCTAGTCTGCGGTGAAATAGCAAGAGCTTGCCCAATCCCAGGTCGTTATTGTGCCTAGATTTGCCTTGAGTTACGCCTGGCAAGATCTTAATCTTTTATAGTCCATAGTTTTTTCAAATATAGACGCTCCAGGGAGGGGAAAATCATGAAAATCGGACTCTACTTCTTAGCCACTCTTGCGCTCACCGCATTTACTTGGCCCACACCATCTGTTAACGAAATCAAAACGGTCAGCGATATTCCTGTGGTTCAACAAGGGGAACATCCGGAATTCTCGGGAATGCCAGAAATTTCAATGGTTTTCCGATCCGGTTCCGACAAGAATGCCTTACGCGAGAAGTGCCAGAGCTGGGCGCTGGCCACGGTCAACCAAGTGCATGAAGACAAAGTTTTTGCTGTTTGGTGCGAGTACTCCGCCGATGTGGTACTGAGGGAGTATGTATATAAAGGCCAAGTGATTGTGAAAAACTGGTAAGTCGACAAATTGATTTTTGTTATAAAAGAGGCCTTGCCTTAGCCAGGCTTCTCCTCTAGATAGGGCCTTTTCTTCCATTCATTGATTTTTGGAAATAGAAACTGTGCCTCAATATTGTGTCAGCCTCACTGCCGACGGCAGTCCAACCCTACAGTTTGGTCGTATCGAAGATCAAAACGAAACCATGCACAATCGCGAAGGGGCTTTTTCTGAAAGTCTTTACATCTACTGGGAGGCCATGCGGACTTGTGTGACAAAACAATGGCCCTTGCATTTTATGTCGGTGGGTCTTGGGCTCGGATACAATGAGTTAATACTTTCTGGCTACATGGTTTCGCTTCAAGTTGCGCCAAATGAGAAAGTCAAAATTCAGAGTTTTGAAAGCGAAGCCTGGCTCACGAATAATTTTGTCCAATGGTTGTCTGAAGAAAAAAGCGAATTTCCTGATCTCACCGCGGCCTATGAGATCGTTCTACAAAAAGTCTCCGAGCATTTTTATGTCAACCCAGAGGCCATTCGCCAGTGGCTTCTTGAAATGAAAAAAGGCGAACATTGGCTTCCGGGCGGCGCCCTGACCGGCTCGACGCGCCCGCCTCACTTATTCAATTGCATTTTGTACGATGCTTTTAGCTCAAAAACGTCACCCGAGCTTTGGAATGAGGAATTTCTTATACGATTTTTCGAAGATTTTGCAGACAAACATTGCATTTTTTCAACCTATGCAGCCACGGGGAGCCTTAAAAGATCCCTTTTAAAGAGCGGTTTTACCGTGGAAATGCGCTCTGGCTTCGGTGGTAAGCGAAATTCAACCTCTGGCATATTAGGTGCATGAAGCGCCCCTATGCGACCATTTCGTTGGACACTGTGTCTATTAGGACTCTGCGGCGGGTTTTTGCCCTCTGCGGCCGCTTTTGGCGTCGCTTTGAACTGCATGGCCTTGATGGCGGGACAGAATGTCTATGCCCATAAAGAGCCGCGAACCTCATTATCAAGCTATCTTCACATCACTCGCAAGGAGCGCGCCCCGCTCGGCCGGGGTCAATATGGTCAAGTGTTTAAAATCATGGAACGCAACAATCCTAAAACCATTATGGCCGAGAAGACCTACTGGAAAGAACACACCTTGCCACCGGCCCGCGCTTTTTTACGTGTCTTAGAAATTTCGCGGCAAAGACATGGGTCTTTTGCCATGCCCGTTGTTCGACTATTGGGACAACCTGACGAAAGAACCCTGCACCTCAGTTATGTGAAAGGCCGTAACCTGCACAGCCTTATGGTTGATCGATCAGTGAGCCCCGAGACCAAACAAGAACTTGCAGAAACTTATTTAGAAAACCTTGAGGCTTTTAAAAACCAACTCAAACTGCGCTTTGGCCTTGAAAACTTAGGCATTCGAAACGGCCAGTCGGGCCTCTTTCGAGACCATCTACCGGATGACCTTCCCTACCTATCAAACAATGATGTACACGGGCTGCCCAGTACGGATCTTCACATTCCCACTTCCCACCGCCTACTTCCCGCTTCGGATTCCGACTACAATAACTTGGGTAGAATTCGTTTCTTGATCTCATCAGCCAACGTCGTAGTCAGCCCCGACCGGGACAGTGACGGCAAAATACAGATGACCATCGTCGATCTGGACTAACCTGAAAGCGACAGTGAGTGCTCTGGCTCAAACAGGTGCCGCTTTCAGACTATCTACGCTTACTCTGAAACCCAAACATAATCAGCCCGATTACCATAACGGGGATGCGGGGCTACTTTGGCAAAATTGTCAGCCTTTGAATCATCAAAGAGGCGAGTTTGTGAGATCGTCAAAAGCTGTTGGACACCACGAGCGACGAGGCGATCGGGCAATCCACCCCCATAGACATTATGAAAGTCTCCCACAATAATCACTAGCACTTGATCCGGATTTTCATTTATGTAAGAGGAGGCCTGCCATGCCATGGTGTCATCCCAAAGGCTTTGCGCCATGAAATAGCGATAAAGTCTATCATCCTCATTTTTTGAGTGCTTCACCATTTGAGAGTGCAATTTTATTCCATCATCAAAAGGTTCTTCATTGATGGCCACTTCGGCTTTAATCTCATCATCGGCAGCGGCACCATGCCCCCCCACAGCTTCTTTGAACCGCTCATAATAGAGATCATTTCCCATCTCAAAATTAGGAGGCATGAATTCTTTCTCTTCAGGAGTTAGTGATTCAAAACCCCCTTGACTGATTTTTCTAGATAACCACTGTGGGGCATTTAACCCGAGGGTTCGCCCCGAATGATGGGCCGGAAATAACACCAATTCACGATAAAATTCGAAGGGGTTTCCGGGCCACAAAATGGCTTTTAAAAACTCGTCTTCAGTGATTTTTGAAGCCAAGAAATCATCGACCTGTTTTTGAAAAGGGTAGCCGATGAATTCCATACCCACGCTAACGTTAAACCCAGCCTCGGCCAGCCGATGTAAAAACAATGCTTGTTTTTTATGGTGATCCACAGAGTCGTGGTATTCACTGAGCACCACCACAGTTCCTGGCTGAATCTTTTCGATCACACTATCTAGGCTTTGTGGCTCAACCCGGTGTCCATCGTAAATCGTATCGGCATCAATGGAAGCCACGGCCATCTGGGTGGAAGCAAGCCCCACAAAAACAAAACTCAATAAATTTTTAACTAACATTTTCCCCCCTCAATTGTGCATGGACCTACGCCCGCTTTTCCCACCCCGGGCGCATGGCTCGATCCTTTTTGACCTTCATCCCCAATGTCGCCCTATGAGCTTTTAAAAAGCTCAGCCAATCACCGGGCGCCTTATCCTTTGCCTTTAACCACAGCGGTACATGCGATGGATCAAGAAACAACGGCATTCGATCATGGCCTGTGTGGGCAACAAATTCGTTTGGCGTATCCGTAAGAATGGCAAAAGAATCTAAAACTTCCCCCGTCTCTGGATCCACCCAACTATCCCATACACCAGCTGCCAGTAGAAAAGCTTCTTGTTTTTCTGAAAATGCCACCATGTGCCCAGCATATTCTCCGGTATAGATAGGCTCGACAAAGAATGTCATTGGCACCACACAGTGGGCCTCAGCAAAAGGCCGTCGCCAAGTGGGCTTTTCAGCCACCGTTTCTAATCGAGCATTGTGTGTGGCAAACTTAACTCGACGCGTTTTTGACCACGAGGGGATCAATGAAAAACTCATAGATACAAGATTCAAGGCTTCACCACTAGCCACAATCACTGGCGCTTGTTGGTGGGGAAGAACTCGCACATTCACTGATTTCGACCAAGTCTCTGGCACACTTATTCCGTAAAATTTTTCAAGATCCTTAAGGTGTCCTTTAACAATGAACTGCGCACACATGTCGATAGGCTAGCTAAGTTGTCTGCTCCCAGCAACAACGACAACTACCGCCCTGCAACATTCTGTTGCACACAACCCACGTCATTTTTCACGGTTGAAAACAAGATTTGTTGATATTTAAACATTGTGAGACTGTTCGGCTCTTTGGTAGACCCCTATGCCGCTCTGTGATAGCTTTTGTTGCAAGGTGGTTTTTTCCGAGGGAGATAGCAAATGAGAGTGGGAGTTATTGGAACAGGTTACGTGGGCCTGGTGGCGAGTGTTTGTTTTGCAGATGCCGGCAATGAGTTAACTTGTGTAGATTCTAATCCAGAAAAACTAAATAAACTTAAAGATAAAAAACTCCCCTTTTATGAACCAGGTCTTAACGATCTTTTTCAGCGTAATTTTGCACGGATGGCATTTACTGGTAGCATTGCTGAGGCCGTGCAAAAATCAGATCTAGTATTTATCGCAGTAGGCACTCCAGAGATGCCTGACGGCAGTGCTGATATGACGGCCACTTTTCATGTACTCAAAGAAATCTGCAAAAGTGCCACAAAAAAGAAATACGTGGTCTTGAAAAGCACCGTGCCCATCGGTACGGCCAAAGAATGCGAAGCCTTTTGCCGGGATCATGCCAGTGCAGAAATTGAAATTGTAAATAACCCCGAGTTTCTGCGACAAGGTGAGGCGGTGAACGACTTTTTACATCCCGACCGGGTGGTGATTGGCTGTAAGAGCCAAGGTGCTCGGGATTTAATGCAGAAACTTTACGAGCCTTTTTTAAAAAACAGCAATGCACCCATTTATTTTATGGATAACACCTCAGCGGAAATGACCAAGTACGCAGCTAATTCTTTTCTGGCGATGAAAATCAGTTTTATAAACGAACTTTCATTGCTGGCAGACAAATTGGGCGCGAATATTTTTGAGGTTCGCAAAGGGTTCACCTCGGACAATCGAATTAATCCGGCGTTTTTCTATCCGGGACTTGGCTATGGCGGTAGCTGCTTTCCTAAAGATGTACGAGCCCTGATTCAGACGGGTAAAACTCACGGACTTGACTTACTTTTATTGCAAGCAGCTGATGATGTGAACGAGCGCCAAAAAGCCATTTTGGCAGAGCGGTTGTTTGAAAGGTTCGGCAGTTTAAAGGGTTTAAAGGTCGCACTGTGGGGCTTGAGCTTTAAGCCCCGCACAGATGATGTTCGGAGAGCCCCTTCATTGCAGTTGATAAAAAGCCTGGTTGAAAAGGGTGCCGAGGTGGTGGCCTATGATCCCGTGGCCAGCGAAAACGCCCAAGCCGCTTGTGAGGTCGAATTTACTGTGGCAGCCACAGCCATGGAGGCCGCAAAAGATGCTGACGCCCTGGTTTTGGTCACCGAATGGAATGAATTCAAAGCTCCTGATTTTACCGAACTTAAAAAACTTATGAAAAACCCCATCCTGTTTGATGGCCGTAACTTGTTTGATCCGTCGACGATGAAGGAAGCCGGATTTGAATATTACGGAATTGGACAGCAGTCATAAAAAGGCGCAATGTGAATAGTAGCATCCATAAAATCACCGACCCATTTTTTGTAGGACATTTGAAAGTTTCAGACTTGCACTCTCTTTACTACGAACAAGTGGGCAATAAAGACGGCATTCCCATTGTTTTTCTACACGGTGGCCCTGGGGCCGGTATCGTTAATGAATACAGGCAATTTTTTGATCCAAAAAAATTTCATGTGGTGCTTTTTGACCAACGGGGTGCAGGTAAGAGCCGTCCCAATAGCGAGCTTAAAGAGAACACCACCTGGAATCTCGTCGATGATATCGAGTGTTTACGAGAACATCTGGGCATTGAAAAATGGCATGTGTTCGGCGGAAGTTGGGGCAGCACCTTGGCGCTGGTCTATGCCATCAAACATCCAGATCGTGTTTTGACATTGCAGCTTCGGGGTATATTTTTGGGCCGCGACTTTGAGGTAAAATGGCTCTATCAATATGGGGCCAGTGAGATTTATCCAGATAAGTTTGAGACTTTTAAAAATCATGTCCCATTGAATGAACAGGGAAACCTTGTTGATGCCTATCACAAGCGCATCACCGACTCTGATGAAGAGGTTCGCCTGGCGGCCATGCGATCCTGGACCATGTGGGAACTGAGCCTGGCCAAACTTCTTCCAGATCCTCAGTTGATCAAAGCGTTTGATGATCCCCGAATTTATCGAAGCTTTGGCAGCATTGGGCCCCACTATTTTAAGAACAAGATGTTTTTCGAATCGGACAACTGGATTTTGGAGAATGTGCAGCCCATTGCGGACATCCCATGCAATATTGCCCAGGGCCGGTATGACGTGATCACCCCGGTTCGAAGCGCCTGGGACCTGCATAAGGCCCTGCCAAAATCTCAGCTGACCATTGTGCCCGATGCTGGCCACGCCAGTTTCGATGCCTCCCTGGCCGCACAGCTGGTAAGATTCACTAATGCGATCTAGTTAGATACGTGAAAAAATCTTCATTCGGCCCGGAACCACTTGCCACGCATTGCATCACAGCATAGAAGCGGTGCAAAAAGGAGTTCTGGAATGAGCGATTTACAGTGGACTGAACTATTTCCCGCCCCCACCTACGCCTCGGCTGCGGACCGAATTGGCCGATTTAACCATGCCCAACTATGGAAACGCCGACGCCTGAAATTAGAAGCCCAACAGATGGCCTCACTCCCAGAGGCCTTTGATTTTGAGTCCGCACGAACTATCGATGCTGATGGTACTCAGCCGACAAAACAAAAGACTCCAAAAGGCCCAACAACACCCCGTCCGCCAGAAACAAACATTTAGGTCAGACTACAATCCCACTTCATTGTATTGTTGCACGGCTTGCATGGCCTCAATGCCATAAACCACTGAAGGCCCGCCACCCATCAGGATGGCAACACTGACTGTTTCAGCAATCTCTTTTTCGGAAGCGCCGGATTTCATCGCGTCGTGAACATGGTACGCTATACACCCATCACATCGCACAGTGATCGCAATGCCAAGGGCAATAAGTTCTTTTGTTTTTGAATCCAGTGCGCCCTTCTCAAGGGTTTTTTCATGGAGCTGGGCAAAGCCTGCCATTGGGCCTGGTAGGGCCATGCCCAGCTTTTCCATCCATACATTGAGTTCCTTATATTGAGCTGGAAAGTTCTTCATTTTTGTCCCCCTTGATTTTTTAACTCTACGCCACAGGCATCTACGGCCGCCAACCGTTGATCAGTCTATAGCGCGGTCAAACCCAAGGGCAACAAATGAATGTGAATGCTTTGTTATTGCTTCTGAAAGACCTCGTCCGTTCCCAATGCCGTTGGGCGCGTGGACTCCGATGTTGATGGACTGTCTGCAAAGGTCAAAGTTGTTCCTGAAACTTGGCCTATGCTGTAAAACACCGTACCAATAGGCATGCTGTCAAAACAGCCTCTGCTTTCTTGCTCGTAGGTTTGGCCCGATGTCCAATCTGTTTGCCCACATTGACTGGCTCCGTTTAAAACAGTGGCTCCGTCTGCTGTTTTGATTTCCCACGTACCACCAGCGAGGGTGGAATCAAAATTATAGATGTCCGAACCTAAATCAGATGCCGAAGTCACATAGCTGAAAATCATGGTTTCAACCCAGGCCTCTTGATCAGCTGTACAAGATGAATCATCCACCCATGCCCTTGAGACATTATAAACTACGCTGGCCGCAATAGACATGGTCACCTGATTCCCATAGACCGTTTTGCCGCCTACAGATCCAAGAGCTTCGCAATTGTTCTTAAGCCACGCGCCTACAAAAACAGATGACGAGGCCTCTGTGGAAGTGCCGTCGCTGGTGCACCCAACAAGTACGGTTAAAGCAATAGCTAGCGTGGACAATATTTTTTTATTCATGGTTGACCCTCTCTGAGTTGAACTTTGTTCGCTTATCGGAACCGATGGGTTTTAACTCCACAAGACCTAAGTACGGGAAGATTCACCCAAAAAGTGTAACCTAGTTTTCGGGTGGCCAGAGACGGGGTTGATTCTTGGAAGATTCACCTCATGGACATGGTTGATGAGTTTAGAAAAACCTGTGATATGCGACTGTTCGCACTCAACCCCGACCGGTCATGCCCGCACTCTATTCACGTCCTGATTGCTGCCACCGTCATCGCACTTTGCGAAGAAGTGGGTTTAACCGCTCCAAAGTGGGCCAATGACACCAAAGCACTGGAACAGCCTTGGTTTGTCTCTGGAGTTGAATCACTAAAAGCCTCCGCGCTACTTGAGTCACCCTACGCATTTCGATCAAAAAACATTTTTGTACACAAAAATTTTCTGGCGAGGGCCTAAATGCTAAGTCGAAAAAAAATTGAATCACTCCTTGTAGCGCTCAACCAGAGTGTTCTTTAACTTTTGTTTTGACGCTCCCCTATCAAACCTTTTCCCAATATTTTTCTAAACCCATACGAGAGGACCACTCCTCAATATAGGAGTTGTCCACCTTTTCACTCATGATGATTTCACGGATATCGCTGAGATGTTTTTCAGATTCCCCTTCACGATAGTAATCTAATTTTTTTAAAATAATGTCTTCAGCCGAAGCAATATAGACTTCTATTCCCGGAGCCATTTCGACTTTTTTCTTTCTTGAAAACTCGGACGCTGAAAAACTGGTCTCCGCATCAAGTATAATGTCCACTTTAATACCTGATCCTTGATGGATGAGATTGAAGCTCCCCTTACGACTAACCTCATCTTGAAGCACTTCTATGGGTGGGCAGTAGTAATCTTCAATGGGAAAGAGCTTTTCAAAATGAGGAATGTGTCTTGCCTTAATTCTAACAACTAAATCAATATCCTGAGTGAATCGAGGGCGACCATAATACATAGAGGCCATTGAGCCTACCAGAAAGTATTCAATGCTTTCCTGTTCTAAACGATCTGTCACATCTTTAAGTACATCAAGCATCCCAGCGGACATTAGGACTCTCTTTCGTTGAGTTCCCTAAAATACTGGGCTGTCATTTTGTTAAGGTCTTCATCCGAAAGCTCAGGGTGCAATTTTGAAAAACGGGTCTTCTTAACAAGGAAGGCATCCTTAAACATTTGATCGGCCATTAAGATATTTTTTTGACCGCGGGTGAGCTTATCTGATTGTTTTTTGGATTTATCTAAAGGGGACCGCATCAGCGAACCTTTAAAGAAGTGGTGCCCAATGAGGGAGTCGAACCCCCACGCCTCTCGGCACTAGATCCTAAGTCTAGCGTGTCTGCCAATTCCACCAATTGGGCATTTATTTTATTTTCAAAGTCTAAAAAGCTGTCCGAAGGTTTTACCAACACCACCACGTGGGCAACAACTTATTTTTCAATCAATTTTCGATATTCTGGTGCACGCATCAAGTTGGCTAACTCTTTTTCCGTGTCCATTTCAATCTTCACCAACCAACCTTCGTTCATGGAATCATCGTTGATCATTCCGGGATTGTCGTTGATGCTTTCGTTCACTTCAATGACGGTGCCAGACACCGGAGCCATCAAATCGCTTACGGCTTTAACACTTTCTACCACACCAAAAGGCTCATTTTGGGTGACCTTCTGCCCGACCTCAGGCAGCTCCACATAAACAATTTCGCCCAAGGAGTCTTGAGCATATTCAGTGACACCTACGGTGACCAAATTTTCATCCACCAAGGCCCACTCGTGGTCTTTAGTGTAATAGGGTTCGTCTGGAACGCGAAAACCCGCCATTTTAAACTCCTTTAGGTGTCACAAACGGAAGCTTGACCACTTGGGCCCGCACCTTCCGTTGCCGAATTTGCACAGCTAGCACTGTACCTTCGCTGGCAAAAGCCGTGTCGACAAAAGCCAATGCGATGCCCTGCTGCAAACTCGGTGAAAGCGTACCACTTGTTACCGTGCCAATTTCGTTGTTGTCAAAAGAAAACAGGTGATAGCCCGATCGGGGAATGCCCGACTCAAGCATCTTTAGTCCCACCAATTTTCGCTTAATTCCTCGCTCCCTAGCGTCAAGCATGGGGCCTTTTCCCAAAAAGTCTTTGTCGGAGGCTTTCACCACCCAACCAAGGCCCGCGGCATAGGGATTAATGGCGTCGTCAATCTCATGCCCATAAAGGCTATAGCCCATCTCGGTTCTGAGAGTGTCGCGGGCACCCAAACCAATGGGTTGAACAGAGAGGCTTTTACCGTCAGCCACCAGGCGATTCCACAATTGGACTGTTCTATCCCAGCCCACAAATATCTCTACGCCATTTTCGCCTGTGTAGCCCGTTCGCGCCACTAGCGCAGGCTGGCCTTCAAATTCAGTATCTAAGAACGCAAACCGAGGAAGATCACTTACGCCATCACCAAAAATTTTTGCCACCAAAGCCATCGCCTTTGGCCCTTGTACGGCAATCTGTCCCCAGTTTTGACTTTCATTGGTGATTTCAGCGCCCTGATTGTGTTTTAGCATCCACTGAAAATCTTTTTCAGTGTTAGAGGCATTTACACAAACCAAATAGTCAGAGTTTTTTTCGAGACAATACACAATGATGTCGTCGACCAAACCGCCTTGTTCATTGGGTAACAGGGAGTATTGGGCCCGACCCGGCTCGAGGCGCGACACATCGTTAGTCGTCAACCACTGCAGTGTCGGTAACGCCTTATCGCCCTTCACCCGAATTTCACCCATGTGACTCACATCAAACAAACCCACACTCTCTCTGACATGTAAATGCTCGCGACGAAGACCTGCATACTCCACAGGTAGCATCCATCCGGCAAATTCGACTAATTTACCGCCATGCTCAACATGGCGTTGGTATAAGGGGGTTTTCTTAGGTGAGTTAGACATGGGACCTCTTCTCTCTGTTCTGTATGCCGCAGTCAATGGCCTGCCATTTTTTGTCGCTGGATGTTGAAAAATTCGACCAAATCATTAGTGAAATCAGGTCCATATCCCATTATTTGGCGCCTCTTGTGGCCTCCAATTTGCTCAATATAGAGCCTGGTAGGGAGTTTTGGTCATGGGCCAAAACACCTTCGGCACAGGAGAGATCAGTGATTGTTACAAGATGGCTTGCTTTGGGCTTAATCAGTTTAGGGATATCCGGTTGTCATGTGGGCGGATTCGAGCCGCACTTGGGTAATAATCTTGAACCCTGGCAGCAAACTGGCGGTACCAAACCGGTGATTGACCCCTATTCAGGTCAGTTGAGAAAGCTTCCTTACACCACAGGTGGATTTAGTCAGGAATTTGAGGAGCTTAAAAAGCGCAAGGGCACCACATCAGATGAGCAGATTTCAAGTGCGGTTAGAAACGTGACGCTGAAACTGCTCGACGGACAGGGCCGGCCGACTCGAGTTCAACCTCAACTCATCGACCTCACTGTTTATTTACGATCACAATTTGACAATAGCGAAGCGGCCTTGCGCTTTCGACTGCCCGTATTGACCGACTCAAACCAAGCCCCATTTAAAGCCCCTGACTCAAAAACCGGTCTGGCAAATGACGAGGTCTTCGCCCAGTTGACTTGTCGCGACCACGATTGCGTGATCGCCGAACTCGTGTTGCGAAGAGAATCTCCCGAGAGTCACTTGGATACGGTGATGCTCATCACTTTAACAGAATCAAGAGTGCGCATTCAAAATTCAAAGAATACGAAACCCATAGCCTCCAAGCCCCTGAACACAATCAAATCTCTTGGGGAAAGGCCCGCAATCACGGCCGAAAGAACTACCGTAATGATCGACGGCGGAAGGTCGTTTTCGCATATTGAAATTCAGGCACCGAATGATGCCGAGGCGCCCCCCCTTGTGGTCATTGAAACGGATTTGCTGGCCACACACGATGGTCCCTCAGAGGTGCAAAAGGTGGAGGTCGTTGGCTTCGACAAAGGGAGTTCACCTTCGTTGCGGGGCGATCTCTTGGGCAATAACTATGAAAATGGCGATATCGTGTTGAGTATTGAAGATCGAAAAAACTCCAATGAAAATCTTCTTATTTTTATTGAATCGCCACGTGCCACTTTGAATCCGGACACTGGTGATCCTCGAGCTGGCGATGCCAATAAAGAGTCTGCGTTTTTAAAAATTGCCGCAAGTGACCCGAAGCTCAAAAATGCCCGCCAGCAATCCATCGGCTTAAGCCGCTACAATAGCTCTTCCGGCGTGCAAGCCATGGTGAATGCCTGGACGGGTCAATCCTTTGCGGCGAAGTGCAATGGCGGAGTCGTACCCAACAAGCGAAAGGCTGACGGTTTTTTCACCCATGCCGCTCCTTTACGAAAATACGTTTATGGCATTTCAAGACTGCTGGATGTCACGCCTGAGATAGCTTATATTTTGCCCATCGAGTCTGAGTATGCTGTATCAGGCAGCTATCAAAACCTGGTGGTGAATCAAGAGCGCTATAGTGTGCCAGAAAATGCAGCCTCTGGCCCCTGGCAAATTCAACGGCCCACGGCCCTCGACCAACAAAAAAAATTAAAAAAAGAATTTAGCTTAGAAATGAAGATCTTCCCCGTGGTGGTGAGTTCCGCGTCGCCCAGAAAACTCAACCCAAGAGATGATCGCGGGTATTTTGGATCAGCCACGCTGATGGCAGGTGTATTGATGCGCGATCATTTCCGCAAATTTTCTGACGATCCGGCCATAGCCATTATGGCCTATCATACGGGCGCCGGCGGCGCCGACAAACATCTACGAGTTCTGTCTGAAAAAGGCCTGTCGGCCACCCAAATGGAAGCATTTAATATGATTGATTGCCGGCATGTGAGCTACTTGTGGGCCGTCTTGGCGTTAAAGACCATTGGCGCCAACCCCGAACAATATGGTTTTAGTGTTGGTGGTGGTGTCGATGAAAGCGCCTATAAGAAAACTCTTTTTCATCCCCAATCTACCCTGCCAACAGTACTAAAAGGGATCTAATAGGTCGGCCATAAGCCGGCAATGCATTCGCCCAGATTTGAGCTACCCTTTACAGATTCAATTGAGAAAAGGCCAAGGCGTATCCCCTTCGATATGTTGAGATCTTTTTGAATGAGAATCTTTTAAAGGTAACCTAAAGCTGTGATGAAGATGTTGCCTGCTGATGGCCGCCTTAATAACCCTCTTTATATTTTCAAGCCTTAGCTAATCCCATATGCAGCTTGTAAAGGTGCAAAGTATTTTCAAGAAGCATGGTTATAGTCATT
Source organism: Pseudobdellovibrionaceae bacterium (assembly GCA_023898385.1). Classification (NCBI taxonomy): domain Bacteria; kingdom Pseudomonadati; phylum Bdellovibrionota; class Bdellovibrionia; order Bdellovibrionales; family Pseudobdellovibrionaceae; species Pseudobdellovibrionaceae bacterium. Next base: position 3,122,200 of record CP060220.1, on the reverse strand, counting down.
GGCCCCACGCCCCCTGGCACCGGAGTGGCTGCATACACCCAACCATTGAGTTCTGAAAACCGCACGTCACCGCAAAGACCGGGTTTATTGGTGGAAGATCCCGACGGATCTCGATGAATACCCACATCAACCACTACGGAACCCGCCTTAAAATCTTCGCGCCCCAACAACCGAGGTTGCCCAGCTGCGACCACAACGATGTCAGCACGCCGCGTGTGTTCCACAAGATCTTTTGTTTTTGAGTGACAAAGCGTCACCGTGGCATTGGCTTCTTGAAGTAAATAGGCCATAGGTTTGCCCACTATATGGCTACGCCCCACCACAACAGCTTCCTTTCCTCCAAGATGTATATTGTAGTGATCAAGAATGGACATCACACCCCAAGGAGTACAGGGTTTCACCCGAGGCCGCCCCGACCATAACAGTCCCGTATTTTCAACAGTCAATCCATCAGCATCCTTTAGAGGAGAAATCCATCCAGAAACCTCATCGGGATCAAGGTGTTTAGGTAAAGGGAGCTGCACCAAAATTCCATCCACATTCGAGTCCCTATTGAGCTCGTCTAAAATAGCCTTCAAAGATTCGCGGGTCGTCTCTTTAGGGAGAGCATGAATCCAAGAAGCAAAACCCACCTCTTCGCAACTTCGCCCTTTATTTCGCACATACACTTGGCTAGCGGGATCTTCACCCACCAGCACCACAGCCAAGCCCGGCGCCCGCTGACCGCTTTGCACCCAAGATTGCACCTGCTTCTTAATTTTCGCTCGATGCAAGGCCGCAACAGCCTTACCGTCCATCATGATCATAGTGTTTCCTCCAGATGCTGACCCAAAATGTATCCCCAATAAACCAAACAAAAACCAGGAAATAAACAAAGATGACCCAAAAATAAGGACCACAAAAACCCTCAAGATCAGCCAAGATCCGCACCAAGGCCAAGGCAAAGGGGGCCAGGCGAAGGGGCGTCGACGACCCACATCACGATGTGCAGGGCGTATCCGGGTGGCGGCACGCAGTGACGCCATCCGAAGACGACCTGCGGCCACTCGTGCCGTGGGTCGTCGACGCCCCCTCGCCTGGCCCCCTTTGCCTGGCCTTGGTGCGGATCTTGGCGGTGCCCGAGTACAGATTATGACAACGCCGAGGTGCGGATCTTGGCGGTGCCCGAGTACAGATTATGGCAGCGCCGAGGTGCGGATTCTGGCGGTGCCCAAGTACAGATTCTGGCAACGCCGAGGCGCAGCCACTATCTTATATTAACGACACCTCCACCTTGACTGGATGCACGATGTTACATATCTTGGTCCCCATCCAGGAGATCCTCATGTCAAAAGTGAATTTATCAAAAGACGGAAGTTCTATTGTCTTTAAGCAGTCTGACAGCTTGCCCTCATCGGCAAAAAAGTTTCGTCAAAGTCCAGAGATTCAAGGATTTTACAGTTTCATTTTTGATAACGGATTACGCAAAGAGGCCTATGATATTCTTTGCCAGATTGTGGAGCGCCGAAAGGCCGCAAGAGGCAAAAAGAAGAACTAGGCTCGCCGTGGCCCTTTGGTAAGGGCCTGAAATCCGAACTTCAACGTCCGCAGTCGGACGCCATTGTTGAATAAAACCGAAATAGAAAACTGGCACGCATTTGCTTCTCACAGATCCTAGAACCTTAGGAGTCTGTTATGAAGCTATTAAAAAATTCTCGCGGCCAGGGACTGGTTGAGTACCTGATCCTTGTAGCCCTGATGGCCGTGGCCACTCTCGGCGTGGTGCGAACGCTGAATCAAACCGTTAATGCGCAATTCACTGATGTGATTTACGCCATCAAGGGATCAAAAAAACGTTCCGAAAAGGACGCTGTGAACGAGTCCATTTACAAAAAACGTGACCTCAGCGACTTTATGAATGGGTCCACCAGTGGCAAATCAAAATGATTCGATCACAACAAGGCTGGGTCAGCATCGAAGCGGCGCTGAGCCTAACCTTTGTGTCTGCAGGTCTGGCTGTGGCTTTGGTGATTCTTTACTCTCTGATGGTGAGTGTTTGGATTCACTTTGCAACCTACGAGGCGGCCCTGTGTTTGGCCAAAGATCAATCACCTTCGGTTTGCGAAAGGCTTTCGCAAAAACAAATCACCAATGTCCTCAAGTGGGGTGGCATCAAAAGCCTAAGACTGCATCGCTCCGGCCCTCGGCCTCAACAGGTCTACACAGCGAATATCACGTGGTCCATTCCGGCTATTGGAGACAGTCACCAAACAGTGTCTCTGAAGGAATCTCAAATTTTAAGACAATCAAAAAAAACCAACAGGGGTATGTTGTGGTGAGCCTGTTGACCTTTTTACCTGTGATAATCACTCTATTAGCCGCTCTTTCGATTCTTTCACAAATCTTGATCACTCGGCAAAAACTCAACTTCGTTTGCCAATCTCACACAATGGCTACGCAATTTGAACTGGCAAACCTTCTCCATCGCCTTTTGCAGTTGAACCCAAAGGCCGAACGCCTTCGAAAGAAAAGAACGATTGCCGAAAAAAATCTTAAAATTGCGCTGGCCTCACACGTGGCCCCGGCCATTGCGGCGACCCGCGCCCACCTCTCTGCTGTAATCGCTATGCAAGTGGCCCTACGAAAAGAGCAGCAGTCTCTGCTGAATCAATCTAAAAGTGTGATCTACCGATTCAAGCAGATTATTCCCCAAAAACTTGCAGGCGCGGCATCTGCGGAGGTTCAGAATGTCCAGATTCATCAACCCCACTTGGCGGTTTCAGGGCTTCCACTGACCTCGCTCACTCCCAGCTATCATCCTTTGCCGTTTTTTTCGCAATTACAAAAAGCCCATATCAATTGGGGATGGTCCATCAAAACTTTTGAAGGGCCCTTACTTGAATTTAAAAATATCGTGAGAGGTCTATTTCCCGGCCACTGTGCCGCCACAATCAAAAAGGAGAACAACAAATGGTATCCCGCCCTCAGCATCTAGATGAAAACGGTCAGGTCATTGTAGAGGTGATGATTTCTATCACCACCATCATGTTATTTGTTTATCTGGCATTTTCTATGAATCAACAAACTCGCCGGTCGCTCGACAAATTTCAATACACTGTGGAAAGGGTCTACAGATGAACATTAAAAAGTGGTCCACTTATTCAATGAAAAAATTGCCACCATGGACCCTCGGCGCCGTCATTCTCGCGTTGGGTTTACTGTCTTGGCTGTGGGAAAACCAAAAACCACCCCACACAGACCCGCATCCAGCTTCTGCTGACACTTATATTCCGGAAGGTCATGTGTTGCTCCCCATTGAAGTGGAAAATTATCGGGCCTTGGACCAAATTCTTGGAAATTTCGGCGTGGTCGATCTTTACACGGCCACCGAGGGACAGGGCAAATCCACGCTTGTGGCGCAGGGAGTAAAAATCCTGAGAAGCCCTAACAGCCCAGAACATCTAGCGGTTCTTGTACGAGACGATCTTGTTAACCCCATTTTACAAAATGGCACTCGATTTTCGGTGGCCGTGCAAAGTCCGGAAAAAACTGGAACGAAGATTGTAAATAGAAAACCGGCAAGACGTCGAATTATTGACCTTTCTGAGGAGTAAGCGAAATCTCATGGTGACCGATAAATTAGAAAATAAAAAATCTCGTCAACCTGAGGCACTATTGAAATGGTTTTGCTTAGCCGTGATCGTATTTGCACTTGGTTTTTCGCACCTCTCTCATGCGGAGCCTCCTGCGCTGGTGCTAGTCAATAGCAACCCGAAAAGTCACAATGATTTTCAGGCTTTTTTGCTTGTAAATGACAACTTTGAACCGGTCGTGGATTTTCAAATCCGGGAGTTTCCCACAGCTGACAAAATTAAAATTTTGACAGACCTGTTTGCAGAAGCCCAACTTCAGTTTCTACAAGGCCATCTCGACGAATCCATGCAAAAATTTACAGAAGTGTCGAGATTTGCGTTTCTAGAAGACTGGAAGCTTCCGGAGAGAAAACTGATTATGACTTCTCTACTTCGACTGGCTCAATTGGATCAGGACAGATCGTCAAACTGGATCTCTTTGGCTGCAGAATTTGGAAGTGAATCAACCGCGAATAAAGATCTCTTTCCACCACCCCTTATTGAGAAATTTCAAGATGTGCTAAAACACAAAAGTTTTTTCAGCTGGGTTGTTGATGAAAAGTGGAACGACTTCACCCAGGCCCACATTGATGGCGAAGTGATAGATCTCTCTTTTGGAACAATCCTTCGCCTACCGAAAAAGCAAATGCGAATCACTTTGTATTCAAATAGCTTTGTTCGACAAACCTATTCGGGGTTGGGCAAACATCTTTCAAGGTGGTCTCCGCAAAGAAGGCCCTCCGTTCGGGGCAGCTGCTTATCGATGGAGGTTGACCCTCAGTTGTTGAGTCTCACAAACAAAGGTCTTCTCCGGGGTTATTTTGACGGGAATTGCATCGGAAAACCACAGCAAAAACTTGGCCCTATTGATACAAAAATATCTGCGAAGACGATCCCCATTGACGCCCTTAAAAAACCAACAACAACCTGGTATAAGAATCCCTGGTTTTGGTTGGGGGCTGGTGTAACTGGCGCTCTCATCGTAAAGAACAATTTACCGCAAAAAGTGGTGGAAGAGGCCGCTCCCCCCACCCACAAACATGGTTTTTAAAACAAATGTTTACCTTGAAACACCACCGCTTTTACTTGGTCGTTAGAAAACTCAGAAAAAGTGCCCGGCACCCAGGTGGGATCGGGATGGGTGTGGTATTTCAGACCCGGCCCCAGTAGTTTGGGGATGCCGTGCAGGGCACTGTCATTCAGGGCAGAAAGTGAACGGGGGATATCTGCCGGCTCGATGGGGCTATCGCTTCCAAAATAAAACTCAATTTCAGCTTCTTGCAGCTGTCGCCACGGAAAACTGAATTCATATAAAGACCCCAATTTTTCTTTTAGCCAGCGTTTATCACTGAGCCAGTGACTGGGCTGTAAATGACATGTGACGGTTTTGCCCACAAGCAGAGAAACTGTTTCTGGTCGCAACACTTGGGCGTGTTCTAAATGCAGATGACCTTTAAACCCCTTGTCCCAAAGCTGACAGGCCACTTCGACCACATCCTGGGCTGCTTGATCCCCGATGGTGTGTACGGCAATATCAAATTTTTGCTCCCATGAGCGCCTCAGCATCTGTTTTAATTCAGATGGTTCAATGAGCACCAGGCCTCGACCCGACCCTGAGGGGTAATCTTGACTTAAAAAAGCGCCTTCAGACCCCAAGGCTCCATCGTAATAAACCTTTAATCCTTTTGCTCGCAACCGAGGTGTTGTTGTCTTTCTCGCCTGCAAGGCCAATTCAAAAGCATCGTCAAAATCAGCTGGATCATCCGCGCTAAAAAATTGCTCTACCGCTAGAGTGAGTAGACCACTGTCATCTAAGCGCACAGCCTCGCTCCATTGCTCTATGGAACAAGTCATATCGCGAATATGAGTGATCCCTTGATTATTGAACACTCTCACCGCTTGCAGCAATGAGGCCGCCACCTGCGTGGCATTGGCCTTCGGAATCTGTTTTCGAACAAAGTTAGCAGCACTATCGATGGCGATTCCCGTTGGTGTGTTGGTGTCATCCATAATGATTTTTCCACCCTGAAATTGAGGCAAATCTCCTCTCAGCCAACCCAGTTCTTCTAGGGCCTTTGAATTGAGCCATACCGTGTGCCCATCCACCCGAGAAAAACACACCGGATGATCAGGAAACTGTCGATCCAAAGTTTTTCTATTTAATCCATCGGGAGAACTCCAAAGACTTTCATCCCAACCAAATCCGATGAGCCAGCGATCTTTAAAATGTTGAGGCAATACCAAAAGTGAAGCCACGTCTTCGGCCTTTTTAAGGGAACGAAGGTCTAAACGGGATTGCATCTCACCCGTGGCCAACCAATGAACGTGACTGTCATAACAATGATCGATTCGCTCTATAGGCATAAAAAAACCTCGCCATGTGCGAGGTCTTTATATCGTGATTTCAAACGGAGCGCATAGGGCGCCCTGTCTACTATCTTGTTGGCTGCTGATCCGTGTTGCGAGGGTCGTAATAACCGCCGCCTCCATAACCACCCGAGCCGCCATAGCCAAAATTGACTCCGCCGCCCAAGTATCCTCCACCGGAGTAACCGCCATAGCCACCGCCGCCCATAGAAATCTGCTGGATTTGTTGTTGAATCTTAACAAGCTCTTGCTGCAGTCGTCCGACCAAAACAGACCGCTGTTGTTGTTCAGCGAAATACCGTTGTTGCTGTTGCAAATAGTACTGCTGGGCTGCCATTTGTTGCTGCATTAACTGTTGCTGCATCTGAATCGAGCCCGCTCCACCCATGGCTGGGTAACCACCCACGTAGCCCATGCCGCCTGCTGCTGCGGGATAGCCCATTGCTGGATAACCACCAGCCATGCCAAAGCCCATGCCACCTGCTGCAGGATAGCCACCGGCCATTCCGAAGCCCATTCCTCCAGCTGCGGGATAACCGCCAGCCATGCCAAAGCCCATGCCGCCTGCTGCGGGATAGGCCATTGCTGGATAACCACCAGCCATGCCGAAGCCCATACCACCAGCTGCGGGATAACCCACCATTGCTGGGTATCCACCGGCCATACCGAAGCCCATACCTCCGGCTGCAGGATAACCGCCTGCCATGCCAAAGCCCATACCTCCGGCTGCAGGATAACCGCCTGCCATGCCAAAGCCCATACCGCCCATTCCTGGATATCCCATACCCATACCGCCGTAGGGTCCGGCCATTCCCCATGGGCCCATGCCTGGCATAAAGGGTCCCCCGGGATAACCGGCTCCCCAGGCAGGGGGAAAGCCAAACCCACCACCAAAGTTACCATACATTCCAGCCATGCCGCCGTAAGGACCTGCCGGATAACCACCACAAGCAAAACCGCCGGCCCCTATACCACCGCCGAAGGCTCCATAGAGACCCGCAGCCAAAAAGGGATAACCAATGCCAACAGCTAAATAGGGATTCGTTTGCCAGCCCAATGAAGTGTTAGCGTCTGTGACATATTTCACTCCCTGATAAGAAAGGTATCCGCCCAATGCGGCCATTCCCACATTTAAGATACGATCCCAAGTGTCCACTTTACGATACCCGGGGCAATTTCCAGTGGTGCAAACACCGGCTTCAGTAACGCCAGGGTCCGGTTGACGGCCTTCGCGGAGAGCTTGTTTTTGCTCTTCTTTCCAGATTTTCTTTTCCAGTTCGAGTATGCTCTTTAAGTTCGTCAATTCTCCTTCGCTGTCTTTAATTATACTATCAGCTTCCTTAATTTTAGCTTTTACTTCGATGTATCCTGTTATGCTGGTGGCACACTTGTCTCTGGCATTCTGGGCCGAATCGCTCTTTGACTGACCCACATGATATCTTGGTTTAATGAATGAATCCTTACTACAAATTCCAGGCTCCACTAATCCAAAATCACCAATAAAACTATTAAAATCCCACATACCTGCGTGTCTACGGTCATCGCCACAAAATCGTTCCCAAGGCTGCTCGTCGACTATTTCTATTTTGTCTTGGTTGGCAACTCTTGTAGTTTTGCAATCTTTTAGGCTAGAAGCGCCTCCCGAACGACTCAATGATTCATAGGTCTTGCGCAAATCCTCCTCGTCTCGCCTAGCAAGTTCATCAAAGGACACATATGATGATCCAGTTCTGGACTCGGCGCCCGCCAAAAGCTCCGCTGGCACACAATACGCTGTTCGTATATCCTTACCTTGCTGAACCTTGCCGCACACGCCATACATGTCCAATGTTTTCTGGTCATCAATGTGGTACTTTACGGCGCTAAAAACATCGGCGCCACCCTCTGCTTTTGTTTTTAGCACGGTAGAAATATTGAGTTCATGCCGCTTCAACTCAGATTCTGCCCGAAGTTTTACTAGCTTAGCATCCGAAATAGCCTTTTCTTTTTCCTTAATGTCCCGCTCTGCATCAGCAATTTTATCATTCTTACTTTCGGCGCCGGCACCAGAACCATAAGGGTAGGGACATCCGTTAATACCACCTTGAACACCACCGCCCACGTAAAATTGAGCGTGAGCAAAGCTGGCACCCGCCATAGCTACGATGAATTGTATCAACACTATTTTCTTCATTACCCTTCAACTCCTTATCGAGTCTTTTTCTCCTGGACCTAGTTCGGTTTCTCTCAATCTAAACTTTACACTTCGTGCCGCATTCTTGACCTTGGTCGCTGCCAGCCCCTATACAAACCCAACCCCCATCTACCGCTGCCTAGCGAGCCCCTTTATTTAAGGGCGCTTCCCGGACCTTTCTCCAGGGGTAATCGTACGTTCGATTATAAATATCTCCGCACCCTTCTTTCACGTGCATGGTCATTTTTTGCGAATTATAGTCACCTTGTAGAAATTGGCCCGCTTCCACATGATAGGTAAAATCATTGTCCACAACACCGGTCACCCTCTGGTATTGATCTTGGGGGCCTGTGCCCTTCACCAAATAAGAGTGAAAATTCACAGTGGTGTAAGACTTCCCTGGGCCCTTCAATTGATACAGCTGTCTGGCGGCTGAACAGCGACCACCGCCTTCTAGTACGGCCCCCACCGTTTGGTTCACATATCCGGGTTGCGAGCCACGACCTAAAAAGAAAGACCTGTCTAAGGGTTTCTGCACCGTCCGACAGCCATTGGGGTTCAACTTCTTTTGTAACTCCAAGGCTCTGTCCATACATTGACCTAGCGATTTGCGCAAATCGCCACTGGCATAACTACTACTATCGGCTTCGTTTCGAATGCTTTTGCTGTTCTTTTCAAATGACTGACGCCGAAGATTTCTACGACAGTCGAGGTCCCCGTCAAGACATTTGGGAGTGCTTTTAAATAGGTCAAAGAAACTTTTCTTGCCCTTAGCTTCACAATCAAAAATCTTTTTTGCCTCTGAAAAACTCAAGCCATAAACTTTTTTAAACAAATCCCCCTTATCCGGCTCGTCATCATCACCAATGCCTTTGAGAGACCACTGTTTCACGGTCTTTTCGACCACATCTAATCGAGGCGATTGTGAAAAATTATATTCATCCACACTGCACTGACCAAAGGTCTCGATATATTCTCTCGCCACCGAAGCTGGCACGTCTTTACCCGTCACTTGCCCGGTTTCATGACAAGCATGAGCCATCACCTCAAGCAGTGACAACCAGCGATCCGAAATGACATGGTCTTTTTGTTCAGTATTTATCACGTCACGCTCAGCCGCACAGGCTACACAACGCATTCCCTCTTGATAAATACCCGTTTCATTACCGTAGCTTTCACAGCCCAACGACTTCACGGACTCAGTGATCATGTCTGGTCGCACAGGTGGCGGAGGTGGTGGCACTACCGGCGCGCCAACGGCACAATCTTTATCACCACGAATACAAGGATAAGTATCGGCAATGGTTTGCTCCGCGCGCCGCAGGTCAGCTATGCGTTTTTCTAGAGAAATACACTCTGGTTTTTGCAACACCGAACGCACTGTTGCCGATCGGCCACCCTTTTCTTCTTCTTCAAGCCACTGCTTTCTCTGCTTTTCACGATCAGCCCATTTTGGCGTCACTCGAGTTTGGCTGCGAATTTCTTCAACCACTTTCTTATCAAGAAGTTTATCACAATGATAAACAAACTTGCCGAAGACACCTTCTAATCCTGAAGCCAATGAATTGAATGCGTTTTCAAAAGATCCGTATTCATCCCAATCACCCAACTGCGCTGTGGGGCCAAAGCCCTTTGCCAAATCTGAGGACTCAAACTTGCGCCCGTTTTTTTTGAAATAATCCGCTCGCTTCAGTAAGTGCATGTACACCTGCGGGTGCCACATGTATTCAGCCAGACGCTTTGTCCAAGTCTTATCGTTAAGAATTGCTTCGGGGTTGGCACTGTTTGATTTTAGATAAGCTTCGTACTCTCGCGCCACCTGCACGGCCTGACTACCTTCAGCCGAATTGATCTTTTGAGTGACTCGATCAAAACAAGTCACTGTGGAGCGCAATCTGTCTGCGTGGGGCACACACGCATCGCTGCCGATCAATCCCGACCCGATAACACCACAGGCCACGCCACGACCAAAGCTTCCCGAACAATCACTGGGCTTCGCACAGCCAAAGTTCGGTACATATCGGCCGTTGTTGTCGACCCATTTTTGCAGAGTCACAGCATAAATGCACTCATCTGAAGGCAAACTGCCCCGACCATGAACCCCTGCCGCGGCATAGGCTTTGTTGCCAAATAGCATCTCCCACTGCCACTGATTTTTAATCGGGTCAATACTGGCATAGGCGGGTAGACTTTCATTGAATTTTCCAAAAAGTTCGTCTGCAGCAACAAGAGATTTTCTAAAATGTTTTACATATCGGACGCCCTGCCAGTACTCCAACTTCGCCACTTGCTCAAACTTCAAAAAATGCAATGGCGGGTTTTCTAGTGACGCTTTTTCTGCTGCGGTTTTTTGAGATTTAGGTACTTTTTTTTGAGTGCGCCCTTCCGCAAACGAAAATGACGAAATGACTAAAACCGCAAACAAGCATTGACTCCACCGAATGTTTGTTTTCATTTTTTAAATTCACCTCAGCTAATAAATTGGGGCACAAAATTTGTATTCAAAGTTCTCTATTGACTGATCACGCCATTGGTCTAAGCTTTAACAATACGCTTAATCCAATTTTAATTGTGGCATGAAATATAGATATGAAACAGTCCATTCTCATTGTTGATGACGAAATTGATAACGTAGATGCGCTCGAGCGGCTCTTTCGTCGGGGATACAATGTGCTCAAAGCCACTTCGGCAGCCGAAGGTCTAGCACAACTTAAAGGGCATCCTGATGTGGCTCTGATCATCAGCGATCAACGCATGCCTGAAATGACCGGCGTTGAAATGTTGAAAAAATCAATCAAGACTCACCCCGACGCTATTCGTATTTTGTTAACTGGTTACACCGATATGGATTCGGTGATTGGCGCCATCAACTCCGGCCAAGTTTATCGCTACCTCACAAAACCCTGGGACCCTGTTGACCTTGTGAATACAGTGGATAAGGCTGTTGAAAAGTTCAATATTCGAAGGGAGCTCAAAGAAAAAAACGATGCTCTTGAGAAGGCCCTGTCAGAGCTTAAAGTTTTAGATGAGGCAAAAAACCAGTTTATGATTCTTATCAACCATGAGTTAAAAACGCCGCTGACTGTGATATCGAGCTTTTTAGAACTTCTCAAAGAAACCTCGCTCGACGCCGATCAAACTCAATATGTAGATCGCATTGGGAAAAGCTCCGATAAACTACATAAAATCATTAATGACGTACTTGAATTGGTTTCCGCTCAAACAGGCCTGACTACTGTTAACGCCCGAAAAACCTCCACTGAAAAATTGCTCTCAGCAGCAGCCCAGCCGTTCTCATCCGCCGAAGATCTGCATTGGCAAATTGATGATTTGAATGTGAAGGCAGACCCTGCAATCGTTCAAAATGTCATCGGCCGCCTTATCGAAAACGCAGTTAAGTTTAGAAAAAAGCAAACCCCCATTTCTGTAACGGCTGAAGCCGAAGGCGAGCACATTCAAATTACAATCACCAATGAAGGAAAGGCCCTAAAGCCGGCCACCATCGAAAAGATTCTTAAGCCCTTTGCTCTGGATGAAAACATCATGCACCACAGCCAGGGATTGGGACTAGGGTTGAGCGTAAGCCAAGCCCTATTGAAATTGCATGGCACCGCCCTTGAAATCACCTGCCCCAAAGGACAAGTGAGAGTTTCTTTTTCGCTTCCGGCCGCGTAGGAATTCTTTTTCGGACTCGCCGGACGCTATTTCCCGTTATTTTTCTTCTGTAATCTTGGCATGAGTTTGCAGCCCATTGAGGTCTACGGAGACCCCTCATGCGTTTATTATTCTTAAATATTCTATGTCTTTTCACTTTCCCAACCTGGGCCCGCCCTCCGGAGCCGTTAATTATGGGAGTTGGCGAGGTCAAGACCTGGCCGATATCCAGATCTGGCGATGTGAGGGTGGGAGATTCTAAAATACTAAAAGTCGTCGATAACGAATCCCACCTTTTGTTGATGGCGAAAAAACCAGGGACCACTCAACTGGTGTTGGCCGATAGGGTTCTCAGTGTGCAAGTGCTCGAAAAAATGACCCTTCAGGTTTTTCACGCCCTTACGCCGCTAGTGAAAGACTTTTTGGGCCTTGAGGTGAGGCTTCGCGACAATAACATCGTTGTGGCCGGTCACCTTTATCGGTTTTCTGATTGGCTAGCACTGGCCGAAAAAGTACCCACAGGCACTTACACCTTCGCTGCCGAGTGCGATGAAGACGTCATTATTGATGCTGAAAATTTCTTTCGAGATGGTTTAGCCGGTTTGGGCGTGCGACATTTTCACTGGAACCGCGAACAAACTGGCAAACTAACAATTTCTGACGAACACTTAAGTCAAAAAGAGCCGCTTCAAAAATATTTTTCGCCCTTCGGCATAAAACTTGAATTCAGTAAATCGCAAATCGAACTCAGGCCACTTATAAAAGTGCAACTAAGAATTGTGGAGACAACCAAGAGCTTTGCCAGTGAATTTGGTTTAACCCCATCGGGTGAAATGACTGTTCAAGTGCTTCCTGAGACTTTAGATGTTTCTGATTTTACGGCCACTGTTAATGCTGAAGAAGGCCATTCAAAGGGGCATCTTGTGGCCTCCCCCTATTTACTCACTCGAAGTGGTGAGCCAGCCAGTTTCCATTCAGGCGGCGAGTTTCCGCTGGTGATTCGAGGTTTTAAATCTAAATCTGTCACTTGGAAGAAACATGGCCTATTGCTCAACATCACTCCCCATGCGGGCACCATGGGCGCCATGACCATTCATATATCGGCCGAACTTTCTAGTCTTGATATGGGACAGGCCTTTGACGGTGTACCGGGATTAAAAACCCATCGCATCGAAACACAATTGAATATGAAATCCTCTCGCACCTTAGCCATTTCAGGTCTTGAACGAACTTCCACCGGTGAAACCCAATTGGGGTTGCGCTGGTTGACTCAAATCCCATTATTGGGTCGCCTCTTTAGCGGACAATTTGATCGCGAAGAAACCACTGAAACTTTGGTCTTTTTAACGCCAGAAATTTTACCCCTTGAAGCGAGTAATTGAAATGCAACAAGCTCCTAACCACCACCTCCTCACCTCCTATCACGAAATACTGAGAAAACTAGAACAGCCCGATAGCCTTCTCAATGAAGAAATCGATGCCGTCGACCAAATACATAAGTCCATTCTCGATACCGACCATCTCACCGCGGACGAAAAAAAACGACTAAAACAAGAAATGACCGGTTATGGACCTCTCGATGAACTCTTAAACCGTGAAGATCTCACTGAGATTATGATCAACGGTCATAATGAAATCTGGTTAGAACAACGTGGTCAAATTCAACGGCACCCAGAAGGCTTTCTTTGCCCTCACAGTTACGAACAGTTTCTGCTGAGAATGTCTAACGAAGCCCAGCTTCAAGCTAACCTGGATCGACCCTTTGCTAACGGCGTTTGGAATCGTTTTCGCGTCCACTTGCTACGACCACCACTGGTCTCTGGAGAAACTCACGTGAGCCTGCGGTATCGACCCCGATCGCCATGGACCCTGCATCGCCTGCAAGACCTAAACTGGGCTGAGCCCGACCGAATTTCGTTCATTAAACGTCTGATTGATACAAAAAAAAGTTTACTCATCGTGGGCCCCACTGGATCAGGAAAAACCGCCGTTCTCAACGCTTGCTTACAACACACGCCGGCCATTGAGAGAACCATTTGCATTGAAGACACTGATGAGATTGTTCTCCCCAACGCCTTGTCTGCAAAACTTCTCACTCGTGTGGATCCGCATGGCCACTTAAGAGATTTTGATCAGTCTGATCTTATCGTACAGTCACTGCGCATGCGCCCGGATCGCATTGTGGTGGGCGAAGTTCGCGGGGGCGAGGCTAAAGATTTGCTTATGGCGCTAGCCACGGGTCACCAAGGCGGGATGGGAACACTGCATGCTGACTCCGCCAGACAAGCTCTCCTTCGCCTAGAGATGCTCATCCAACTCGGAGCCCCTCATTGGAAAATTGAAGCCATCAGACATCTGATTGGTTTGAGTATTCAATACATTATTGTTGTAGAAAAGAGTTTCGGAGAGCGCAAGCTCAAGGGCATACACCGGCTCGCTTCTGTGGAAGCTACCGGTGTGCTTTTAGAAGAAGTTTAACAAATCAACGATCAAACCATTACATCTAAGTATCGGCCTGCAATGGGCTGATCCAAATCAACCTCGGCCTCTGGTTCTTCAATGTACAAACCCACATCCTCAGCATCAACGCCGCCGCTCATTTCAAAACCCTCATCTATTTGTAGGGGTTCGATGGCAGGAGACATTTCATCAATGATCGGCATCTCCAATTCAGTTGACTCCGGCGATGGTGTGGCAAATCGCTTCATAAAAAAACCATCTGTGATTTTTTGAGCGATCGCCGCATCGTTTTGCGACTTCGATCGCGCATCCATGAGTTGGCCGTGAACCGCTGAAGCGGCCTGAGCTGTGGTTGCCCGATTTTGTGAATTTGAAAGCTCCGAAGTCCCGATGGGACGTCCGAAACTGGGCATGCCGGGCCTTGCTGCACCCGCTTCCCGAAGGTCGACGGATTTAATCCTTGATGTTGAGGGTAAAATACCACTAATTTTGTCCATGGCACACCTCCATGTGGCCTGAATACAGCAGGGATTGCTGCTTTCATCATTCTCTTCGGATCAAAATGAGACAATTATGAGAGGACCTAGGACCAGAAATGCGGGGCTACGATCATACAAGCCCCGATAAATCACTTTTCCTTATCAGCGGTTCCAGAGAGTTTTATGCCCACTTCTATGAGCTGCTCCAGGGCCACCGGACTGGGGGCTTCCGACATGAGGCATGTTGCTTTTGCTGTTTTTGGAAAAGCAATCACATCTCTAATGGCATCTGTTCCGCAAAGTATCATCACCAACCGGTCCACACCCCATGCGAACCCGCCATGAGGTGGTGTACCGTAACCCAATGCCTCAACAAAATAGCCAAACTTCAGTTTGACCTCTTCTTCACCCAGACCAAGAGCATTGAACATGGCTTGTTGCACCTCAGGCTGGTGTATCCGCACGGACCCACCACCCAACTCGTGCCCGTTACAGACCAAGTCATAAGCTTTGGCTCTAATTTTTCCAAACTCATTTTCTTTGCCATTAACAAGCACCGAAACATCGTCATCCGCTGTCATTGTAAACGGATGATGTTTAGCAGCCCACCGACCATTGTCCGTGTCGTATTCAAATAATGGAAAATCCGTCACCCATAAAAATCGATCCCGGCTGGTGTCAATGGCTCCCAACTCATGGGACAAATGCGTGCGCAACAACGAGAGGGCGGCACAAGTCACGTCAAATTGGTCAGCAACAACCAGAACGGCTCCACCCGTTTCACCACCTGCTGCCTTAAATATTTCTTGCAACTTTTCAGCACTAAAAAATTTCGACACCGGCGACGTAAGCTCGCCACCTTCGCCTGACTTGATCCACACCAGACCCTTGGCCCCCATTTGCTTGGCTAGTGCTGTGAGTTTATCAAACTGACCGCGCGAATAATTGCCAATGCCCGGCACCGCCAAACCCTTAACCGCATCACCTCGGTCCACCACATCATCAAAGACCTGAAAACCACTACCTTTTACAAGTTCGCCAAGGTCTTTAAGCTCCCAACTCACTCGCAAGTCGGGCTTATCACAACCATATCGGTTCATTGCTTCATAGTAAGAAATGCGCGGGATTTCTCCCAGATCAACGCCCTTGACGGCCTTCCATATCTCTCGAGCCAACAACTCATTCACCGCCATCACATCTTCGGCATCAACAAAACTCATTTCAATATCGATTTGGGTGAACTCGGGCTGACGATCCGCACGCAAATCTTCATCTCGAAAACATCTGGCAATCTGAAAATAGCGATCCATTCCGGCAACCATCAGAAGTTGCTTCAATGTCTGAGGGCTCTGCGGAAGGGCATAAAAGCGACCCAAGTTTACACGGGAAGGCACGAGATAATCGCGGGCCCCCTCCGGCGTACTCTTATAGAGAATGGGAGTTTCCACCTCGATAAACCCTTTGCCCGCCAGAACCTGCCGAACCTTCATTAATGCATTATGTCGAACGATCAGGTGCTGCTGCAGGCGGGGCCGTCGTAAATCAAGATAACGATACTTGAGACGCAGAGGTTCAGAAACCTTTTCATCATCGGGTTGAAAAGGGGGTGTCTTGGCCGCAGAGAGAACCTCACACTCTGTAGCTATTATTTCAACTTCGCCTGTATCTAGGTTTTTATTGATCATTCCCTCAGGCCGCAACTTCACTGTCCCTCTAACAGCCAGAACAAATTCATTGCGCACATCTTTTGCCACTTGAGTGGCCGGACTTGCCGGGTCAAGCACCACCTGCACCAACCCCTGGCGATCACGCAAATCCACAAAAACGAGTCCCCCATGATCACGCCGGGTATCGACCCAGCCCATGAGTACCACCTCTGATTCTGCATGTGCCGGACGCACATCCCCACAATAATGAGTTCGCTTAACATCTTTTACAAAAGCCACTAGTTTACCTCGGAGTTTGTCATGGACAGCCCTATAGAAACAAAGTATGTTTTTGTCATGCCTAAAGTCAAAGTGCAATGTCAGTCTAAGTGTAATGCGGATGAAGCTTTTAAGCGTGTCGCCCATGTTTTAGAAAATGACCCTGACCTGCGTAAACTCGACCCCGGCTACGCCAGTCAATTTAATTCGTCTACCCTTTCTGGCACTGCCTCGGGTAAGATGTTCAAAGCCGATATGAGCGTACAGGCTAATGGCGAAGGTTCCAATGTAGAAATCATTGTGGACTTGCCGATGAAGCTAGCTTTGGTTAAAGGTATGGTAGAAAAGACGCTGAGAAAAAAACTCGACCAAGTCCTTGGCTAACCCATCTAGAGTGCATCCAGGATGAGCCCGCAAAAAAAGATTGGCAAAAAAGATAAGACTCCCAAGGCCGAAGAAATTGAAGTGATAGATCCGGAAGTGATTTTGGCCGATGAATTCACAGAGGCCAAAACAGACGATTCGAAAGCCTTAGCGGCCACTGATCCTACGGCAAGATATTTGGCAGAAGTCCGCCGCTATCCTCTTTTGTCTAAAGAAGAAGAAAATCGACTGGCCGTAAAATATTATGAAACTGGTGATTCAAAAGCGGCCGAAGCCCTGGTCACTGCTAATTTGCGCTTTGTGGTTAAAGTGGCTGCTGAGTATTCAAAGTTTGGGGCCCGCCTGATTGACCTTATTCAAGAGGGTAACCTTGGGCTCATGCACGCGGTTAAAGAATTTAACCCCTACAAAGGTGTGCGATTGATCACCTATGCAGTGTGGTGGATTCGTGGCTACATTCAAGAGTACTTAATGCGCCAATACTCCATGGTCCGCATTGGGACCACCGCCTCCCAAAGAAAACTCTTTTACCAATTGCAGAAAAGCCGCGAAGAACTGGAAAAACTCGGTTACGAAGAAGCCGTAAAAAAACTCAGCAGCAAGTTGGACGTATCTGAAAAAGATGTACGAATGATGACAAAACGAATGTCGGGCCGCGATGTCAGCCTTGATGCGCCTTTGAGGTCTGATAGCAATAGCACTTTTTTAGACCTGCAAGATGACTCAGGCCAAGAGTCCATCGACGACCATCTTGCCCATCAACAAGAGTTGGTCATATTAGAAGAAAACATTGAGGCCGTTCGCCCCACACTCAATGAACGAGAAGAGGAGCTTCTCGATAAACGTCTTTTGGCAGACAACCCACTC
The DNA here is from genome assembly GCA_023898385.1 of Pseudobdellovibrionaceae bacterium. Lineage (NCBI taxonomy): Bacteria > Pseudomonadati > Bdellovibrionota > Bdellovibrionia > Bdellovibrionales > Pseudobdellovibrionaceae > Pseudobdellovibrionaceae bacterium. Next base: position 3,104,280 of record CP060220.1, on the reverse strand, counting down.
ACGCTGCAAGAAATAGCCGATCAATATGGAGTGACTCGCGAAGCCGTTCGGCAAATGGAAGCTCGAGTGATTAAAAAGATTCGCGAAAAAATGGACACATCAACAAATTCTGAGATGTGAAGCCCCTTAGCCCGCTTCTAGCTCTTGTTCTTCGATAAAGACCAGCAAACGCGCTCGCAGTCGAGCCACAGCTTGGGCGTGCAATTGCGACACACGACTTTCTGTGACTCTTAAGATGCGACCGATTTCTTTTAGGTTGAGGTCTTCATAGTAGTAAAGTGATAGAACCAAGCGCTGCCGCTCGGGTAATTCTTCGATGGCTCTAGTGACCACACCCTTTATAGATTTGTGGTTTAAGCTATTTAATGGATTTGTGATTTTACAGCCTTCAAGAATGTTCAAAATAGACTTCTTGTCGACGTTACTAAATGTCGTTGAGTCATCAATAGAGAGCACACTCACTGGTCGCACTTCATTGACGAAGTCATAAAATTCTTCCATGTTCATTTCAAGGCGCTGGGCCACTTCTTCATCAGAAGCCATGCGACCAAGGTCGGCCTCAAGCTGGACCATGGTTCTGTCTAGAAGCTTTGCCTTATCTCGAACAGAGCGTGGTACCCAATCCTGAGCTCGAAGTTCATCCAAGATAGATCCGCGAATCCTAAACTCTGCATAAGTTTTAAATTTATTATCCCGGGTAGGATCATACTTATCGATGGCGTCCATTAGACCGATGACACCGCTAGATATAAGGTCATCAAGTTCAATATGGGACGGCAATCGAGCAGCAATTTTCTGCGCAATAAACTTAATCAAGGGAGCGTACTCCATGATTAATCGGTCCTTCTGCTGTGGTGTCAGCTTGCTTGGCTCTTCTTTGTACTTTTTCAACAAAGTAGACGCATTTGAATTTTCTGCCATTGTCCTCACCCCTCACTCAAATTTTATCAAATTGAGATACACCAAAAAAGTCCTATTCTTCTATGCCACCCCAACAATTTGCTCCCAGAAGAACTGCATCCCACCCTTTGTGTGCTCTATATCCTTAAAAACTCTCAATTTTTCCCCTACATTTCGAATCGCTACGGCCGCAGAAGCCTGCGGGGATTTTTCAATAATCAATTGTTGTGACTTTGTTGCCCGTCGTAGCTCTTGGTCCAAGGGAACGAATCCTACGAGATCCAGGCTCACGCATAAAAACTGGCTCACCACATCGCTAAATCGTTGATACAGCCGATTGGCTTCTTGCTGATCTTGCACCATGTTGCAAACAATTGAAAATCGATTCTCCCGGTAACGCTGGTGCAGGACTTTGATCAAGGCGTAGGCGTCAGTGACACTGGATGGGTCCGGAGTGATAATCACCAGCGTTTCTTGAGCTGCCGCATTCAAATATAAGACACTGTCTGCAATTCCTGGTGCTGTATCGATTAGCATATAATCAAAATGCTGCTCAAGCCGACTAACTTGCTCCATCAGCAATCGCTTTTCCATAATATTCAAATCGCTCAAACCAAAAACGCCGCTGCCACCAGGAATGAGCGAAACATTTGGGGCTACCTCGACCACAATGTCTTCCAAAAATTTTCGCCCGCTGATGACATGCTCAACGCTAAAGGCCGTTGCCACGTTGTACATAATATCCAAGTTAGACATCCCTAAGTCTCCGTCGAGCAACAACACCCGGTGGCCTTTTTTTCCTAAGTATTGACCCAGGTTAGCCACCAACGTGGACTTACCTACACCACCCTTGCCTGAGGTTATACTGATGGTTTTGGTAGAGGGTTGATGGCCTATTCTGTGACTCATTGCCGTTGTCATAAAGGGCTGTCCTTTCTCAGTTTGCTTAACTTAAATATCAAATCCACGACTCGTTCTTTAGTTGCGGGCTCGAAGTCTTCAGGCACATTTGAGCCAATTCCAAAAGAATGAAGGGGCACATTAAATTTTCTTTGAAAATTGTAGATGGCGCCATGTTGAGTCGACTCATCCAATCGAGTGAATATCACGTCATCAAACGGAACAAACTTATAGCGACTGGCCACCTCATAGATATCCTGATCCTTTGCCAACAGTGACTGCACGTAGTGAACCCGAGGAGCAAATGACGACGGCGGCATTAGTTCAATAAGAAAATCCAGCTGCCTTTTGTCTCGAAGATTTAATCCTGGCATATCCACCAAAATATAATCTTGAGCCAGCCGGGCCTTTAACACGTCCCAATCCGATTTTTTTCGAACCTCAGCAAAGGGGATATTCAAGATCTGCGCAAAGATCTTTAGCTGTTCTGATGCACCCACCTTGAAGGTGTCGGCCGTCACTATGGCTACCGTCTTTTTCTCGCGAATGACTAAATCGCTGGCAAACTTCACCAAGCTACTTGTTTTGCCCTGGCCGGTGGTTCCAACAAACACATGAAACCGGCCTTGTGTTCTATTTGGCGTGATCAGAGTGTTGTCTAGAAAATACTTAACCACCCAAGCATCCACAAATGGCTTTTTCTTAAGTTGCTCTATGGGCAATGACTCACGGGCTTTCTTTAAGATTTCAGCCGCGTTCTCGCCTGACAAGCCCGCCGATGTGAGTTTTTCAAACATAAAACTCAGCTCATAAGGCAAGCCAAAATCTGCGCCCGGATGGGCGCTGGTAAAAGTCTGTGGCACCCGTTGAAACCGTTCAATCAACCCCTGCAACTGCCACAACTCTCTCTGCAATCGCTCAATCGTTCGATCTTTTTCGTCGCTGTTTCTTGGCGAAACCTGCGCCCTTTCTTCTTCTCGCCCCACCATTCTTTGAACGGCTTTCACGGCATCCAATGTAGCAGAACGAATACGACCTCGCGCAACGTCTCCACCTGAACCGTCAAGCATTGTGCGGTCAGACTGCCGCTCCAACCACGGCAAGCCCGAAAAAGCCGAGTGGGCTTCAATGGCGGATTGAGAACTGCTCTCTTGATGATCATCACCGATGTCTATATAGGGCACTGAGGTCACGGGCTTTCTGTCTGCCTCTGTTCGATAGTTATCGAATACTTTTTCTATGTATTGCTTCTGAACACGCGCCGAGCTTGAAACATATCGGGCTCTTTCTTTTTCAGACAATTTAGTTTCTGCCATTCGCTTTTTCTGCAAAACCTGGTCAGATACCGCAGCCGTCACTTCAACACTTTGCGATCCACCGATGCCAAAACTCTTGGAGTGTTCTCTGGCCGAGAGAATAATCGCCTCTGGTCCCATGTGGGATTTCACAAGATCGAGCGCTTCTTTCATTGATTTAGCTTCAAATTTCTTAACTTGCATGGCTTAACTCCACAAGGCCCACGGAAGTTACGTTCACATCAGAGGCAAGTTCGGTGTGAGCTAAAACTGTTAGTTGTGGGATAAAGCGATGGGTGAGCTTGGCAATATGGCGCCGGGCAGTCGGGCTTGTCATCAATACCGGTTGCCCCGCTATTTCAGGATGACTTTCAATAGTGCTTGATATCTGCATGATCATGTCGTTTGCCGTATGAGGGTCCATCACCAATTGAATGCCTTGTTCTGTTTGAATTAATGAATTGGCAATCTGCTCTTCAATGTAGGGCCCCAAAGACAATACATGTACTGTTCCCTGGTCATCCATAAACCTAGATGAAATGCTTCTTGCCAGAGCCCGACGAACATATTCGGTCAAGGCCTCGGGATCTTTTGTGCGGGTGGAATCATCGGCCAGAGTCTCAAATACTGTGAGCAAATCCCTGATTGAAACCTGTTCCTTTAACAGGTTCTGCAACACTTTAACCACTGTTCCAAAGGGCAGAAGATCAGGTATGAGCTCGTCCACCACTTTTGGATAAGACTTTTTGAAGTTTTCAATGAGCACATCAGCTTCTTGACGACCCAAAAGCTCAAAGGCATGGGCTCGAATGACCTCTGTGATGTGAGTGGCCATCACCGTGGGCAGATCGACCACGGTGTACCCCGCCACTTCAGCTTTTTCTCTTTGACTCTTAGAAATCCACAAAGCATCCAGTCCGAACGCGGGTTCTTTAGTTGGCGTGCCATCAATTATTTGCGAGACATTTCCAGGGTCCATTGCCAGGTAGTGATCCGCACGCAAATGACCGCCCGCCACTCGGTTGCCTTTTATCATTATTCTGTACTCGCCGGGCTCTAACTGAAGATTGTCTCTAATATGAATGCTAGGCACCACTATACCGAGATCTAGAGCAAATTGCTTACGGATGCTCACAATTCTCTCAAGCAGATCGCCAGAGTGTTCTGATTCAACAACGTTGATCAGACCATAGCCCACTTCCAGTTCAACCAAATCTAAAGGAAGTAGGTTTTCGACATTGTCTTTCTTCGGCGTGTTGGCTTCTGCCACTTCACGTTGTTCTTTGGCTTCTCGTTCTTCAATTTGTGACCGATGAATCACCCACGCCACGCCACCCATGATGATCGATATAAGAAAGAAAGGCGTTTTCGGAAGCCCTGGCACCATCCCCAAAAGGCCGATGATCGCACCCACAATGGCTACAGCTCTCGGGTTCAAGAATAACTGGCCGGCCATTTCTTGCCCCATGTGCCGGTCAGAAGTGCTCCGAGTTACGACAGTACCTGCGGCAGTGGATATAATGAGTGCCGGTATCTGACTGACAAGCCCATCACCTATGGTCAACATGGTGTAATTTTGAGCGGCCGTTGAGATATCAAGACCCTTTTGCAACACGCCGACAAGAAGACCGCCAATGATGTTCACTAATGTAATAATAATGCCGGCGATGGCGTCACCGCGAACGAACTTACTGGCACCATCCATGGCTCCATAAAAGTCGGCTTCTTTTTCAATTTCGCGCCGCCGATTTCGAGCTTCTTGTTCCGTTATTAAGCCAGAGTTCAAATCAGCATCAATAGACATTTGCTTACCAGGCATCGCATCCAACGTGAATCGCGCTGCCACTTCAGCCACGCGCCCAGAACCTTTGGTGATCACCACAAAGTTAATCACCACAAGAATGACAAACACAATAAAACCAATCACGTAGTTGTTTCCAACCACAAAACTACCAAAAGCCTTAATCACCTGGCCAACCGCATCGACGCCCGAATGACCTTCGGCCAAGATCAATCTTGTTGATGCTACGTTCAGCGACAGCCTAAACAAAGTAGTCATCAACAACAAACTTGGGAACACACTAAAATCGAGTGGTTTTTTAGTATAAATTGCCACCAAAAGTATTAATAAGGCAATGGTCAATGAAATCGTTAGGGATAGATCCAATATGATCGCTGGAAGCGGTATAAGCATGACGCCCAGAATAGAGATTAACCCCACCGCGACAAAGAGATCGGCGTTCTTTGTGAGGCCCTCAAATCTTTTTAGAAACTGGTACACGCCTTCCATTTAGGCTATTTCCTCTTCCGTTTAAGTTTAAATACGTAGGACAGAACTTCAGCTACTGCCTTATACAGCTCTCGAGGCACAGCCTGGCCAATTTTCAATGTTTTATACATCGTTCGTGCTAGGGGCTTATTTTCAATCACAGGAACTTTGTGTTCTCTGGCCAATTCTTTAATCCGTTCAGCGATAAAACCCGCTCCCATGGCCACCACTTTCGGCGCAACCATTTCAGCGGAGTACTGAAGTGCCACAGCAATATGCGTGGGGTTTGTGATGATTACATCTGCCTTAGGAACCGCTTCCATCATTCGTTTGTTTGCCATTTCTCTTTGTACACGACGAATTCGCGCTTTTATTAATGGATCCCCTTCGCGAGACTTAAGCTCTTCTTTGACTTCTTGTTTAGTCATCTTCATTTGCTGCTCAAGATCCCATTTCTGAAACAAAAAATCCAACCCAGCGAGCGCCACCATAAAAAAGCCCACGCCGCCCATAAGCTTCAAAAGTACCTCACCGAGATAGACAAACATCTGGGGAACTGAATAATTGACCAGCTGAGGAAGAGTCATCACCTCAGACTCAATAACAAGATAGGCAATAAAACCAACAATTATCACTTTAAAAACAGCTTTAATGCCTTCAACCAAAGAACGAAGGCTAAAAATCCGCTTCAGCCCCTGAATGGGGTCCAATCGGTCCAATTTAAACTGCATAGCCTCTTCGTTCTGCAAAAAGCCCACTTGCAAAATTGAAGATGCAAAACTTGCCAGCCACATAAGCCCCATAAATGGAGCCACCATTAAAAACGATTTATCCAATGCAAACTTCATCGCTGGCAGCATCCCGTTATCTCTGGCCGCTAGCGCAATGAAATCATCGAAACTGTGAAAAAATACCTCGTACACCTGAGTAAAAAAGAAGCGTCCTAAAAGCCACACCGCACCCACCGTACCCAGCAGCGCCAAAACACTACCAAGCTCTTTGGTCTGAGCCACTTGGCCACGCTTGCGAAAATCTTCTCTTCGCTGCTGTGTCGCTTCTTCTGTTTTTTCACCCTGATCTGACTCAGCCATTATGCCTTCCTAAAACACCCTTACATCGCTTTTAATACTGAAAATACTCGATCCACTGAATACTCTAGAATATCGCCCATCTGCCACACCATCAGCGGCATTGCCAAAATTAAAATCAAAAAACCAACAAGTATATTCACAGGCAGACTCGTAATTAATACGTTGATCTGAGGCACAGCCCGCCCAATGACCGCCATGGTCAGGTTCATAAACAAAACGGCAATCATCACAGGCGCGGCCACTTTCACCCCAATTAACATGACCTCTCCAAGTAACTGTCCAAATGTACCAAAAACGGCCACGTCCACGCCCGACACCGACAAGGGCAAAAGTTGGTAGCTGTCCACAAGTCCGCTCAAAAAAATAAGATGCCCGTCAATTGTGAGAAAAAATATAGTGGCCAGTATCACTTGAACTTTCTCAAGCGCACTTGTCGACTCACCCGTAGCCGGACTAAAAAGCTGAGCACTTGATATGCCCATTGAAACACTGGCCAGCTGACCACCGATGCTTGCCACGAAGAAAAAGATCCTCGCTAAAAAACCAAAAGCCAGACCGATAAAAACTTCTCGTATAGTCATCCACACAATCAATCCAGACTGCAGATCTTGTGTGACATGCCCCCATCCAACGACCGGAAACACGACGAACGCTACAACCAAAGCGAAAAGTACTTTTGTTAAGTTCGGCATTTGGCCCATACCAAATACGGGCCACGCCACCACAAATGCAGATATTCTCATCAACACAAGAAAAAATGCGAGAATCTCTGTCTGTGAAAATTGATAAACTGAAGCCACTATTCCCTCACAAAAATCGCAATATTCTCAATTAACTCAATGGTAAACCGGCTCATCACATCCATCATCCAAGGTGCTGCAATAACAAACACTAACGCCACCACCGCCATCTTTGGGATAAAGGTCAAAGTCGCTTCGTTAATTTGAGTGATGGCCTGCAAAACGCTGACAATTAAACCTATGACCAGAGCTGCAGCGAGCATCGGTGTCGCCAACATGGCTGTGGTCTTTAGAGTATCAATGCCCAGTTTTAAAATCAGTTCTTCATTCATAACTTCACCCAAAACTCTTCACGAGAGATCCAACAATCAACGCCCAGCCATCAACAAAAACAAACAGCATAATCTTAAACGGCAACGAAATGATCACTGGGGGAAGCATCATCATACCCATTGCCATGAGTACGCTTGCTGTAACCATATCAATTACCAAAAACGGAAGATAAATTATAAATCCAATCTGAAAGGCCGTCTTCAGCTCGGACACTACGAAGGCTGGAATCAAAACCTGCGTACCCACGTCGGCTCGCGTTTTCGGCTGTTCGGATTTTGACATTTTCAAAAACATAGCTAGATCTGTATCTCTGGTTTGGGCAAACATAAATGTTCGAAGCGGTGCCAATCCTTTTTCAAGGGCCTCTTCCTGGCCAATAGTTCCCTCTAAATACGGTTGCACAGCTGCATTATTTATTTCAGAAAGAAAAGGAGACATTACAAACAGAGTGATAAACAGTGCCAATCCTACCAGCAATTGATTCGGTGGCATTTGTTGCGTACCCAACGCTTGGCGGACAAATGATAAAACAATCACAATGCGCGTAAAACTTGTCATCATTATCAAAATAGCTGGTGCTAGCGTCAACACGGTCAGCATAATAATGACTTTTATGGCATTGACGGTGTCTTGAGGGTTTTCTGTAGTTTTAAAACCCAGGTTGACATTAGGTAAAGTCAAACCCTGTGCGTGAGCGGCACCGGCAACCAAGATGGAGCCAGCCACAACAAATAAAATTTTCAACCACACAGGGAACTTTGCTATCATTAAATCGACCTCATGTCCTTTATTTTTCCAGTCACCATATCCTTCACTGACTTAAACGAAAAATCTTCCTCGGCCTCGTCATTTTTTAGTGCTGGAACCTGCGCCATCGAGTTGCCTGAAAACTGCCGAAGTGTGTCTCCAAACTGAGAAGCAGAATCTGCAGGATATTCATCATCAATTAGTGAAAGTGTCTTTATATGGTTAATGTTATGTTCCGTCACACCGATGAGTATGAATTCGCCGGCCACTCGAATGATGGCCAGAGATTTTTTCGGCCCCAGATAGTGCTGAGTCATCACACTTATCTTATTATTATTGAGGGTTTTCTGATTCTTCTTCATCCACCAACGTCCGAAGAACGCAAGCCCGGCACCAATAACCAAAACAACGGCCAGACTACCGATCACCCGAAAATACATCTGACTGGATGACACTTTTGCCTTTTGTGGCTCACTTTTAAATACAGGGATCTCTGACTCTTTCTTAAATAGGGGCAACTCTTGTTCTTGAGTCTGAACGTTGGCGGCACTCTTCGGCGCCTCTTTGCTTTCATTTTTTTTAATTTGTGGTGAATCTACTTTCAGTTCTACTTTTTCAATGATTGATGCAGTTTTGCGGCCCTCGCTCAGTTCGGCCTTTAAAATCGCCTCAGCGGGCACTACACCCTCAGGGCGGTTGACCTTCATCGCCTGTTCTATTTCTTCGTTGAGATCCAGCGGCGGAGTGGACTCAATGTCAATTTTCGGTGGCAAGGTCGTCGCAACCGCCATCGCAGGATTGTCGACCCGAATTACCAGATTATTTCCTTCACTGGAGAGGTGAACGTGACCTTTAAGCTCCACTGCATTGATGGGTTTATGGTGAATAATACGAACTCTTAGATTTTCGGCAGTGACTTGGTATAAATAAATACTGCGCACCCGCTCATCTTCTATTCTAAAGAGCTTTTTGCCTTTTTGTATCTTAACATTGGGAACATCTATCTGTACGGTCTGATTGATGTATTCAACGTTGGCATTTTTTATTGATACGGGCTGATTGAAGGTCATGTTCGTCGCAAAGCTCTGTCCCTCTCTACGACTTTCTACCGACTCGATCGTAGGAATTTCTGCATTTGCTGCAAATACATGTAAACCTAAAACTGCTCCAATAATCCACTTTGTTACCTTAACCACAGCTCCTCCCTGAGCTATATAGGTTTTTGACCCCGCCAAACTCTTATTTCAGTTGTTCAGCGCGTTCCGAAGGCGAAATAATATCTGTCAATCGAACCCCGAACTTTTCGTTCACCACAACAGCTTCCCCGCGAGCCACAAGCTTGTCGTTGACCAACACTTCCATTGGCTCACCGGCAAGTTTATTGAGTTCAACCACGCTACCTTGGCCTAAATTGAGCAGTTCACTCACAACCATTCGCGTCCGACCCAACTCCACTGTTACTTTAAGCGGAATATCAAGAATCAAATCGAGGTTGCGATCTTGCTTCTCTCCTAGTTTCCTGGACCTACCGTCGCCGCTCCCTTTACCGCCGCCACCGCCGCTTTTACCGCCATCAATGGCGGTTAATCCCTCGGCTCCGGCTGCCTCTGACATGATTGCCTCTAGGCTTTCTTCAGCACTTGCAGCATTTTCGTCTGCCATATTCCCCTCACTTTTCTATCGGTCGAGTTACTTGCACAGCCACCGTTCCATGGTGAATGCCGTAAAAACATTTAAATTTTTTGGTTCCTTCGATCTGCATGTCAAATTCGCCAGTGGCGTCCTGGTCCAACGGCAGAACGTCCCCTGTTTTTAATTTCATCAACTGTTCAAGACTGATTTCTGTATTACCCAGGTTCACCTTAAGGTTAATCTCTGTACCCATCAGCTGATCAGTAATGGTACTTGTCCAAAGTTTTTTATCTGTTTGGTCTGACTCCACTTGGAACCCTGATGCCAACTTTTGCTTTATGGGCTCAATAGTCGCGTAGGGAATCACCAATGTGATGGTGCCGTTCGCGTTTTCTAATTCCACGTCAAACGTTGACGCGATAACAATATCTGTTGGAGGCACAATTCCCACAAACTGAGGGTTAATTTCTGTTCGAACAAAGCTACAGTCAATGGTCTCTACTGAAGCCCACGCTTCTTCTAAATCGGCAATGGCAATATTTACGACTTTTCTGATAATCTGTAGTTCAATAGGGGTAAAATCTTTTCCTTCGATTTTTGTATAGGGCCGATCAGCACCGCCAAAGAAGTTGTCCACCAGGGCATAGGCTAGCTTACTTTCTATAACTAGAAGCGCCGATCCTCTTAAGGCGTTAAATCGGAGCACACTCATACAAGTAGGCATTGGAAGGGTATTGATGAATTCGCCAAATTTTAAAAAGTCTGTACTGGCATGGTTTAAGCTCGCTATTTTTCGTAGCGACGAAGACAGTGAAACTCGGAAAGACCGCATAAATCGCTCATAAATAACGTCAAGCTGTGGAAGCCGACCGCGAATAATTCTATCTTGGCTAGTCAAATCATAGACAACAACCACGCGGTCATCAACACTACCACCGCCACCACCGCCTTCACCATCGCCAGAATCACCTAACTCACCGTCAGATACTGCGGCGAGGAGGGCATCAACTTCGCTTTGAGATAAAACCTGACTCATAAGAACTCTTCCTTAATTCCTAGTTATAAATAAACTCAGTAAAATAAACTCGCTCAATCCGACCCTTAGTAAGAAACAAATTCACCTTGTCGCGAATTTCATTTCTCAAATCGTCTTTACCCTCTTTCGTGGATACTTGGGCGTAAGTCTTACTCGAAATAATAATAATAATAATGTCTCGGATTTTTGGTTTAAGCTCTGCGATTTCTTTTTGTACATCGAGTGTATTCACTTCGAATTCCATATTGATTTTCGCAATCTTTCGTCCACGCGACTGAGCCAAGTTCACAATAAATGTTTCAAGGGGGACAAGCTGACCAATAAACTCTTCTGAGTGGGCTTCTTCCATTTGAGCCTTGTGCTCACCTTGAATAACATCATCTATGTTTGCCTTTTCGGCTTCCTTCTTTTTCGCCATCATGACCATGACGCCAACGCCAACAACCACCAACATATTAAAAATGGCTAGGCCAATAAATAAGACGGGCTTCTGGCCCTGCCCGCCACCTGAGGGTGATTGTACTGCCGCATTATCCTCTGCCACTGTAGCCTCCTTGGCACACGACTTTGGTAAAAACCTAGTTCTTCACTAAAACATTAGAGCAACAGAGATGCCAACTCGACTTGAGTGCGTGATTTTTTTCAGAGTCAAAAAATTGAACTCTCAGGCTAGGTAAACGTAGAGTCTAGAAGGGTAAGAACTCAGGATTTTGACTGAATAGGGTCAAAGGTAGAGCAAAAATTTGACAGGACTTAAAGGAGCCTTGCTACCCGTTTCGAGAAAACAAATTGGAATAATTTAACTGCTCACACTGCCAATATGATTGACCATTGTCTGATGGATATTAGGACCTGACGCCAAAATATTTGGCATATAAGGAGTGTGCCTTTGTCCTGAAAAATCAGTCACTGTGCCGCCGGCTTCTCTCACTATCAATGCACCTGCCGCTACATCCCAAGGCGAAAGATCGCGCTCCCAAAATACGTCAAAAATTCCTTCAGCCACCATGCAAAGATCAAAGGCGGCGGCCCCAGCTCGCCGCACACCACGCGACTCTCGAATAAGATGGGTAAAAATCTGTAGCTGCTGTTCAAGCGCATTGGGTTTGTGCACAGAAAACCCTGTGGCAAGCAATGCTTCTTTCAGCACAGCGGTGTGGCTCACATGTATGGGCTTACCGTTTTTAAATGCCCCTTGGCCTTTGATGGCCCAATAGGTGTCATTCAGAATGGGTACATCAATGAGACCAACGACAATTTCGTTTTTCCACTCTAACCCAATGCTTATACAAAAAATCGGAAATCGATGAACAAAATTGGTGGTTCCATCAAGTGGATCGATGATCCATCTCCCCGCGTGATGACTTTGCTGGCCTTCGGTCGAGTTAAGATAACTGGATTCTTCAGCCAAAAATCCTAAATTGGGAAACTCACCCTTCAAAAAAGAAATTATCGCCTTTTCACTATTGACGTCGGCTTCGGTCACCAACCCCGCTTGGTGTTTTTCGTCAACATTGGACAGGTTACCAAAATACTTCTTAAGAATCTCACGGCCTCGATTTGCCGCCTCTTTTGCCGCTTGCAAAGCCAATTGAAAATCTATAGATTCCGACGCCATATAGCCTTTAAAAACCTCGGCCACGGGCTTTTGTCAAGGCTTGGTCCGATTGACCACAACAACGGCTGCGAATAACATATATGGAAATACCTGTTTTTTTGGGGAGGATTGCTATGGGAAAGCAACGGGGCGGTTCAAAAACCGATATGATCGTGAAACTGGCGCTAGTCGTTTTCATATCTTTATTGTCATTTTCAGTGGGCACTTATGTTGGAAAGCAAGTGAGTGATGCCGAAAACAAACGCGTAACTCTTGAAGACGGCCACGGTACAGACCGGCACGTAGCGTCGTCTAGCGATCACCATGAAGAGGGAGGCGCCCTTTCTGAAGAAGAGATTGCAAGCCTTCAAGAAGAATTCTTAAGTGATGAAAAATCTGACTCAGCGGCTCATGAAGGCTCCCACGCCACAGCATCAACACATGAAGAACATAAGACGACAGAAGATGGTTACAGCCACTATGGTAAAAAAGGCGACACCCCTGCATCTGAGAGCCATCACGAAACCGCAGCCAATGACCACGTCGAACCGGCTCGTGACATGCATAGCACCACTTCTAGTGATCATGCTCAACGCGAAGTGGCTTCGGAAAAAACAGAACAACATGCAATGGCCAACAGTCATGACTCCCATGTAAAACATGAAGTGGCCAAACCGGCTGAAAGAGTGGCCCTTGGAAAAGCTCCCGTTGAAGATCCCAAGAAAAGACACATCACAAGCACTCTACCCACAGACCCCATCACTGCCGCAGCCGGCAAGTACACTGTACAAGTGGCCTCTTACGGCACTGAAGACGAAGCCAAATCCCACGCTGCCTCGCTAATGAAAAAGGGGTACAGTGCTTTTTATATACCGGCTACGGTTCGTGGACAAAACTGGTATCGAGTGAGTGTCGGCTTGTATTCTGACCAGAAAAAGGCCATGGCCTTTCAAAATGAATTAAAGACCCAAGCCGGCGTGACCTCGTCTATCGTTCAACGCATTGAAAAGTAAAACTGGCATTGGTTAAATCCCAGGAGGTTTATTTATCCTGGGATTTAAAACCCAATACCGCACCAAGCTCCCCACTCTAGATTCACCGCTAATTTTTGATATGGATCCACGACAAATCGAAGTTCAGTTCCCAAGATGACATCTCTAAAACTTTCTCCCGTAAATCCCACGCCAAAACCAGGCGACAACCCCAATTCAGAGGCCTGCTTTGCTGGAGCTTGCGCCAATTGAATGTTCACTGTTTTATGTTGTGCCCCAAGGCCCATAGAGTAAAACCGCCGCCATTTATCATAGGGATAGGGTATCCAACGTGCCCAACCAGCAACATCAGATAGCGAAGTCTGCACAGATAAGGACCCAGATCTTTCCTTTTGAACTTGCTGGCCCACTTCAACCACGAACTGCCATTCGCCTTTTTCGTAAGTCAAAAAATAGTTGGTTTGATCACCAATGTCTGTGGTGGATGAACTCAAAGAAGACCGTATCAACGCCTGGTAAGACAGGCCAAAGCTTCTATGGGATTTAGCGTGCAAAGACCCACTCATCATCCCCAACCCTAAAACCAAAAGCCAGTGCCACCATCTAACCATCAGATCCACTCCAGGGGCCAAGAGATTTACACAACTGGGCCCAACGGTTTTTCTCACTACGAGGAACTTGCTTCCAATTAAAATAGTACTCAATAACAGGACAGCCGCTTTCATTTGCAAGCTTTGATTCATCACTTAACAAAACGTCCCAAACCATACCAAACGGCAAGTGCTCGCCTCGGGCCATGGCCTCAAGAACTTGTTTTCCCAATCGAGGTAAATTCAATTTGATGGATCGTGCGATAGCCTCATCTGATAGCCCCGTAGATTTTTGGAAATCGAGCAAAAATCGCGTGTTAAAGGTTCCATAAGTGTAGGATTGGCAAACCTTTATGCAGTCGGGATCATCAACGCCATAAAACTTTTCAGAAAGGCTCTCAATACTAGGTATTGGCGGATAAAAACCTTCTACCGAACGAAAAGGGGCTACTTCTTTAAAACTCGCTGCCATAAATTGAGGGTCTTTAGCATAGAAATAACCAAAATAGTCGGCCAGCCCCTCATCCCATGCCCGAAGCACCAACAAGTTATACAAAAGCCATTCATCGGGGTCATCATCATTGGTGTGATCGGACTTCCACTGCGAGGCCAGCCACAACTCATTCAGGGGCCCGCCATTCAACGCCGGCCAATACAAGTTGATTTTCGGGCGAAAAGGATAGGTCCGCCTGACGGGACCACTCACGGCCTTATCAAAATAGGCATGAAAATTTTCATGAGCCAGCACCCCACCATTAAGCGCCACTGGAATCCCATCACCAGAATGGGGCGCCACCCGAGTCACATCGTAAATACCAATGTATTCAGCGTTGCGAGTGACCATCCCAAGATTTTCATCAAGGTACTCGGAGTCCACACTCACTTGACGTGGCCAACCCACTCCCGCACTCACTCCCAGCTCTTGATCTTTTTTGAACATATGTTCGTAGTGGGCATAGGCCGTCACCGCCAATATGCTGGCCCGGTCTGCGGGGTAAAAAACACCGGATTGCTCTAACAATCGCGGTCGGGCGGGCTCCCCGTCAAAATTCCTGCCGTTCAATTCTGAACCAAAATAAATTTTGGCCGCCTGCCCACTTAGTTGATAGGGGTCATCTAGGGTGGTTAAGGTGATTTCTTGAAGAGAATAATGCCCCGGCTCATTGGCCCACGGCAATAGGTAGGTGCTTGGGCCCGAACGTGAATTCGCCCAACATCCCGCTAAAAAGGGAATCAAAAGCCACAATAGCCAACCCCGCAGCTGGCCCATAGGGTCTCGAAGAAGCAAACCAAGCCTCCTTGAAAATCAGAAGTTTTTGACATGTAGCACAATGACTCGCCATTGCCAACAGAATCGATCATCTTCGGCCAATATCAACATTGAAGGGAATTTGACCATGAAATCTGTTCGGCAGCCTCTGGCCCCTACTTTTGCAAAGCTTTGGGTTTTCTTTTTGTTTTTAACCGCTTGCGCTCATTCGCCCTCAGCCATTCAAAACCAATTCAAAAAGGCGGTGGAGCTGCGGGCTCAGGGCCACGAGGCTGAAGCCGCGGCTATTTTCAACCAGCTTTGCCAAGACCAGGCCGGTGCCGCCTGTCTACAGATGGGGCAAGACCACTCCGCGGGCACCACCTTCCCCTTGGCCATCTTGCAGGGGGCCACGTCAGAGACCACCACCCAGGTTGCCATCCTTCGCAAAAAAAACCAGCCACTGGAATATGTGCTTTATTGGATGGCCGAGGGGCAGCCTCAACCCATCATGGCTGAATCTCAAAAAAAGTGGGAGCGCGAAGATTCGGACTGGGTCGTTGACCATGTTTACTATCAAGAACTGAAACCCAGCACACCTTACTGGCTGGACGTTGTCGGAGACAGGGGCCAGGTCATTGATCGCAGGCAGCTAAAAACCTTGGATCTCTCTTCCCCCGCAGTGACGTTGGCTGTGGCCTCGTGCATGGATGATCACTTTGAAAAAGAACAAGCTGAGATTTGGCCAGAGGTTTTAAAAAACAAGCCGCAAATCATCTTTATGATCGGCGACAACAGTTATGCCGATATGGGCATAGGGCTTCGGCCCCATGCTCGCCCCAAAGATCTTTGGCGTCGAAACGCTGAGACCCGAAACAGGCTCGCTGTTTTTCGCACATCCTCACTAACCCCTATTTTCGCTGTGTGGGATGATCACGACTATGGCGCCAACAATGGTGATCGAACCTATAAGTATAAAAATGAGTCGGCTGAAATATTTAGAGCCTTCTTCCCCCAACGGGCCCTGTCGGATTCGTTGATCAAAGGACCTGGTGTGTCCCAATACTTTAAAGGCTTTCAACAGGGATTCCTTTTCGCTGACAACAGAACTTTTCGCTCTCCCAACAATCAAAATGATGATGATGAGACCCACTGGGGCATAGACCAAGAAAACTGGATTCTTGAAAATCTAAACGCCGGCTCTATGCCCACATGGATTATTAACGGTGATCAAATTTGGGGGGGATATCACAAGTTCGAGTCCTATGAATACAACCATCCCATGAACTTTAAAAACACAATGGATCGACTGGGGAAAACACAAAGTCCGGTGATTTTTCTATCTGGCGATCGACACCTGACAGAAGTTATGGCCATTAAACCCCCAGAGTTCGCCTATCCCACATTTGAAATCACCACCAGTGGGATTCATGCGAAGACCTATCCCTCTGGATGGGACAAAACCCCCAATCTTCGACAGATTACCGGTCGTGCTGAAAGCCTTAATTATATGATTATACAAAGCCTGGTGAAGCCCACTTTGCTTCAAATAGATGTGACAGCATTTGGACCGGGCCAAAACAGACTTTACAGCCGCCGACTCGTGGTGAAAAAATAGCAACTTTGTTTTCGATGAAAAAGGGGTAAACCGTGATTCAAGTTATTAGTGGTTCAGACAGAAAAGACTCGCGCTCTCGACAAGTGGCAGAGATCGTAAGAGGGCACCTTGTGAAAGCCGGTGCTGAAACGGAGATCATTGACCTTCATACCGTGCCTCTAGAGTCTGCCGTAAAAGGAGCCTACAACGA
Source organism: Pseudobdellovibrionaceae bacterium (assembly GCA_023898385.1). Classification (NCBI taxonomy): domain Bacteria; kingdom Pseudomonadati; phylum Bdellovibrionota; class Bdellovibrionia; order Bdellovibrionales; family Pseudobdellovibrionaceae; species Pseudobdellovibrionaceae bacterium. The sequence continues at coordinate 3,087,101 of CP060220.1, read as the reverse complement.
CGAACCCCTTCCGAAGAGTCTCGCCGAAGTCGTAGAAAAAGTGAACTCTTCTGACGGGCTTGTGATGATCACGCCGGAATATAATGGCTCCATGCCGGGGGTGCTCAAGTATTTTATTGATCAATGGAGTTATCCAAAAAGTTTTGAACACCGACCTGTGGCATTTGTTGGACTCGGCGGACGCTTTGGCGGCCTAAGACCTGTAGAACACCTGCAGGGAGTGTTCGGTTATAGAAATGCCTTTTGTTTTCCCACTCGGGTTTTTTTGATGAATATTTGGAACATCCTCAAAGACGGAGCCATCACTGATGAAAACTCAGCTCAACTGCTTGAGCAACAAGCCCACGGCTTTGTGAAATTTATTAAGGCATTAAAAAGTGAATGCCTCGACGCCAATAGCGTCCAGAAAAAATAAAAAAAAACCGGCGTGGGGCCGGTTTTTTTTCTTTGCTGAACTCAATCAACAATTACCAAGAAGATTTTGTGACGCCCGGAAGCTTTCCATCAAGAGCCATATCACGAAGGGCAATTCTTGAAAGACCAAACTTTTTCAAAACACCCTTTGGACGACCTGTAATTCGGCAACGACTGACCACGCGAAATGGCGATGTATCGCGAGGAAGCTTTTGCAATTTCATTTGAGCATCCATACGATCTTCGTCCGAAAGCTTTTCGTTAACGATCTTGTCTTTTAGTTCACGGCGATACTGCCAATACTTATCGGCCTTTTCTTTACGCCGATTGTTTTTGTTTACTGCACTCAATTTGGCCATTCTTTATTTCCTCTAATCTTGCCTACGCAGATGTTTTATGCTGCGCATTAAAATGTCGGGGCACTGGGGGGACACTAACTTGAAAATCCCGGGAATGCAACCCCACAAGGTCCCATCATTGAGATAATGGTCGGATTAAGGTAAGCCTATCTCTCTTGCGACAAAGGGGCATCCGAATATGAACACAGAAACTCACCCGTTCCAAAGACAGCTCAACGGCCCCCAGTGGGATGCAGTGAACAGTTTACAGGGACCACTTCTCATATTAGCCGGGGCCGGTTCCGGGAAAACCCGCGTGCTGACTTATCGGATGGCCAATCTGATTTTGCAGGGAGAGGCCACACCGGGGCAAATCCTTGCCGTCACATTCACTAATAAGGCCGCGCGCGAAATGGAAGCGCGAGTGAGATCGCTGTTGATGGATTTGCAGGTCCCCATTCACGAAGACCTTTGGGTGACCACCTTTCATTCGGGTTGTGCCCGAATCCTGCGCGAGCACATTCACCTCCTGGAGTATAAACCGTTTTTCGTCATCTATGATGATTCTGACCAGTTGGCGCTCATTAAAAAAGTGATGAACACCCTAAATATCAACGACAAGATTCACCCAGCCAAAGGTTTTCGATCCCGCATCAATGAAGCCAAATCACTGGCTCTCTTTCCTGAAGATATTGAAAAGCGCAGCCATCACATTATGGATGAAAAATCTTTGGCCGTGTACAAACTGTATGAACAAGAAATGAAAAAGGCCAACGCCTTGGATTTTGGCGACCTTTTGTTAAAAACATATGAGCTGTTTCGCCTCTACCCTGCCGTCCTTGAAGAATACCAGCAAAAATTCCGTTTTATCATGGTCGATGAGTACCAAGATACAAATCACTTACAGTATCTCATTGTCAAAATGTTGGCCTCAGGGCACCACAACATTTGCGTGGTCGGTGACGAAGACCAGTCCATCTATAGCTGGCGAGGCGCCGATATCACCAATATCTTGGATTTTGAAAAAGATTTTTCAGAAGCCCGAGTTATAAAGCTTGAAGAAAATTATCGATCGACGCAAGTGATTGTTGAAGCCGCATCTCATGTGATTAAGAACAACTCGCAAAGAAAAGATAAAACCCTTTTTACAAATAATCCCGAAGGAAGTCGTATTCATATTCGCGAAGAAACTGACGAATATGAAGAAGCCCGTTTTGTGGTCAAAAAAATTCAAGACTTAATGAACACCGGAAGTTACTCTTACGAGGACTTTGCCATTTTTTATCGAACCAACGCCCAATCGCGAGTACTTGAAGAACAGTTGCGCGCTTCCTCATTGCCCTACAAAATTGTTGGGGGCCTCAAGTTCTATGATCGAATGGAAATTAAAAATGTAATAGCTTACATGCGACTGGCACTCAACCCGGCTGACGATATGGCACTCAAACGAATTATCAATGTACCCGCCAGAGGCATTGGCAAAACCACAGTAGAGCGCCTAGAAAACTTAGCCACATCCGAAAACAAAAGCAGTTATGAAACGCTGCCGCTAATTATTGAAAGTCAATTGGTACACGCGGGCGCAAGAAACAAGCTTGGGCAATTTTTTAGCCTTATGGAGCGACTTCGTAACAACGTAAACCACATGTCCTTGAATGAAATGTATTTGAGCATTCTAGATGAAACCGGCTACGTGGAAAAACTAAAGCTTGAAGACACTCCCGAGGCTAGTGCGCGCATTGACAACTTAGAAGAATTTAACAATGCCATTTTACAATTCGAAAAAGAGCGAGGTGAAGACGCCACCCTACAAAATTTCTTAGAAGAAATGGCTTTAGTTTCTGACGTGGACCAAATGGATGAAAGCGAAACCTCAGTGACCCTGATGACTCTTCACATTTCTAAGGGCCTCGAGTTTCCGGTGGTCTTTATTGTGGGCATGGAAGAAGGCCTATTTCCCAGTGCTCGCTCTTTTCAAGATGACGATGATGATGTGGAAGAGGAGCGACGCTTGGCCTACGTAGGCATGACCCGGGCCCGACAACATTTGTATTTGACTCACGCTCGCAACCGCCGGGTGTGGGGCCAAGAACAACAACATCCACCCAGTCGGTTTTTTCATGAAATACCCGAAAAATATGTGGAACGCACTTCTGCCATGTCTCGCCCCCGTTTTCTACAGAAGTACGGCGTCAACTCGCCAGGGTACGAACGTAAAACCAGCTCGTCCGGCTTTGATGACTTTGCTGATTCCATGCCGAGATATGAGGATTTTTCAGATGATCCCAACTCACACAAGCCCTCAGATTTCGAAAAAGGCATGCGAGTGCGGCACCCCACCTTCGGTGTTGGCTCCATTTATGCCGTAGAAGGAAGCGGCGACATGCAAAAAGTCAGTGTGATGTTTCAAGACCGAACTGCGAAAAAATTTGTGGCAAAATATGCCCGGCTCGAGCGGGTCTAGAGTTTCGGTACACTTACCTGCACACAGGCTCTAGAATCGTCTGGATGGCGTAGGGCATTAAAAATACAAATGGCGGTTTGTGGGTCACGTACGCATTATTCATTATATCAGTCAGATCTTCGACTCGCTGGCGACCGTCGCATAGATGTTTATCTTGAACAGATATATCTTCATAAATGGGATAAGTGTCATGTAGCCCTGTATGGTGCAAAAGCTCGTGAATGTGTAAGGCACACATTTTTGAAAATGGGAGAGATGTTTTAAACCCCTTTCCCCCTTGAGAGTAGAGCGGCCAGCTATATTTTTCTGCCGCACCCGAATCAATCAGATTCACTTTAACATCATAGTTTTTGTCCCCAAAAAATCTACCCCACATTCCCATGCCTACTTCATAGTTGATTCTAAACTGAAAGCCAGATCGTTCAAAAAACAGACCCACGCATTCCAGGGACTGAGCTAATCTCAGCTTTGCTTTTTCGAAATTCTCCAACTCACCCGTATAGTGAAAATAAATTGAAAATTCTATTCCCAGCCGGCCGTTTTCTTTGAACAAGGTGTATTTGCCTTTTGTTTCTAAATTGTAATCATCTCGACAAGGTGCCTCTACAACTCGATCCACCTTTTGGCTCCAACCGTTGGGGTACAACTCACCACAACGGGCAATAGTCGGATCAACCGAGTAGGTCACACTAGGATGAATAACAAGGGAACTGTCTATGGCACCTATAATTTCGTCGCGGGCGCCGCCCATTGCAACCAATGGGCTCAATAAAATTAGAACCGATAAAATCCTCGTAAGTGCTATCAATGTTTTACTAAAACTGCCCAAAATTGACCCTCATATGCTATCTGCTGACTACTATTGCGTTCTAGTAACCGGCGGCTTATTTAAAACGATTTTCATGCATTATCCCTGCCAGTAAAAAATTTGGAATCTGCAATCCAGATTTTTATTGAAAAGTGCCAATTTTTGCGAGCTGTTAAATCCATCATCATCTTTTGACCTTGGCCTGAATTTTTCATCAGCAACATCAACGCGTTGCCTGACATTCTTTCGCATTGAGCTGGCACAAGATTTGCGAGTGGCGTAACCTCATATGAAAGCGATTATTTATTTTAGTGTGTTGTTTTTGATTTTCCTAAAGGTTGCGGCCTTTGGCTCTGATTCTCGCTGTGGAGATATGCTTGACCCCTCAACCAACGCTATTTCACGGTCCGACCAACACCTCACTCAGAATCAAAAAAATCGACTCAAAGCATTTTTTGATTCACTCAATCAAAATCAACAACAACAGATAGTTAGCTATTTAAAACACTCCAATACGGCGGAGCTACTCCAAGAGATTCGAACGGGCCAGGTTAATGAGGGGCTCAAAAAAACATTTTTGGAGTTTCCAGAGTTAGAGTTTGTGGTTTACGACCTTTTGGAACTCAATGAACGCTTCCCAGGCCTTTTCTATTTGGCTAATGCCACCTATGTTATAAATAAGATTCTAACAAATCCCCGATTCAACCCTAAAAACAGTCTCGATGGACATATCGAGTATGTAAACTCGAGCACCTCGGCCACAACCCTCCACTATACACTTTATCGAACCATTAGAAACCTTATCGATGCAGCTCAAAAAGAATACGAAGGAAATCCATTTAGTGAAGGGTTTTTCAGTCGCAAATGGCAAAGCATCACGCGTTTTTTTCACCCCCATTTTTACAAAGTCCAGGAAATAATACGAGTCGTGCAAACATTTGAACGCCAAATCGATCGGGTCGTGGCAGTGGATCGAATAGTGGTACAAGAAGGATTGGGCAAGGCGAAAGAACTCGCATTAACTGACGATGAGCAAAATGACCTCATCGACTTGTTGACCGACTCACGCCCAGACATTCAAAACTTAGTAGATCAAATGCGAAATGTTTTTGGACCAACTTTTCACTCAGACAATGCACCCAACATCCAAGAAATAGATGTTCGGGCCACTTATAGACGCGCTAAGAGTATTAACCTCGAAACCGCCGGAGCAGATTTTGACATCATGAATCTTCGGGCCTTAGACCAATTGGATAAAATCTTAGACAAGGCTCGACTACGCCAAGGGCAAAAGGAGCGTGATGAGGATGGCTATCCAACTTCCGAACTGCAGATTCGATTTGGAGCCACCAAGAGACGTGTGGCACGAACAAAGGCAACCTATCTTGATATCACAAACACTCAGTCAAATGTGAGCTATACAGTGGAAGAAAGATATACGGTCAGAGTTTCCGACGGATATGAAGAATACAAAGATAGCCAAGGCAAGACCCAAAGAAGAGAAAAATTTCGCTACGAAACAAGATATAGAGATCGGACTGTTTACCCCACTTTTGAAGATCATATCTCTGGCTCCTATGACACCGGGGATCGATTTGTTTATGGCCTAAACGAAGTAAAAGAAGAAGCCGAAAAAATGAGAAACAACGAACAACCCTTTCGAAAAACCTTGAACACAGCTGAAGATCTTATCAAAAAGTTTGCTGATATGTACGGCCAGCAAAGTTCCGTTGGCAATATAGCCACAACAGTAAATGAAATTAATCACAGCATTGACGAATTGCAATTAGGTTTGGTTGATCTTGAACGTTATTTAGATACCACCAACATACTTGAGCAATATTCATCAGACAGCCCGGAAAACTTCAAAAAAAGAAATCAGGCCCTGATATTGCGTTATCAAAATGCCCTCCAGTTACTCAAGGTGGCCTACGAACTGCATCGACGTGGCGAACCAGAGCTGTATCTGACATTTAACACCTGGGATTTTACGGACTGGATGCAGATTTTAAAGCGATACTCCAGAAACACACACATCGCCCAAGGCGTAGTTGCCACGGCCACCGCCGGAGGTGCTGGGCTATACTTGTTTGATGCAAATGTTCAAAACTATATCAACAGTCATACTCAGACGTTGTTTCAACAAGTGATTCAAATTTTCGAGGATCTAACTTCCCACCGTTAGGTCGTCACAATTTCAACAACTGGCCACATCGCCATGTCCCATTGTGGGAGAGGGCTATGGGGCGCAATGTATGCCAGTGCGAGTTATTCGATCAACCAATGGCAAGATTTTTGCGGGAAATACCGTAGTATACTCAGCTGGTACACTAATTGGGTTCAATTGGTATTGGAAAATGCTATTGGACTCTATTTAGCTATTGTTCGTATTAATGCAAAAACACAAGTCACCAAGAAAATGAATAAGGACCGTTATCTCAACCGGAAATTACTGGTTTTTTGGCCAAATTAGCCACCGCAGGAATCGATCGTATTCAAATTACGAAAGGGAAAGGGAAACTGAAACTGATAACTAAATTAAAGCCATTTAAAAACAACCAAACTGACGATGCAGTCATTTAATGGTTATTTTTTACCATTAAATTGACATTCGTTCTGTTTGATGGTCATACTTATAATATGAAAGCCAAGCAACTCTACTACGAAAAGCAGTACATTGGAAAGGCCTTCATTTTAGAGGTGTCCATCTGGAAAGTTCCTACAAAAGATCTGTTTCGCTTCCCAGAGGGTTACAAATATAGCCTGATTCTTGTTGAAGCAAGAACTGGCAAGAAGGTTTTGATGGATAATCACCACCCAAAAGGACATCATGTCCACCTGGATGGTTTAGAGTTTGGCTATGTTTTTATTAGTCTTGAAATTCTAGTTAAAGATTTTAAGTCTTTTTGTTTAAAGCATTTAGGAGTTTCGATATGAAGAAAAAATTAATTGTTTCGCTTAGGTCGACGGATGATTCGCTTAAGAACTTTATTGCTGCGGCTAAGGATATTAAGGCTGGGAAGAAGAAGCATCCGGAATACCACCTGTCCTTTACAGATCCAAAGGATTTCAATCGCTTTGTTAAAAACATGACCGTTCTTCTTTGGATCCGACAACTTAAACCTAAATCGGTTTACGACTTGGCTCAACTTTTAGATAAAGACCCGTCAAATATTGCTAAACTCATTGGCTTTTTTGAACAATACGGAATTGTAAAAATCAAAGAACAAAAAAAGGGTGAAGTTACAGTAAAAGTTCCCATCGTTGAGTATGAGAAAATTGAATTTGATCTGGCCTCGTGAACTGATTGAAGCTGCAATACTCCCTACACGGAAACCCAATGAGCAAAGACCGTTGTCCCACCAGGAAATTACTGGTTTTGTAGATAAATTCGTCATCGCCTCAGAAGTCATTTAGTTGATTGCTGCCGGCAATTCTCAGATGCTAAAAACAGAGTTTCAGCGAAATCCCAGTGGTCGCCAAAACGTTGGCGAAACTACGGCGCAACAAGGATCGGCGCATCATGGCCTTTTCGAAGCGGTGTGACCGTCACTTAGTTAACTCCCACTCTGGAGAGTATTCGTCGACATCCGATGGCTGGATGCTGGTGTTTTTTGGGGGGTTGATGTATTTGCCCTCTCTGCCATCCCAGCCGCGGTAGTGGCGTTCGTTCGGTGAACTTGTGAGTTCAAAGTGGGGCACAAGTCCCACCTTTCCGCCTCCTCCTGGGATGTCTAGTGAGAGGTTAGGCATGGCAAGGCCGGATAAGTGACCCCACAGCTCTTTTTGTATGGCTAGTGATTCGTCCACAGAAGTTCGCAAGTGGTCTGTGCCCTCTGAAGGATCACACTGAAACATATAATAAGGTTTTACTCGCAAATACAAAAGCCTTCGCGATAGCGCCTGAACAAGGGCTGGGTGATTATTGATGCCATTGAGCAAAACCATTTGATTAAACACCGGCACACCGTGGTCTACCAACTGCGATAGCGCTTCCGCAGCTTGAGCTGTGAGTTCGCGAGGGTGGTTAAAATGAGTCATCATGAATACAGGTTTATATTTTCTCAACATTTCTACTAATTCTTTTGTCACTCGCTGTGGAGCCACCACCGGAATGCGAGTGCCTATTCGAATAATTTCAATGTGTTCAATTTTTCGAAGATCGCTCAGTATCTTTTCTAGCGGGGCATCTGCGAGCGTGAGAGGATCGCCGCCTGAAAGTATGACCTCGCGAAGTCCTTTTTTTGAAGCTATGTACGAAAGGGCGTTTTCGTATTCCTCACCTCGCACCATGACTTGATCATGGGCCGTAAAGTGCTTTCTTAAACAGTACCTACAATAGACGCTGCAAAAATCTGTGACCAAGAACAACACCCGATCGGAGTAGCGATGAATGATTCGAGGCACAGGACTGTGTTGGTTCTCACCAAGCGGATCACTCATTTGCTGAGAGCCCGGGGCGAGTTCTCTTCCTGAGGGCAGAAGCATTTTTCGAATAGGATCTTGGCTTGAATATTTTGACTGCCGGGCTAGCTCAGCATAATACGGCGTCACTCGCACCCGAAACAATTGATCAAGCCCGGAAAATCCAGCTAATTCTTCATCTGAAAGATTAAAAAAACCTTCAAAATCTGATTTGGATTGCAGTGCTGATTTAAATTGCCACCGCCAATCGCTCCAGGATTGATTGGAAACACCCGGTGGCGGTTCAAGCATGGGAAAATGAAACTTCATAGGCCGGTCATAAAACACCCTAGGGCATTCGTCACCGGCATTTCACAAAGAAAGTGACAAGAAATGTCGGTATCACCCCATTTTCAGTGTCTACCTTTTGTACGCTGATAACCTCCTAATTTATCTGAGCTTTCCCCTGGGGTGAAAAGACTGTTGTCAACCTAGTCCACGATTTGAAAATAGAGAAGATTCTTCGTGAGACCAAGAATACTTAATTATTTCAAGTGCTTATATAATGCCAAAAACTGGAGTGCATATTGGATAATAATCTATTGAGAAGAACTAACCGTGGCCCCACATATATAAGGTGGAGCTGAAAACGGAGGATGAAAAATGAAAGCTACAAGCTTTAATAACAGGCGGAACCTCTTTTTAATGTTAATGGCGGCAATGGCCATGAACTTATCTTGGCAAATTAGCGAGTCCAACTCGTTGACCTTTGCTTCAGAGGCTACGGAAAAACCAAAATTAACTCGCCCACAGCGCATTGAACCCAGTCAGCGGCGCGAGACCATCGAATTTCAAAAGATGACCAGCTCTGACAACCCCGAGTGTAACAGAGACACCGACTCTAGCTGTCAAGTGCGAATCACCAAAGATAGTAAGACCAGAACTTACACCTACGAAATCACAAAGGGCAGCACCTGGGTTGTTAAAGAACGTGCTCGAACAAAAACCCCTGACGAACTCACTGATTCAGATTATGAAGAAGTAGAGACCATGGACATCACTGTGGCTGGAACTTGTGATTCTTGTGACTCTTATAGGGAGTCATACAAGCGCGGTGCAGGAACCCAGTTTCGCTACTACCATGAACTTGGCAAAGAATTAGCTCAAAAATTAGACCAACAATTTCAACAAGAACAGCAAGAAAAAGAAGAACAGAAAAAGAAAGACGAAGAAGAAGAAAAGAAGAGACTGGCTCGTCAAAAGAAGGTTGATTGGTGTCAAGAAGACGAAGATGGCAAATCTTTAAAGAAAATCGATCGTATCGAGTGCCAAGCCGAAAAACTTTCTGTCATGGACATTGAAGACCCTCGCTATAAAACATTCTTGAACGACGTGAATAACGAGCTGCCAAATCTATTTTTCTCGCCCGATGAGAAGATTAGAGAACGCGCTGTAGAGATGGGCCTTAACATTCGAGTCACTGATGGCGTTAGCCAAGAGCTGAAAAATCAGTATGCTTATTTGGATAAAGTCAGTCAGTATCTTTTGGCCAACGTACCTAAATACGCTAACTTGCCTTCAGGCTCCAATGAAGTTTGGACCATGTACTACGAAATGGACAACCTCAAGCGACAAGTTGAGACCTATCATGGCCGATCAGGAATCGGACAAATGATCGTCAATAAGATTGAGGAAGCCCAAAAGAAACCTCAGACATTCTTGGGTCGCGTGGCCCCAGATAGCGGATACCAAAACCCTGATGAAACCGTCACTGACCCTAGAAATGGACGCGACCGGTTTCAAAATGAATATGTGCCTGCCCCGGGCGACAGCAATTACAACCCGGACAACCGATCCACATACTCCCCCGCCAACCGTGGGCAAAATCTGATCCAAAGTGGCCAACAACGACCTGTGCCGGGTCGAGGCTTGGGTGGCTCAAGAACCTTCTATAGCCCGGGCGGTATTCCATCATCGACGATGCAACAAATCCCATTTGGTAATGGCTATGGCGTAAACACGACGGCTCCTGGCATGCAACAGCCTGCGAGCATGAATAACTACAGTGGCGCCGGCCCCAACTACTACAACACCTATAACGGAAGCACCTATGATTTTCGAACCCCTGGGATTAACCCCTATGCCAATTCACAACCTGCGAATTACTACAACCCGCGACCTTATTCTAATGGATACACTCAACCGACAGCTGTTCCCGTTCGTACCTCGCGCTCTCTTCGTGGTTAGTTGAAACGAAGCGACTTATTTGCTCTCAGAGCCCGTCTGGTCCGCCTCAGACGGGCTCTTTTTTTGGCCCTGTACTGTTTTTTCAATACGATCTGCCAAGTCACCAGGCAACTCAATGGTCGACTTAAAAGCATCTTTGGCCACGCCGGTGGTGTCCCTACTGAATTCATTGATTTGGGCAGCGAAGTAGTCGATCCACTTATCAATTTTTACATTGGCTGATAAGAACACCTGGCTCCAAAGTTGGTCGCCATGCCCAATGCGCACTTCTGTCTTCAAATCCACGCGCTGATGCACAGAAGTGGTCACGCCAAAGCCGAAGCCATAAACAACGTTAAATCGATTGGATCGATCCATCTCGCTGTCGCGAATGTGAATACCACCGACGAATGCCCTCGCCAAAGGCGAGTAGGAAGAAGGAAAATTCACAAACTGAAACCGAAGGGAGGCCAACATCAACCTTGAATTCAGACCGTTTCTCCCCCCCGCACCGGCAATGATATCAACGTAATTCTGACAGTCTCGCATTCTGGCAAAAGGACAGGTCCCGGTGTGAAATCCTACGAGGGCCCCCAACCAATACAGGTTTTTTCGCTCCCACATAGAGCCAATTTCAAGAGCATAGTCCTCTTTTGTAGGAACATATGTATAAAACTTGTTCCAAGTGTCAGGATGGTGTACTTGAGCTCCAGACAACGGGTCCACAGCAGCCCGTGAGGTCCCAAAAGGAAAACCAATCACCAACAGTAAAATAATCTTGAATGTTCTCATATTTTGAAGACTAGCAAAGGTTCACAAAAAAACCCAGGGGTTTCCCCCTGGGCCCTGCAACCGCCATCTTCTGGTTGTCAAAACTTGTGTCATCAACGCTGAAAATCAAGATGCTTAACAAAAATGCTATTCTTAGAAGTTGATGGCAGCCTTTGTCACAAATCCAAAGGCCGGTTTCACGTCATAATTGCTAGTTCCCCCCGCAAATGCGTCACCCGGCAAAAAATAACCGAATTGGTTAACCCAACTCATTCTTTCATTCGGCCTGTAAAATAAGTTGAAGTCAATCTCAAATCCCATGGCGCTACTTCCATCGTTAGCCACTTCATTGAGTACTCCTGTCGCAAACACACCTTGCAATTGCCACTGATCCGTCCATGCATAATTCACATACGGAGCCAAATAGCCGGCATTGGTGACTGTTTCGACATCAGGTGTTTTTATCTGTGCGTTCACACCAGTAACATTCGGTCCGCCACCCACATAGTTACTTTGAAGAAAATTTTCCCGGCCTAAAGTATGATTAAACATCAACAACGCCACTTCATAGTTTCGATCAAAGAAATAGCCCTCCATCGAGTCCGTCGTGGATGGGTTATCACCAGATGCCCATCCAAAACGAGCACCAAACACCCAAGGCGACTGACTGGGCCGCCACTCCGCCTCAGCAGCAACGCCAAGACCGCTAATACTGACCTTGTCGCTCGATGAATTCAATATTCCACTTGTGCCATTGCGCTGACCAATCTCAGCGCCGAAAGTTAGGTCTTCCAATTCTTTCTTAACGTACACGTTAATTGATTCTGCACGAAATTGATCGGCCACAACACTTCCGGTGTCGCCAAACACAGCATCTGCTGGAGCATCATTGCCCGCCCGTGCCGCTTCTCGCCGCTGATAAAAAACACCCATAGCCAAATCCGTTTCTGGATTTTCATACGCGGCCTGAACCATGTAATCCGTGACATCATCGTTGGTGTCGATGCTGGCGCCTTCACTCACTTTGCCAAGCATGGGCAATACATAAAGGTTACCCATCACCAACTTGTATCCCACAAGGTCTCTGGTATCGAGCCAATGATCAAACTCACCTTGCCCGGCATTGTGGGTCATCCCCAATCCGAAATGCAGAGGAGCACGACCTGCAATCAATGCACCCCACTCTTGCACATATGTGAAATAAACGTGACTGACTACTAGTGACTCTGGCGATTGGGTTTCAGAAAGAACGTTCGAATTATCTACATAAGTGGATGGAGTTGCTCCAATGCCATTTCCAAAAAACTGTCCCAGCTGACCGCTTGAATAAGTGCCATTGTTAAAAAGATCAAATCGACCAAAAATAGTGAGGCCGTCAGCCGCCACAATTTTAGGCTTTAATACCAGGTGATGCAGACCATATTGCTTTTCTCTGTTGTCTGACGACAGCTCAGAGTTGTTGATGTGAAGACCCTCAATGCGATAGGTGCCCGACCACTCGAGATCGCCAGCTATCGCGCCCGAGCCAAAACCCAAAATGCAGGTCAAAATGCCTGTAAATACAGCAGTTTTTTTCATAGACTCACCTCTTTTGTGATGGTCGAGACTAGCATTCTGGAATTCCGAGTCAATGAAAAGGGCTGGATGCCATACGTTACAATACATTATAAAATTAGGGCGTTTAAGGCCATCACTTCCCGCAGCAAAACACGCCATTTATTATTGAGCGGCGGAACATCTCAATGCGATTTTAAAAAATAAATTTACAGTTAGCCCGATCGGCGCTGCATCTCTTCTTCGAAGTATTTTTTGTACATGACATCCCACTCAGGTGAGCCTTCTTGTACATTTCGTTTTAATGAAGCCACCATTTGTCGGGCTTTGGTATCTATTTCGATCAACTCTTGATTGTATTTGGCAACAGCTTGACGGGCCGTTCGAATCACCACATCGTCATCGGCGTAATCCACCAAATCGTCTTTCCATAAACCGTCAGTAATAATAAACGCTAAGTAATTTTGTCGATCTTCAGAAATCAAAGAATTATCCCCTTTTCTTTGGCCAAGCGTTTTTTCAACATGGGAAACATCTTATAACGCTCAAACTGCCCAGGATTTTGTCGCTCCAATTGATCCATCATTTTGTTCACCTCTTCATCAAGAAGCACTTCGCGATGGTAATCGGCTCTGACTATTTCCACAGCCCGATCGTAAACTTTGTCCTCTTTTTGTTTAAATTGGATCAAGTCCTTAGCTTTTAAGTCTTTAAATACGGTAGTCACTAACCTTTGAATCTGCTTGTCATTGAGCTTCATGCTTTGATTAACCGAATCTTTTGCTCCGAAGTCAAGTTTCTTGGGCCACTGCCGCCTAATGGGGTTTCAAATGTATTTGCGTGGCCTTCTTTGACACTGCGTGAGTTGTTTCCTATCATCATGCATCGTGTTTTGGCAAAAATGGAAACCCTATATTTTATATTCTGCTATCGGTGTGCTTCTGTGCCTCGTTGCCATTGTCATTTGGGTTTTCACCCTTCACCAAGATATGAAGGAGAGGATGACGGGCAATTGGTTTGTCCCTCCTCTTGAAATTTTCTCGGCCCCAGAATCCGTTGTTGGCGGCCAGAAGCTTCAAATCGAAAGTTTAATTGCTTATCTTCGTGAGCAGAACTACAGGCAAAGATCTCCAGATCAAAAACTCTTTGAAAAAGATTTTTCGCTCTGGCCCTTTGATTTCTGTCAGAGCCATCTCAGTGTGGCGTTGCCCGCTGATGTCACCACATGTCTAGCTCTAAAAACCCGAAAGCGAGATTTTGGCCCCCAAAGAAAATCTCAGACCTACTTGTTGGCCTGGACAGGCAACGACACGGTCACTCATTTGTTTAGTGGGGAACCCTTTCAGCAGAATGAATTAATCACTCTGCCCCCACAACTTTTTGCCCAGTTTTACGGCGACAAACCGATTTTGCGGCGAATTGTGTCGGTGGATGTTACTCCTCTTCAGTGTCTGCAGGCGGTGACCGCCATTGAAGATAGAAACTTTTTAGAACACAGTGGAGTGAGTTTTGGTGGCATGATTCGAGCTGCCCTTCGCAATATTTTACGCGGCCGCATCGCCCAAGGGGGCAGTACCATTACCCAACAGCTCATTAAAAACTATTTTCTAACGCCAGAGAGAACTTTCAAAAGAAAAATAAAAGAAGTCTTTATGGCTTTAATTCTCGAGTCCTACGTAAGCAAAGACACAATCTTAGAAAATTATCTCAATGTGATCTACATGGGCCAAAATGGTCCATTTCAGGTTCGTGGCTTTGGGGCCGCTTCTGAACACTATTTTCATAGACCACTAGAAAATCTGGAGCTCGATCAGTGCGCACTGCTTGCAGCAATTGTGAACTGCCCGGGCTGCTACAACCCTTTTTCTAAACCCGATGCCGCAATCAAACGCCGAAATAAAGTATTAGGAGATATGCTTGAGCTCAACATGATCACTTCTTCTCAGTTTGAAGAGGCCAACAAGGCCCCTTTGCCGAAAAAGAGCCTGAGAACACTCAGCGACCCAGCCCCCTATTTTGTGCAAGCCGTGCAACGAGAACTGGGGCGACTGAAAATTGATCAAAATCAAGGTCTTCGTGTGTTCACCACTCTCAACCAACAGGCCCAAGAGGTGGCGCAAACAACTGTGCTGAAAGAAGTGGAACGACTAGAAGCCAGTAAGGCTCTTTCGAAATACAAAGACCAGGGCAAAGATCTTGAGGCCCTTTTAGTAAGCGTGGATTTGAAAAGTAACGGAATTCTTGCTCTCGTCGGAGGACGAAAATACAAAACCACCCAATACAACCGAGTATTAGATGCTCACCGACAAGTGGGCTCAATTATGAAACCCATAGTCTACTTAACAGCACTTGAAAGCGTCTCGCCTGAGGGCTCCTCCTATACGCCTCTGACTTTGCTCCCCAATCAACCCTTCACCTATGAATACGAAGGGCAATCGTGGAGCCCTAAAAACTACTCAGATGAGTATAGCGACAACGTTCCTCTGTTTTTTGCCCTTAAAAATTCTATAAATATACCCACGGCTCAGCTCGGGTTATCTGTTGGCCTTACCAATATCATTGATGTGGCCCGACGACTGGGTATTCAATCGCCGATTGATCCTTTACCCGCACTCACCCTTGGCGCTTATGAACTGTACCCCTGGGAGGTTGCGCAGGCCTACAGCACCATCGCCCACTTTGGAAACCGGCAACCCATTCATTACATTGCAAGTGTTGAGTCCATGGCTGGACAAAATCTGTTTAAACATGATGAGCGGTCACAACCTGCTGTGGCGGCTCCCTCGGCTGCAGTACTGGTTGGCATGCTCAAACAAACAATGCTTACGGGTACAGCCAGAAGTGTGCAATGGCGCGGTTTTCAACATCCCGCTGCTGGCAAAACAGGTACAACCAGTGACACGCGCGATGCCTGGTTTGTGGGTTTCACGCCCTACGTACTCACAATCGTCTGGGTTGGCTACGACGACAATACTCCTCATGGTCTAACCGGAGCCTCTGGGGCACTTCCCATTTGGGCTGAGTTTATGAAAAGCTATGCCACTCGGTATCCGCCTGAAGATTTCAAATGGCCCGAAGGAACCACTCAGTATTTTTACTCTCCCAATGATCTCCAGATGGTTGTTCCGAATCTCGAAGAAAATGAGCTTAAACAAGATATTCCCCTCATTTTTCGCACGGGAAACGAACCCACCTTTGGCCAGTAACTTAGGCCGACAATTGTCACCCCACTTATAATCAATACGTCCATCCCTCTTCCTAGAGGTCACTCTATTTGCACCCAAATTGGCGCAAGAATTGTAATGGATCCAACTGGAGTCATGTAGGACCAAATAAGAGGTGATTTGTGTTCAAGAAGCTTACATTTTTAATAACACTCAGTCTATTTTACTCAAATACATATGGGGCTGAGACAAACGCGTGTTCCCACGGGTTTATTGAAATCCGTGTCACTCTCAAAGAAGGCGAAATCATTGATAAAAATGTGGACGAATGCCCATCCATTGACCCCGACATAGAAAGCATTGCTGTTGCACACCCTGGCGAAGTCAATTTAGATATGGACACGGTGTTGAGAGACATTGAAACGTCCGAAAAAAAGTCATCTCCCTCTAACAGGGCCCCCTCTGACCTGTCGCTGTTAAGGGAAAGCACGGGGCGCGACCTTAAAACCCGAGCCATTGAGGCTATTTTTGGCGACGCACGAGATATCGATATCGATGCCAGTTTTGGACGGGCAAGATGCCTTGAGCCCTGCAAACTAGATGAAAACGAACTGGCCATGCTTCAAGACCGAATGGGCCCCACACTACAGCTCGATATTATTGTTCCATTAAAATAAAATCTGAAAATTGGCGGACGATCAAGGCCGAGGTGCCATGGTCCAGTAGGGTTTTCGATGGCCCCCTGCGACCTAAAACACCCAAGATGAATTGCTGTGGGGCGAAGGATTCGGGGCCCCTGAAACGCTACCTGAGGTGACGCCACCAAAGCCCTATTCAATGAAATACCTGCCTCGAAAAAACCAAATCTCAGAGGCAGGCATTCACCAAATTGTTTATTCTATTTCCACTTTTACCAGAGCCGAGCCCGATGGGTTCAAAACAACATCACCCACACAGGCAATCTGAGACCCATGGTCGCCCAAATTAGCCTTCCAACAGGTTACAGCTTGAACGTCACCGCTCGTGTCGCCATCACCAGTTATAACATCGACCACGTTATAAGAGGGTTCACGCGACGTATATACCGACAGATGGCTATTTAACCGTTTGAATTCGCAGTTGCCACTCTCTTTAAAATCCGATCCAGGCCGTTGACCACTCATCACAAAGTGATTGTGGACGGTTTGATTGGCCTCTACATCGAAAATACGAATAGGCACCAATCGATAATTGCCGTCATCATCCCAACGGCCCTGTTTGCATTCATCGAGGTCTGTGGTAGCCAAATAAGTTGAAGCAACTCGAACGTGATAACCATCAGGAATATCAACAACCACAATTGAAGCATCGAGTGTTTCTGCAAGCGAAACATGACCAACAAACAGCAGAAACAACGCTAGAAAAACTGATTTCATTAAAAACCCCCTATTTTTAGTAAGTACAACTCTCTTTTATCGTATCCAAACCAAACTTCAACCACCGACCCAAAGGCTTTCCAAAAGCCCAAAACCACAGTGCCCCTACCCCGAACAATGAAACACTTTCCCCAATGACCCCAGGGAGGGAGCCGCCGCAAAAACAAGTTCGGATTGGTGCGGTGCTCACAAAGTGAGCGCCGCTGCCGAACGCATGTCCGAAGCTTTTTGCGGCGGCTCCCTCCCTGGGGTCATTGGGGAAACCCGGTCATCACTTCCGCAAAACCAAGATGAAGTGGTCCATTAGTCTACAATCCGGAAAATCTCACTCCAAGATCTATAGCCAAAATTGTTCACCATACTCTGAATTTCCGCTGTTTCCGACAAGTAAGGCTTTCCGCTTATATAAAGAATGTACTGTTCCAATGACAGCTCCTCGCCCTGCTCGGTTGTCAGCTTTGGTCGAGGATATTGAACTGTTGGGTAAGTGTTATGAAAATAGGTATTCCATATTGCTTCTAATACGGCTAACTTCGCGTCTTCTGTTTGCAATTTTGTAGCCTGATAAACAGCCTTTAAAATAAGAAGATTTTCTTTACCAGGAACCATGGAAGCCACAGTTGGTAATACATCGCTAGCTTCAAGGGCTCGGTTAGTTTTAAAATACAGACCATAAACGATTGTGCGTACGGCATTTCCTACATCATCTGTGTCCGCTTTTTCGATCAGCGCCTCTATTGCCTTCATATCCAACCACTTAAGGCTATTGTCTGCCGTCATCGCCAAGTAAAAGTTGGCCCATTCGAGTGCAGAGTAAACGTTGTCTTTGTTGCGAACACGATTGTCGCGGACGGGTTTCTCTGAGTCACCGATATATTGAACAGCATTGTCTACTGTTTCTTTTGCCTTTATCTGCGAATTTTCAACAGAATACAGAGAATGTTTCACCAGCCTTCTAAGTTCAGTCTTGGAATTTAACCGATTGTAAAAGGACCGATTTTCTACAATTTCTTTGGCTGCTCTTAACATTTCATCGACGCCTGAGTTCGTCTGCCCTAACTTTATGGACCATACGAATCCCGGCTGGCCCAAATACCCTGACTCAATCACGCCGAAATAATTGCGCTCTAAAGCCACGGGTGCATTCCATTCAATGCCAGGCTTTTTCAACCAAACGTCGTAGGCATCCACCACGTGGTACTGCTTTTTAATGAGTCGCTGACAATCCTGTTTTTTTGACACTGAGGCCGCAAAGGTCGGGCTAGATACTGTCCCGGTAACAACACATCCTAATATAAGAAACGTTAAGCTCTTCATAGTCTCTCCATAATATTTAAACATCCTGGACCTTTATTGCAGCTGCCGTACCACCCTCTATTGATTTCTCTTGGCGATAAGTGAGCCTTGATGTGAACGAGCTGTCAAAGAAATCGACTTGAGTGCCAATTTTCGGCCTACCGTACCCGCGCCGGCCGTTTGCGATATTGATACGCTACAATATAGGTAACTTCAATTGAAAACACGCGGCCAACTCACTAAATGGGTTGAAAGGGTTAATCCCACACCTGTAGACCGCAATGCTCTTTTAACTGAGGTTCCTATTCGTTCATTGGCAGCACTAAAATCAGACTGAAATGGGGACCACTCCCCACAAACTTCTGGTTTGTGACACTTGCCAATTTCGCACCTATTGTAACGTGGCGATACTTATCGCAACTTGCAAACAGCGTTGAGGATTATTGAACCAAAAAACTTGGGTAAAAATGCAGCTCTACAATAAAAATCCCGCTGCAAGAGTCCGCGTTCTATTCGAATTCCAACACTTAAAATTAATAACATCCGGTGACACTTTTGGGCTCTTTTCGTCGAAAATAGGCCCGAAACAACACCCACTTTTTGCTCATCTCCTATTAATTTTGGTTTGAATGAGGCATGATCCTTGAACCTGCGGGACCACAGGAAATCTGGAGGAACGTAAATGTTTAACTTCTCTTACAAATCAATCGTGGTTGCATTAGCTCTGCTGGCTTTCGTGTCTGGCTGTGGTGACACTAAGGGAAAAACTCAGATTCGTTCTTCTATTCGAGATGGGCAAACGCCAGTTCAGGCCACGAAAAAAGACGAGGCTGAGGCTATACAAGAAATGGATGAGCTCTTAGCGGACTCCCATCTTTATCAAACCCCCGTACAGATCACTCCCGAATACATGGCAGAAAAACTGGCCCGAATCCTTGGAAAAAAGCCTTCTGAAAACATTAGCTGGGACAATAACTCCATCAAAGGCACCTACTACCTATCTTATGTGGCCACTCATTTTGTGAAGCAAAACGCAAATTCAGAGACCACTACAGCTGAAGTGGCAAAAGACGAGATTCTAAAACAGGCCCTAACCTTCGTTCGGGCCCGTAACGAAAACAATGATGTCATAATTGACAACTTGGGTCTCAACGATCAGTCGGTTGAATACAGTAGCGCAACGGCCGAAGACTTTTTATTGGACAGATTGCACCTTAAAGCCCCTTTAATGTTGGTCAACGACGATAAAAACACCGAAGTGGGTGAATCTATTGAACTTATGGTCGACGCTGAAAAAGCTCTCGCCAACAAAACCACTCTTGGGGCAGCTGTCTCCGAGCCCGGCACCGTGGATATCATGGGCGTATTTTCAAATGCTCAAACCAGAATCTCGGAAGATTTTCAATATGAAGATGCAAATAGCCTAGGTACTGTGAGCGTGAAGACTCGCCAAGGCCGTATCTTAATTATCAAAGTCTCTGCTCCCATTGTAGAAGGTGACGAAGACAATGAAAAAACAATTGGCCAGCGCACGGCCTACCTCGTGTATCGTCGGGATATGAAAAAAGACCGCAGCGCCGAACAAAAGGCCCGCGCTGAAAAAGCCGAATCTCAAAAGAAAAAGAACAAATAAAACAGGATCTTATCCGCCGCCAACTAAACTTTAGGGGCAAATTGACACCAGTATTGACACTGTCGTGTAAAAAGTTCCAGAATGGCCCAGCCTGGCCGCATCGACAATAATGTTAACCCATTGAAATCACATGAATTATTATCATTTAGACAAATCCCACACCTTGGCAGCCCGTTTGCTCTATTGCCTGATCATAGAGGAGCGTTGATGGAAATTCGGCGATACAAAAACATTCTGGCCATTCAGTCAGAACCCCATCGTATTTGGGGGTTTCATCGCCTTAACTTGGACGTGGCTGAACTGGATCAAGAGGCTTGGCAAGCTATGGCTGCTGAAACCAACTCTGAAGCGCTAAATGAGCTCGATGAGTGGAGCCAAGAAATTGGCAACGAGACTGAGGATCTTAAGACTCCAAAAGGTATTCGGGCCTTTTCAATTAACATAGCACAAGTGTGCAACTTAAAGTGTAGCTATTGCGGTGCTGATGGTGACGGCACCTACGGCGCTCGAGTGCCGAAAGCTGATACAACCAAAGTCTTCCGTCAGCTCAGTCGACTTTTAGGCGACCTCCCCGCCCACGAGTCTTTTGAAATTCGATTTTTGGGCGGTGAGCCGCTACTCTATCCGAAACTGATTCGGGAAATCTCTCATTTTGCGCAACTCTTAGTGGCCGGACGAAATATCAAACTGCAATTTTCAATCGTCACCAACGGGACGCTGCTCTCTCCAGAAAATGTGGAGCTTTTAGCGCAGCTTCACTGTAACGTGACCATAAGCCTTGATGCATCTGCAGAAACCAATGATAAAGTTCGGCGGTTGAAAACAGGTGGCAGCTCCACCCAATTGATTCTTGACGGCCTTAAGGAAATTCAAAAGGTTCGCCATCGGCTTCGAGGCCTGCATGTAAATAGTGTTTTTGGATCTCACAACACCGACGTACTGAGTTCATACCAATTTTTGCAGCCCTTTCAGTTTGACAGTATGAATCTGAACTACGCGGCCTCCGATGAAGATGAGACCTTTAGCCCCCGCTATGTTGAAGGCATGCGGGCTGTGGCCGAACACGCTTTTGCTGAAGAGGGCCTCATGGGGCTGGTTCGCATTGATCAATTTAAAAGACCCTTATCCCGGCTTGAGACCAAAACCAGAACTCATAATTATTGTGGTGCTGGCAAGTCTCTATTGCAAACCGACACCAAGGGCGACTTGCACGTCTGCAACTGGTTTATGAACGACGCCAAAGATCGCGTGGGTGTGATTGACCATATTGACCAGAAGGCCCTTGAGCATTACTCGCCCTCGTTGATAGAACTCAATCACTGTGACAGCTGCTGGGCTAAACATTTGTGTGGCGGCGGATGTATGTTTGTCAACCGTACCAAAACTGGCGACAAACATGGTAAAGACCCCCACTTTTGCAATCGATCTCGATTTTTGGCAGCCACTGCCATTGATTATTATTTAAAGACCTTAACGAAAGGAACAAACAATGAAGCATGTTAAGAAAATCAAAACTGAAAAGCCTGAGATAAAAGAAACTCCGAAGAAAAAAGACAAAGACCTCAGTGCTCGCGCTCAGCTTCGTCAAAATGCCGTTGCTGAACATGCATGTCCTGAACTTTAAGAGATTTGCATGAATAAAACTTTAATGTCGTTTGTCAAAACCATAAAACCATGGCTGCCGCACGCTTTGCGTGTGGGCCTGGCTTTGGGAATTGCGGCGTTATTAACGCAAATTCGCGTAGATAACATCGAGGCGCTGACTTACGACTTTAGAGTTCGCCTTAAACCCACGTCACCCGTCTCTGGTGACGTTGAAATTATTAATATCGACCAACACACTCAGCGACTCCTAGAGCGAATTCCCGACGCCAAAGATCACAGAAAGCTGCTAACAAAACTTTTCAAAGCCCAGCCGCGGGCCGTGGTTTACGTCGTTGATCCCAGTCAAATTCACGGCAGTGATTTGGAGTTGGCAGAGTTAACAACTGTAGCTGAAGAGTTTTCTGTCTATATGGCCCATCCCATGTTGCTGGAGGATGAATTAGCCGACCAATACCGACTGCCGTACCCGCTCGATGGATTTAAAGTGGTGTCTTCCCCAAAAACAAGTGATGATCGAAGCTTTGCCTACGATGGCGTGACCCGCCGGGCGATTTTTTCATTTTTGGGTGAACCCGTGCTGAACGCCGCGCTGGCGTCGTCGGTAAATGGCTTGCAGCCCGATGACTACGGCGGACTATTTAAATTTAAGAGAACCACTCAGGCCTATGTGGATTTTCGCCCCACTGGAACCTATCGAGCCGCAAGCTTTCTCTCTGTGATGAATGATGAAATTCCCGCTGACCGATTTCGCGATAAAATTGTTCTGATTGGGCGAGACACTAAAGCAGAAGCTAACGATTATATTACTACTCCCTTTTCGCGTGATGTGACGGCCATGAGTCTGGCTGAATATCACGCCAACGTTCTTGACACATTCATTCTTAATCGAGCCCCTATTTTGCCGCCTGCGTGGGTTAATTTCTTAGTTACGGCCTTAATTTCTCTTCTCACCGTGATGGTGGTTTTAATGCTTCGACCGGCAAAGGGACTACTTATTCTCGGCATCACTCTGGCCATATTCATTGGCGTGTCGCACTTGTTATTTGCAAGCGCCGGCGTTTGGTTAGGTATGACCCACCCCCTGATTGCTATTTTTGTATGTTACTACTTTTTTATTCCTTACCGTTTGATTATAGAAAATAGAAAAAGCTGGGAGTACTACCAGAAGAATGCCTTACTCACACAAGTGGAAGAACTTAAGAGCAATTTTTTGCAGATGATGTCACATGACCTTAAAACACCCATCGCCCGCATACAGGGCATGGCCCATATGGTCATGACGGATTCCCAGCCCGTTAGCGACAGTCAGCGCGAAGCCCTTTACACCATTCAAAAATCCACCGATGAGTTGAACGAGTTTATTGGCTCTATACTTAACTTAAGCCGTATCGAAAGTAAGGAAATTCGCCTGCAGCTAAAAAGCAAGGACATCAACACTTTACTAAAAACAATTATTGAAAAACTCGACTACCTAGCAAAAAAGAAAAACATAGGAATCATTACTGAATTTGAGCCTCTATTTAGCATCAAAGTGGATGAGGATCTGTTAAGACAAGTGTTTACAAACCTGCTTGAAAATGCCATCAAATATAGCCCTGAAGAATCAAAAATATTGATTAGCACCGAAGAAATGGGGGGCCAAGTGTTAGTCCAAGTCGCTGACCAGGGAGTTGGAATTCCGAAAGAAGAACAAGAAAATATTTTTATGAAATTTTATAGAAGCAAAGATGCTCAGATTTCACCTATAAAAGGTTCAGGTCTTGGACTCTATTTGTCTAATTATTTTGTAAATTTGCACCACGGTACTATTTCTGTTGAAAGCGAGCCCCAGCATGGCTCAACATTTACCGTGTCATTGCCAACGGACTTATCTTAGGAGGAGTCATGTTAAAAGTTTTAGTCGTCGATGACGATGCTGGCCTTAGATTATCAGTAAAAAAAGCCCTTAATGGGGCTGGCCAGTTCGAGGTGTATGAGGCCTTTGATGGGGTTAACGCGCTAGAGAAAATTCAGTCCAGCGATGATTATAATATGGTGTTGATGGATGTGGATATGCCTCGCATGAATGGCTTGCAGGCACTTCAAAAAATCAAAGAACATGATCCGTCAATAATAGTCATAATCATGACGGCCTATGCCCGCATTGATGACGCGGTCAAGGCCGTTAAAGAAGGAGCCTTTGACTACGTTTCAAAGCCCATTAAGGGTGACGAGCTTGTGGACATGGTCGACCAGGCCCTCCGCACGCACAGTTTAATTTCTGACGTGGCCCTTTCTTCTCCTGTTTTAACTATGGAGTCTGGGCGAAAAATTATTGGTAACACGGCTCAGATGAAAAAAATGTTTCACATCATTAATAAACTTTCGAAAGTTCAAACTCCCGTACTCATTCGTGGAGCCTCGGGAACCGGGAAAGAACTCGTGGCCCGCGCCATTCATATGAACTCGGCACAGAGAACCGGAAAATTTGTAGCTATTAACTGCTCGGCCATACCAGAAAATTTGTTTGAAAGTGAACTGTTCGGCCATGAAAAGGGTGCTTTTACCGGTGCTGATCAACGTAAGATCGGTAAATTTCAATTTGCCGAAGGTGGCACCCTATTTTTGGATGAAGTGGGCGACATGCCTCAATTGATGCAAGTTAAACTGCTGCGTGTGTTGCAGGAGCGGGTCTTTACACCAGTAGGGTCAAACCGCGAAATAGAAACAAATGTGCGAATCATTGCGGCTACAAATCGTCCCTTAGAAGATATGATCCAAAAAAATGATTTTCGAGAAGATTTGTACTATCGCCTCAATGTCATGCCCATATTTTTGCCGCCCCTTAAGGAGCGCAAAGGTGATTTGGATCAATTAGTAGGGATGTTTATAAAACGATTTAATGATCGACATGATAAAAAAATCACTGGCCTATCCCCAGAGGCACTAGCTTGTTTTAAAAAGTATGATTGGCCCGGAAATATTCGTGAACTTGAAAACGTCATAGAACACGCTTTCATTTTAGAAGACAGTCCACAAATTAACTTAAGTTCGCTTCCTGAATCATTCTTGTCAGCGACGGGCATAAGCCCCACAGCTGTAAATCTTAAGCCATCCTCGGCAGAAGACAGCGACGGCGATGGTGACGCTGCAACGGCCCCTATTTCTGGAAGCGAAACCGAGGATCTGGTGCAGATAAAAACCGACAATTTGGACTTCAACCGCCACAAAGAAGCCTTTGAACGGGAATTTATTGTGAAGGCCCTTAAGATGTTTAAGGGTCGAATTAATCAAACCGCTCTGCATGCGAACATTCCAAAAAAGACACTGCTTAGAAAGATTGAAAAATATGGAATCGTGGCTCGTGATTACGCGGATCAATAAATCGCATTTGAAAGTCTAAAAACGAAAAGTGGCGCAGACCAAGTCAACCATTATTTTGACTTTGGTCTTTTTAATGGATTGATATAACGCGCGTTTATGTGCCGTGCCTCGTTTACCTCAGCGAATGACACACTACCCCTATAAAAATACCCTCTCGCTCGGCGCATTTGTATTGATGTATTTGTGATCTGTTAGTAATTTTTTTCGCCTCATGGCTAATACAACCTTACCGCCTCAAGCCTATACCCGAGAAGTGCTGGCCGATGCCTACGAATGGCTGAAGGGCCAACCTCCATCTGTGCGCGAACTGGCCACTTCGGCCGACAATCTTGTGGGCCTTTACTTACAATCTAAACGAGGCGCCAATCTGCAAACTCGTCTTTCGATGCAGAGTGATTTCACGTCAGACCTTGCCAGTTCAGCCGCATTTAAAACAGAGCTGAAGGGGCTCGCTGAGGGCTTGGAGCGATTTTCTAGCCAACATCTTGCGGGCTTGGCCCAACGGTCCTCAGCATCTGATTTAGAACAGGGGACGGGGATTCCCTCGCGCCCGGCCTTTGTTGACGAAAAGCCCTCCACCTTTTCAACAAAGCCCTCACAGACAACAGCCGCCATGCCACCACCCCAGCAGCTCACTTCGCCAAAGCCTGAGAGTTACTTTGAACCTCCAAGGTCAACACGCAGTGAAGTACCCGCCCCAGTGCCACCTAAAAAAACGGCATCCTCCCCTGTACCTGCCAGTGCTTTTAACTTCGATCAACGAACGACAACAGCCATTCAAAAGGTTCAAAGTGCCTTTAACCTCAGCTCAGAAACCGAAGCTATTCGTATGCTGATTGCCCAAGGCTTTAACAGCCTAAAAAGCATACTCCCGCCTGATGAAAGCCCCTGAGGCAGACTTGACAGCCCCACAGCAACTGAATAGCTTCTAGGCTTGATTTTGCCGACTTTTACCACAGAGGATTTCAGTGGCCGCCGACAACACCCCCAACTACAAAGACACCCTCAACCTTCCAAATACTGCCTTCCCCATGAAGGGCAATTTACCTCAGACAGAGCCTGAGCGACTAAAGAAATGGGAAGACCAAAACACCTATGAAAAAATGCTTGATCGAAATGCCGGGCGCCCGAAGTTTGTCATGCCCGATGGACCACCCTACGCCAATGGAAATATCCATGTGGGTCATGTGCTCAACAAGGTTCTTAAAGACATTGTTATTAAATACAAAAACATGCAGGGCTATCAGGCGGCTTTTGTACCCGGTTGGGACTGTCATGGCCTGCCCATTGAATTAAAAGTCACTAAAAAGCTCGGACCAAAGAGAAAAGAACTCTCCGACAAACAAGTACGAGATCTTTGTCGCAAGGAAGCCTTGCACTGGGTGGAGCAACAGCGATCGCAGTTTCAACGACTGGGAGTGTTTGCTGACTGGGAAAACCCCTATTTAACATTGAATGCCGAATACGAAGCCGCCGAGGTCCGCGTTTTGGCGAAAATTCTCGACAATGGAATTTTATATCGTGGCGAAAAGCCCGTTTACTGGTGCCCGGCTCTACAAACAGCCTTAGCTGCGGCCGAGGTGGAATACCATGACCACACAAGCCCATCCATTTATGTCAAATTTTATTTAAATGCTCCAGAGAGCGCCTCTTTGCCCGGGGATAAACCAGTGGCCTTTGTGATTTGGACAACCACTCCGTGGACCTTACCTGCCAACTATGCCATTGCTTTGAATGGACAGTTTGAATATGGCGTATTTGATGCGGGAGCGGAGTACCTCATAGTTGCCACGGATCTTAAAGAAAACGTGGAAAAAGACACCGGACTTACACTAAAACTTGTGCAACCTCTAAAGGGTGACTCCTTAGAGGGACTCTCAGCCCAACACCCGTTCATGGATAGAGAGTCACAAATCATTCTCGGCGATCACGTTACACTCGAAGCGGGAACCGGCTGTGTGCACACGGCGCCTGGGCATGGACTTGAAGACTATGTTGTGGGGTTGAAGTATCAGCTCCCCGTTCACAGTCCTGTAGATCCGGCCGGACGCTACACAAAAGATGTCCCACAATATGAGGGACAGTCCATTTGGGATGCCAACAAAACTATTGTGGAAGACTTAAAAAAATCAAACCACTTGTTGGCTCACAAAGACATTGTGCATAGCTATCCCCATAATCCACGCTCTAAAACGCCGCTTATTTTTCGCTCCACTCCCCAGTGGTTTATTCGTATGGACGATAAAAAGTTCAGCTTGCGAAATAAAGCACTAGGTTATGTAGATGAAACCATCGAGTTTTTTCCGGCGTGGGGAAAGCAACGGTTGCAAGCCATGCTCAGCCACGCTCCTGATTGGTGCTTGAGTCGACAAAGAATTTGGGGCGTACCGATTCCCGTTTTTTACTGTGAAAAATGTGATGAAGCTTTGGTCTCTTCCAAAATCATGCACCGAGTGGCCGATGCCATGGAGTCCTCGCAGAAAGGTATTGAGGCCTATCACGATGAAGACATTGCCACCTTTGTCGGCGATGAAGCTTGTGCTTCCTGCGGTGAAAAACAGTTTCGCCGAGGCATGGATATTCTTGACGTATGGTTTGACAGTGGCGTTTGCCACACAGCTGTGCAAAAACAACGAACGGAGTTGGATTTTCCAGCTGATATTTATCTTGAGGGCAGTGACCAACACCGTGGCTGGTTTCAGACGAGTTTACTCTCTTCGGTGGCGGCTTACGATGCCCCGCCTTTTAAAGCTTTAATCACGCATGGGTTTGTGAACGATGCTCAAGGCTATAAGATGAGCAAGAGTAAGGGCAACGTGGTTGACCCGGCGGATGTTTTTAAAAAATCAGGGGCAGAAATTCTTCGGCTTTGGGTGGCCTACGAAGACTACGGTCAAGATGTCAGTGCCGGCCCTGAGATTTTCACCCGCGTGACTGAAACCTATCGACGAATTCGAAACACTCTTCGCTTTCTCTTGGGCAACATCAACGATTTTGATCCTGTTAAAGATCAGGTGGCCTTTGCCGAAATGCCGCCCCTTGACCAATGGGCGCTGCTTCGACTGAATGAGCTTATAAAAACAGTGACAGCTTCCTATGACAACTACGACTTTTACAAGGTGTACCACGCACTCAACAATTATTTCACCGTTGAGCTCTCGGCCACCTATCTTGATATCATAAAAGATCGTCTTTACACATGGAAAGCTGATGGGCGAGAACGCCGTGCCACGCAAACTGTTTTGCATACCATGGCCACCACCCTTTCTGGTTTAATGGCGCCTATATTGAGTTTTCTTGCTGAAGAGACCTACGAATATATTCCAGGTGTGGATACCTCTCGAAGTATTTTCACTACGGAATTTCCAAAACCCAGAGCAGAGTGGCAGAACAATGCGGTGTTAGAAGATTTCCCGGAAATTCTGGAAGTCCGAAGTGAAATTTCAAAAGTCCTAGAGGATCTAAGGCGAGAGAAAGTGATCGGCTCTAGCCTGGACGCAAAAGTCACTTTATCGGCCAAACCTGCAAGGTTTGAGCGGCTCGAGCGCTACAAACAGTATTTGCGAGAGATTTTTATTGTCTCCCAGCTTGAAATTATCTCTGCTGAGAAAAATCATGTAGAAGCCCAGCGCGTCGAAGGAGAAAAATGCGTTCGTTGTTGGCATTATTCGAAAGAACTGGGTAAGATTGACTCATTACCGGGCGTTTGCCCTAAATGCGTCGAGGCTTTACAATGATTCAAAGAAAGTACCTTCTGCTGATCGCCATTTCAGGGTTTATTATTGCTATCGACCAGATAGTGAAGCTCTATGTGCATACCCATTTTCAACTTCATGAATCGATTCCGGTGATTAAAGATTTTTTCAATCTTACCTATGTTCCCAATACGGGTGCAGCCTTTGGGATCTTTAAAGATAGTCATGAGATCTTCCGTACCATCTTTTTTATGTCGATGCCGCCCATTGCGTGTTTGATCATCCTGTTTATTCTTCGCACTGTTCCTGACCATGATAAGATTCAAATCTACGCACTCTCCGGCGTATTTGGCGGTGCTATTGGCAATTACATCGACCGTATTCGCCTGGGTTTTGTGGTGGATTACCTGGATTTTCACATTAAAAATAAATACGCCTGGCCGGCATTTAATGTGGCCGACTCCACTATTGTTGTAGGCATTGGCATACTCATGTACCTTATGTACAAAGAAGGCCAAGAAGAAAAGGCCAAAAAGAAGGCTCAACAAGCTCAAAGCCAGGCCAAAGCCTAGGCAACATTAACAGCTGCTTCGACTATTTCACATCAGGGGGGAGTGCGGCTTGTTTCCGATGATAGTTGTCACCGATCAGATAATCCTTCCCACATATCTTTTGATTATTAGCAGTGCTTTTTCTTTGGCGTTATTTTGGGTCCTATATAGGACAAAAAAAAGCGAGCTTTCGTCCTCTTTTGCTTTGGATTTGTGCCTGGTAATTATGGTGTTTGGTTTTATCGGAGCCAGACTATTTCATGTTGTCTATGAGGAGCCCATATATTACCTCCAAAATCCATTGGCGGTATTGAAGGTTTGGCAAGGGGGCTTTGTTTATTACGGGGGCGCTATCTCCGCCTTTTTTGCTGGATTATTGTATACAAATTGGCGCAAGGAAAACGTCGGTCAATGGGCCGATCTCATGGCGCCAGTGGCAGCGGGCGGTTATGCACTGGGGCGTTTGGGCTGCTTTTTTAATGGCTGCTGTTATGGCGAAATTTGCCATTGGCCCTGGGGAGTGCAATTTCCCCACCTTGAGGGTCTCCGTCACCCCACTCAATTGTACGCAGCTCTTATAGAGCTGGGTATTGCTATTTTTCTCCTCCAAATCGAACGCCGTCGCCCGCGATGGCTTAAAAGCGGCGGTGTGTTTCTGTTTTGGATTATGCTGCATGCCCTTAACCGAATGTTTATGGAAGCATTTCGCGCCGACCCCAGAGGCACCGAACTCCTAGGATGGAGCATTTCCTCACTGATCAGCCTAGGCCTATTGATCGAAGCCGCAAGGCGCCTCTATAAAATGAAGCAACCCTGAAAAGGTATCCCGGGATGAAAAGGTATCCCTTTCCTTTTTGCGTTGCGGAGTGCCGGTGATGATGTCCGGAGTATAAGAGTACTCCGGACATCTTCGGATGCGAAACTCTTTTAGAAAGCATTAGACATTGGCATCTACCTTGCTCTTGTATGGCCCCATGCCACGAAAAAACACAATTAGAACCGATCAGTTTCCTTACCATATTTATAATCGCTCCAATAACCAGGAGATGTTCGACTTAGAGTTAGATAGGCTTTGGGATATCTATTTAGGTACCCTAGAAAAGGTGCACGACCGATTTGGCTGCCGATTTCATTGCTTTGTTTTGATGGGCAATCATCACCATCTTATTCTAGACACCCCAAACAGCAACATTGACTCTGCCATGAGGTATCTCCACCGTGAAATTTCTCGATCCGCCAACAGTGCAATGGGCAAAATCAACCATTTTTATGGCGGCAAATACAAGTGGTCTGTTATTGAAAATGAACTCTACTATTGGAATGCCCTTAAATATGTATGTCTAAACCCGGTGAAGGCTGGAATCTGCAGGCGGGCGGAGCAATATAGATACTCTTCCCTATCCACATCGTTTAATGGCAAGCCTTGGTACCTCACTGATTTTTTCGACACCGAAAAAGATCTTATTGAACTCGATTTGGATTGGGTGAACCAAGCCCAATCGGACGAGTTAGATATCGCCATTAAAAAGGGACTAAATAAGCGAGAATTTAAGCTCTGCCGTGATAAGAGCGGTCGACCAATTGAACTTGACATGTGGCAACGCAAAAAGGAAAGGGATACCTTTCATACTTTTTAGCATTGGCGCTAGCTTTTCTAGTGACATCACTTCAATACCTGCCACATCACCCTTTTTGTCGAGGTCAAAAAGCAGCCCTGGTCGAAGTTCAACCGTTTTTTCTATTTTGCCACGACGGAGTTTGACATAAGCTACATCAAGTTTTTCGTCTTTAATCACTTTAATCACTTTCATAACTCACCTCTCCAATACTGAAAAGGTATCCCTTTCCTTTTTGCGTTGCTGTGCAACGCAAAAAGGAAAGGGATACCTTTTAGACAGCGGGGCCGATTTTCGTCGCTTTTTGACCTCAAGGGTTGTGTTCCCCGGGATGAGAGCCCATTTATTTTGATTTGGCCGGCACGGGATGTGAACTTTGTCTTCGACGAGAGGGGGGTCCTGCCCGCTGGTGGTTGTGACCCTAATCCCTCTGTGTTTTGAATATTAAGGAGAGAGACAATGTTCAAACATGCAGCAGCTGTAATTATGGTAGCCCTTTTTGCCGGCACATTCAGCCTTGTTGGCTGTGGTGATAGTGGTGGTTCTGGCGGTGGTTCAAATAATAACAATGGTGGCACCACTGTTACGAATAACTACAATTCGCAGTTTATCGGCTATAACGTAAAACTCACATTGGGTGGCAAAAGTTTTGAAATTACGAATTTCGCCGCTTATGAAAATTTGCTTGAAGACTATGGTCAGTTTTGCACGAACGATGATGGAGTATGGGAATTTTTAACAGGGCAAATCAGCTGTTCAGAATTCGCTAATGAGTTGAATGTCTATGTAGGACTATCTGAAACCTCCATTGCTGATGCAGGCACTCATGGAGTTGTACAGTTAGAAGCAAAATCGGTTCGATATCCACAGTACTATTATGGCCCCGTCCAACCCATCGTAGATGTTCGCGGTTTACAGCCGATCCAAGGCACGTTCTATAAGACTGTAAGTGAAGCCGGTTGTAGCGAAGAAAGTTGCTTTGCTATGCAAGTCAATGCGCTTCAGTGGGGCAAAGCCTACAACGACAAGTTTACGATCATCATTGAAGGGGCCCCCGACGTTGCTGGCGATCATCGAGCAATACTGCGATACAACAACACAGAATTTGCTCGCGGTATCTTGACACGATAATTAAATGAGTCCAAAAATCGGACTTGATGGCAAAAATAGTTAAATGTCCCCAATGTGGTAAAGACACCGAATATGGGCCGGAAAATAAATACCGGCCCTTTTGCTCTGAGCGATGTCAGTTGATTGACCTCGGCGAATGGGCTGAGGAAAAATACTTAATTCCCGCAGAAGAGGGCCCATCACGGGCCGATGTCAACGAAGAAAACGAAAAACAGCGACGGATATTGCACTAATTCGGCAAAATTATAGCACACATTATTTTTTCCGTTGACGCGAAAGGCTTTCGCCTATTCAATTTCAGTTATCGCAGAACTAAAACAACCAGGAATTCCAACGGAGGAACCTCATGAATAAAGCAGAACTTATTGAAAGAGTTGCGAAAGAAACTGGCGCCACTAAGGCAGAAACTGAGCGTTGGCTCGATACTACTATCGACGTCATCCGCAAATCAGTTAAAAAAGGTGACGAAGTGAAACTTGTTGGTTTCGGCACGTTCACAAAAACTAAGCGCAAAGCCCGCACTGGCCGTAACCCACAAACTGGTAAAGCTATTAAAATACCAGCTGCATGGCACCCAAAGTTCCGTCCTGGTACTGAATTTAAAAACATGGTGCGATAATATCGAGCTTAGTCTCGAGCTTCGTTGCTCCTCGCTGAGCCAACGAATAAGGCCAGTTCATTTTGAATTGGCCTTTTTTTTAACCTGCGATAGAACAAAGCCAACATGACCTCTCAAAAATTAAAAAGAATTGCGGTTTACACCAGTGGGGGCGATGCCCCGGGCATGAATGCAGCCATACGGTCTGTGGTCCGATCCGCCATTTATCAAGGCCTTCAGGTCGACGGCGTCCTTGAGGGGTACTCAGGCCTGATTAGTGGACAACTCCAAATACTAGACCTTGGGTCTGTGGCCAATATCATCCAACGAGGCGGCACTATTTTGAAATCTGGGCGGTGCCCCGAATTTAGAACTGCCGATAATCGAAAAATTGCATCCGATAATCTAAAAGCCAATAACATCGATGCTCTTGTGTGCATCGGCGGCGATGGGTCTTTCAAAGGCGCCCACCTTCTTAACTCTGAGCATGGCATCCCCATTGTAGCCATTCCGGGAACCATCGATAATGATATCTTTGGCACTGACAATAGCATCGGGTTTGATACGGCCATCAATACCGCACTTGAAGCCATTGACCGAATTCGCGACACAGCGGCCAGCCATAGTCGGCTTTTCATTGTTGAGGTGATGGGTCGAGATTCAGGTTTTATCGCTGCTGCTGTGGGCTTGGCCGGCGGTGCCGAACAGGTCTTCGTCCCAGAGATGCCGCAAAATATTCCGAAAGTGATCGAGCACATCAAACGGGGAATGACTCGTGGCAAATCGAGCAGCATTTTAATTGCGGCTGAGGGGCAAAAACCCGGTCGTGCCTACGATTTGGCAGATGTTATAAGAAAGCACTCTGGTTTTGATGCCAAAGTCTGTATCCTTGGTCATATTCAACGTGGCGGAAGCCCCACGGCGAATGACCGAATTCTAGCTAGCCGCCTTGGCTCAGCGGCTGTTAACGCGTTAATGGCGGGGAAATCAGGGATCATGGTCGGCACCCATCACGATCAAGTCATCATGTCTCCGCTTGAGGATTGCATGACTAAAAAACGAGTACTCAGTAACGAGCTGCTAGAGCTGACCCGCATCTTATCCCATTAAAAAAGCCCGGCAGCTCAGCCACCGGGCCCATAGAAGGTCAATTTAGCCCTTAAGATTATCGCTTAAGGTTGATGATCTCTGCCAACAACTCATCCGTTGTGGTAATGGTCTTGGCGTTGGCCTGGAAGTTTCTTTGGTTCTGCATCAGGTTCACAAACTCTAATGCCAGGTCAACAGTGGATCGCTCCAAAGACTTTGCATAAAGCTTGCCTTTACCGGCTCGGTTAGCCACACCCACTGCAGCAGGCCCTGAACTTCTTGATTGCTTAAAGCGGTTATTACCCACTTTAAACAGAGCTTCAGGGTTTTCAAATTTAGCCAGTGCAATCTGGGCCAAATCCTGAGTCTGACCATTGCTGTAAAGTGCCGACAACACACCCTCGTCGTTGAACGAAAGGTTTGTGATCGTACCCGCAGATGAACCATCTTGATACCAGCTGATAAGGTCTGATGTCTTACCGTATTGTTTCGTTCCGTCAAGACCATCGCCTTTATCCGTGGTTACTGAATTACCAAAATCAACTTTGATTTGCTGATTCTGAAGTGCTCCACCTTTAAAGTTAAAAGCTGATAGTTCCGTGATCTCCTGATCCAATTTACCATCTGTAGTGAAGATCAGTCGGCCTCTGACCACTTCTGCCAGTTGATCTGGATTTCCTGTGGTGACTTCTTTTCCGTCAACCATACCGCGATACACCCAGTTTCGGTCAGCCGTTTTATTAAAGAACATGGTCAGCAAATGCTTATTGCCCTGGGAGTCGTACATTTCAATGGCTGTAGAATAATCGGATGTTGAATACGGATCTTTTACGTCGAACGTCTTAAACTCTTGAATTCGTGAGTCTAAGTTCATGTCGATATTGATTTTTGTGGTGGCTTTAGCAGGAATTAATGCCCGCGGAAACTTTACCTCAGAAAGACGGTTTTGAACATTTCCTCTTTCATCGGCAAGAAAGCCCATCACTTTTTGATCGTCGTTAGTAACAAGGTACCCTTCTTTATCAAAGTGGAACGAGCCATCCCGTGTATAGGATCGACCATCTGACCCGTGAACCACGAAGTATCCATCACCAGAAATCGCTAAATCCGTAGTCTTTTCTGTTGAGTCCACGTTACCTTGAATCATCACTGGGTTTACGGCACCAATTTTAACACCGCGACCTATTTGGTTTCCACCAAGAATCCCTTTTAAACTTTTGGCTATGATGTCTTGAAATTCGGCTCGACTCGCCTTAAAGCCCGTGGTGTTGGCGTTGGCAATGTTATCACCAATCACCCCTAAGGCTTCACCTTGTGCGCTCAAACCGGACACACCAGTTCGCAGCGAAGATAATACTCCCATACTTGACCTCCATGTCGCAGCTACCTCAGTCGTTCGGTAGCTATTTGAAGGGCCCCCTCAATGAGGACCAGCCCTAAAATTGTTTAACTTCCTATTAACAATCTAAATCATTACTGTACTGTCTACGTTCGTAAAAACCCTTTCTCGAAGTGCTTCTTTATCCATCACCGTGACCACTGTTCGATTGGGCACACTCACAATTAAGGCCGAATTATCTGTCAACACCAGCGTTTCTTTTGCGCCTTTTTCAGCGGCCTTTTCAACGGCCCCTTCGAGTTTTGCCATCATATCTTGAGAGAATCCAACGCCGCGGGTACGCATACGCTCTACCGCGTGGTTAGAAAATTTTAAAGTGGAGGCTGGTTTTTCGCCGTTGGTACTTTTCGTATC
The DNA here is from genome assembly GCA_023898385.1 of Pseudobdellovibrionaceae bacterium. NCBI lineage: Bacteria > Pseudomonadati > Bdellovibrionota > Bdellovibrionia > Bdellovibrionales > Pseudobdellovibrionaceae > Pseudobdellovibrionaceae bacterium. The sequence continues at coordinate 3,051,213 of CP060220.1, read as the reverse complement.
CACTGATGCATTTTGTTTTAAAGCCTCAGCAAAACTTGGCCCCTCATTGGTCGATGGCCTAACCGACGCCGCTTTGTCAAACGGCCGCGAACCAATGTTGCCAACAGCTGTGTTGATATTATTCACCGCCATTAGTTGATCCCCATGTTATTGCCAGTTTGTTTTTTTAGCTTATTAATCATGCCTCGATCCATTCCGAGGCTGCCCAAATTTCCATCTTGAGGAGCTTCACTGTTTGTAGCTCCTTTCACATCACCCTCTGCCGGCGCTTTTGCTACTGCCGCGGCTTGGTTAATCTCTGCCAATGCCGTAGCTTTTGGTTCAAAAATTGATTTTACATCAGACAATTTGATGGTCTGATTCCCCATCATGAGCACTGGTCCACCTGCAGAAAAATTCACTCCCGTAACAATCCCCTTAAATCCTGTGGCTACAGCCAACTTTCGGCCACTTGGATCTTTCGCAATGATATCGGCCCGATATTCGCCGGGAGTTGCCGTAGATCCATCATCCCTGTCGCCCTTCCAAGTGAATGAGTTAGTTCCTGGCTCAAGACTGTTTAACTCTATTGTTCGAATGGTGTTTTGATTGGCGTCTTTAATTTCTACGGTAGCCGTCAATGCTTTGCCCGGCAAAGAGAACTGCACTGCGTGCTCAGATGTTTCATCTGAACGCAATATCTTACTGGAATCCCCGGCCACACCTTTGCCAATTAAGCTTAATGTTTCAAAACTCTTATCAGGATTGCTCTGTTGAACCATCTGATCAATGCCCGTATTGATATTGTTCAATTTTTCAAGGGTCGTAAATTGAGCCAAATGTGAAGCCAACTCGTGGTTTTGCAGAGGGTTTGTGGGGTCCTGGTTTTTCATTTGTGCCAAAAAAAGTTTCAAAAAAGCATCCTTATCCATCTCTGATCCGCCCACTTTTCTTTGCTTGGCAGGATCAACCCAGTTGGGATCAGATACCTTATTGAGAATTTCACCAATGTCTTTGCCACCATAATACTTTTGGCGTTCTGCATCGGTGAGGGCCTGTTTTTCATCGGCACCGCCCCCGAACGAGGTGGTTTTGGAATCTGAAAATACTTTAGTGCCGCCTTTTATACTAATCATCTTACGCCACCAAATCTAATCTGCGGCTATTCGCTCGTTGCTTCCGGGCTTGCTCAATAAGATAGGAGTTGTCGGCATCGTCATTGGTTTGCGATGTGATTCGTCGAGAGCCACCTGGTACGTCATAGAACCCATGGCGAAAGGCACGATTTTGCCGTTGAAAATCATCAAGGAATCGTTCTTGATGGGCCCGTTGCTCTTGCTGTTCTTGGTTCATATCCAGATCGTTGGTCATGTTATTAGAAACATCAACTTTGATTTGGTCCACCTGAATTTTGTGGGCGGCTAAAGTTGACTTTAAATCTCCAAGACCTTTTTCAATCAATTTTTTTGCATCGTTACTTGATGTGAGCATCTCCACATTGATGCGACCTTCACTCATATTGACCTTAAGGTTTAAGTCGCCCAAGCCCTCGGGGCTGAGCTTTACCTTCATTTCGCCGCCGCCTTTTTTGGCCATATACTCAGCTTGGTCAATCACTTGCTTCACATTCATCGGAGCTTCGGGGTCGCCTGGCTCATTCATGTTGATCGCAAAGGGTGCCGCAACCTTTCCAGCGTTTTGTACTCCCTCAGAATTTTTTGCCATAAATGGCGCAAGACTATCTTGCTCTGATGACAGAGATTCCTCATCAAAATCCTCTAGAGAATCGCCAAAGGTCGTTTCGTTTCCTGCCGAAGCCATAATATCAGATGTAGCTGGTTGATTTGAGTTCTGCACCTGGGGTTGAACCTGTCCAAGCGAGTCGGCCTTTGTCATTTTTGAAGCGGCAATCCCACCCAATACTGACGTCATCGGTGCCTCTAAGTTGGCATCAGAAACCTCTGGTTGCTGATTGGCATCTGCAGTCCACGGATTAGTCGCCATTTCTGATAAATTTTCACGCCCCATGGCTTTCATCTGTTGCGAATACGCATTTAGTGCAGAGGGCTTCAGAAAATCGCCATTTTCGAACTGAGGTTTTTTATCAGATAAAAAGAAATCTCTAGTCATTCGATCGATGGAGGATTGCAGCTTAATATCTGAAACTTCTTTTTCGGAGAGAATTGACCCATCGCCCTCGACGAAAGCCCCTGCCGCCAATGACCTCTCGGATGAAACACCTTCGCCTTTTGAAGCCCCTGACTGTTGCCTTTGCTCAGCTAACATTTGAGTGAACAGTTCTTTAACTTCAACTTCTTGATTAGAATTGAGGCTTAATTCCTTTACCAAGTCATTGATTGAATCCTCTGGCGCACTTTGCAAAGCTTCGTCGCTTAAATTTGAAAAGGCCGTAACAAGCTCAGTGGGAGACACTCCGAACTTTTCGTCCATTTGCATTAAAAACTCAACCATGGGACGGCGCTGTTCATTGCCTTTTTTAGACTCTTTATTCTCTTTTGAAAATTCAACCGATTTTGTGCCCTCAGTGCGGCTATCGTCTTTTTCAATTTTGGGTGAAGCTTTTGGCGAATGGCTAATGCCACCAGATATGGCGCCAGCAAAGCTCTTTTTGTCTTGAGCTTGACTATCGCGCTTGGAGTCCTCTCGTCGACCAACACTTTTGGTGTCTCGACTGTTTAGAGGCAATAATTGCTGGATGGGGTTTGCCATCTCAACCAATTTCATTTCTCCCTGTCAGCTTACTGCCGACCTTTATATCCTGCGTACCGTTCGGACAGCATCTTGGCCTTTTCAGGCTTCAATAAATTCAAGATTTCTGCCGCGTTCTTTTTCTTCATTCGTCCCAAAATCTGCACAGCTAGTTCATCGTTTAAGTCACTTAAGATCCCTGCCGCCTGTTGCGGCTTCATATTCGAGTAAACATCCACAAGCTTATTTATTTTTTGCTCGTCAATATCTACTCGCTCTTTCAAGATCCCAGCAATTTCTCTGCGCACATCTTGGAGATACTGAATACGTCCTTCTATCTCTTCTCTTTGTTTATGCAATTCCTCTTCCAACTCGGCCAACTCTTGTTCTCGCTGGTCCAATTGTTTCTTTCGATCCGCTAACTTGCTTAAATAATTGAAGTCTACGCCATTTTTATCCTGGACCTGGTCCGCGGGTTTTTCTTTTTCAGAATTTTCAGACTTGGCGATATTTTCCTGTTTCTTGTCCTTTGCCGGGGATGATTTTTCCTTCTGACCCTGGTCTTGGGCTGCACCGGCACTTGTGAACCAATTCACTTCTACTCTTGAAATAAATTCCTCTAAATCATCAACAAAAACAAAAGCTAAAAGTGAAACCATAAGCCCCACAATACTGGTGGCCACAGCCACCACGGGGACTCGCGGTTTTCTTCGTTTTGATTTCAAGTTCAAGGCCGCCCTCAAGGCCAACTCGGCCGACGTCGGCTTACTTGGATCTGATTTTTTCAAAGCGCTTTTTCGTAGGTTTTTTTGAACATGGGGCCGAGCCTTTGTTTGATATTGATTGCTTTTGGCCTTCTTAGCCGCTGCAAAAAAGTTATCGTATCCCTGGCTCATACAGACACCCCTCGTTTTCCGCGCATGACGTTCATATCATCCATTGTTTGATTCTCTTTTTTCTTCACCTGGACCTTGTACTCGCTTTTCCGGCGGTCTTTCAGTCTCTCAAGACTTTTGTGGTCCGTGGCTTTTTCTTGAAATACCCGCCGCTTGTTGTCAGCGACCTCCATCAGGTTTCTCGCCTCATTTTGCTTTATCTTCATTCGGATCTTAGACCCTTCGATGAACTCAAAAAGTTGGTCTACCGAACGCGTATCAGTGGTTTTTTGTGACTCCGCATAGGCAATCAACTGTCTACTCTCCAGAATCTGCCGGTGAATGTTGTCGATCTCTTGCAGACATTGATTCAATTGGTGCTGGGCGATCTCAAACTCTCTTTGAGCCATTTCCATCTGACGTTTTCTGTGCTTAAGCAGTGTTTCAAGTGGAAAGTGAAAAGCCATCAACCGTACCCTCCATGAATGAGATTTTGAAGGGATCGCAGACTTTCTTCATAACTGACAGATTGATTTACTGACTGTCGCATAAAAAGCTCAATAGGCTCGTGCAGGGAAATGGACCGATCAATCTTAGGATTTGCGCCCGTTTTATAGGCACCGATATTAATCAAATCTTCGGCATCTTTGTAGGTGGCCAAATTATCTCGTACCGCTATGGCGCACTCTTGATGCTCAGGGCTTGTCACATGCCGCATAACCCGGCTGGCACTTTGTAACACATCTATGGCCGGGAAGTGTCCCCGTTGGGCCAATGACCGACTCAGGACGATGTGGCCATCTACAATGGAACGGACAGAATCGGCAATGGGCTCGTCCATATCGTCGCCTTCAACCAGCACTGAGTACAGACCAGTAATACTGCCTTGCCCCTCAAATGTGCCGGCCCTCTCTAGAAGTTTCGGCAACAAAGAAAACACTGATGGCGTGTAGCCTTTTGAAGCTGGCGGTTCTCCCGTGCTCAATCCAATTTCTCGCTGAGCCATGGCGAATCGGGTGACCGAATCCATCATTAGCAATACTTCTTTTCCTAAACTGCAAAAATATTCAGCAATGGCTGTGGCAAGAAAGGCACCCCGCATTCTCAATAGAGGACTTTGATCAGAAGTAGCCACAATCACAATAGAACGACTGAGGCCCTCTTCGCCCAAGTTGTGTTCAATAAACTCCCGAACTTCACGGCCCCGCTCGCCGATTAGGGCGATGACGTTTACATCAGCTGAAGTGTTACGGGCCATCATACCTAATAACATCGACTTACCGACTCCAGAACCTGCCATAATTCCTACACGTTGACCCTTGCCAACTGTGAGCAAGCCATCTATGGCTCTCACTCCTAGGCTCAACGGTTCAGTAATAGGAGGGCGGGTCAATGGATTTGTGTTCTCGCTGTAAAGAGGTGCTTCTTCATAAGCCTGCACCTCGCCCTTACCATCAATGGGATCACCCAGTCCGTTGATCACTCGACCGAGCAATCCAGGCCCTACATGCACCACCGCACGTCCACGCAAAACTTCCACGCGCGAGCCAAGGCCCACGCCTTGCATTTCTCCAAGCGGCATCATCAAAACGTGCCGATCCTGAAAGCCCACAACCTCAGCCAAAAACCTCCGACCGGTTCCACCTGCGGTGACACAACAAATACTTCCAACGCTCACGCCGGGAACATATCCGCGCAACAACACCCCGGTGACTTGAGTTATTTTGCCGATGTCCGTTGTGAGGCTCACGCCTGAAAAGGCCTTTTCGTATCGCGCGAGAGGGAGGACTTCGCTCATTAACGACCTCCCTCAGAGTCACTTTCTCCGCCATCATCCGAATTAGACTCATCCCCGTTTTCTTCCATTTGCCCTAGCACATCTTGATTCGCTATATGGGGAAGTTTTTCTGTGATAAGTTCCCATGCTTTTTCCACACGTTTTTCAATGGTCGCATCGATTGTGCCAAAATTAGACTCAAGCCAACACCCACCGGGTGATACTCTCTCTGAAGGCTCCAGCCGTATGCGCTTCAGAAATTCCGTGGACTCATGATTTCTTTTTCTGATTTTTTCAATTATCTCTAAATCAATTTCTGATACATGTATGACTACAGTTTCATCAGTTTGTGCTTCATCTACGACTTTACGTATGACAGGTATGATAGCGTCGGGATCTTCCTTAATCTCTTTAAGCGCTATTCGTTTAGCTATTTGATAAATCAGCTTGATTATATGAACTTCGTTAACTTCGACCAATTCTCGTTTTAGTTCTTGCACTCTTTGAAAGAGGTCGTCCAGCCGATGAATGCGTTCAAGGAGTTCAGTATTATGTTCGGCAAAGGCTTTCTCTTCTCCCTCGATCAGCCCTATTTTATGAGCCTCTTCGTAGGCTTTTTCTTCCACCTCTTTGAGGCGTTCAAGGGCTTGTTCTTCCACGCGGGCCTCGATCCCACGCCTGTTCATCTCGGCAATGCCCGACTGCTCTGAAACCAGTTCGCTGATGATAAAATCAGAGGCCACGTGGGAGTGCTTATCAACGAATTCTTTTGCCGGCTTTGAAAACACCATAGGAAACTCCTTCGGGTGATAATCAAAAACTATTTTCTCAGCTTCCGCCCTAGAAATTACCGGTTTAACATGCCTTTCTTTGCCAGCCATGAGCTACCCATCCTATCTTATTAAACAAGAGAGTCCTCAGAGCCACCTCTGGCTATGAGGATCTTTCCTTCTGATTCGAGACGTCGTGCAATGTTGACAATCTCCACTTGGGCCGATTCCACATCTGAAAGCCGCGAGGGCCCCATATTTGAAAGATCGTCTTTGAGCAAGTTGGCTGCCCGTTGAGAAATATTTTTGAAAATCTTGTTCTTGATCTCATCGTCAGCTGTTTTAAGGGCCAAAAGAAGTTTGTCATTTGGTACTTCTTTAAGAAGAGTCTGGATCCCTTTGTCGTCAATTTTGACAATGTCTTCAAATACGAACATGAGTTTTCTGATTTCCTCAGCCAGGATTGGGTCTTTTTCTTCAATCCGCGACATAATTGAAGTTTCTGTGTTTTTATCCATTACGTTGAGCATTTCAGCCACGGGCTGAACTCCGCCCATGGAAGCCTGTTCCACAGTTCCAATATTAGAGAGTTCAGTTTTCAAAACCCGATCCACCTCAGAGATTAGCTCTGGTGCCACGTGGTCCAGGTTAGACAAACGCAATACCACCTCGGCTTGCAGAGCATCCGGCAACCGCTTGAGAACCTCACCCTTTTTCTCAGGCTCCAAATGGGCAAGAATAACGGCGATCGTCTGAGGGTGCTCGTTCAGCAAAAAGTTAGATAGAGATTTTGAGTCAACAAGCTCAAGACTCTCTAGTTGACGCTGAACAGGTGAACCCGTGGTCATGTGTCCAAGAATCCCTCTGGCCCTTTCTTCTCCAACGGCCTCTACCACGGTCTCTTTTGTAGTCGGACCTTCTGAAAAAATGTAGTCTTCGGATTCACTGATCATTTCATAGAATTCTTCCAGCACCTTTTTGGTGATGTCTATGGGTACAATGCGATACCGAGCCATGGTTCCCAAAAGTTTACGAATGTCACCGTCGTCGATATTTTTAAATATTGTCTTGGCGGCTTCAGCGCCCAGGTAATTAATCAAAATAGCCGCCTTTTCGTGGCCACGCAGCTTATCAAAGACGATATTGTCAACTTTCTTTAAACGAGCCATTTACAGATCTCTCCTTGATAACCACAAGTTCATTGCAGCCGTCGATTTTTCAACATCTTCACCCATCAAAGTCACTATTCGCTCTTTCAGGAGTTCACTCTCAGCTTTGTTCGGATCAATGGCTTCTTCCAGTACAGGTAGTGCCCCTGACATTCCTGGCAACGTGTTATCTACTGATTGCAAATCTTCAAGCTCTTCTATTGTTCGAGGTAACATATCCTCAACTGTGTCTTGAAACGAGTCTGTTACCCATCTCATAAACGGCCTTACAACGATAAAGAAAAACATGGCCAAAGCAAAGCCGAGGAGTGACCACTTTAAGAGACTTCGCAAAAGTTGCCGACGCTCAAGGTTTGTCAACAGCTCTTCGGCCTCTTTAAAATCCTCTTTTTCAAATTGAATATTTTCGATTTTTACAGAATCACCCCGAGAGGCATTAAATCCGATGGCGTTTTTAACGATATTTTCATATTTTACTAAATCCGCCGCTGATCGCTCTTGCCACTGCTGAACCTGGTCGCCTTTTTCATTTGTAACATTGGTCATTACGCCATCAACCAAGACCGCAACCGTTACTCTTTCTAGGTCTCCAGCGGCTTCTCTGATTCTTTTTACTGTTTTTGGCACAGAGTAATTTAGTGTTTTTATCTCGCGCCGCACGTTTTGGCGAAATCCCACTTGCCCTTGGTCTTCTGCACCTGGCAAATTCGCTCGAGCACCGGGTATGCCGGCAGGGTTATTACGGGCGCCATCGAGTAGCTCTTCTTCTGATTGTTGGCTTCTTACAGCTGAAGAGTCAGCATCAACAAGCTCTTCAACACTGCTAGTATGGCGCGGGTTTAATGTGGCATTCACCTTGGCAATTACCTTACCAGTGCCCACAACGCGAGAAAGCATTGATTCAATGCTTTCTTCAAACTCGGCCTCTACTTTCTTCTTCAGATCAAGAAGTTCGGCTGAAACCACGCCCTCTGCTGAGTATTGCTTTGACAACACTTTTCCGCGAGAGTCTACAACGGTGACCTTTTCAGGAACCAGCTTTTCGACAGAGGCGGCCACAAGATATGTGATTCCTTTCACCTGTTCTTCAGTCAGTGTTTTGCCTGCATTCAGCTCCACCACCACCGAAGCTGTGGGCTCACCAGATTCCTCAAGAAAGGTCTTCTTTGGGGGGATCGCCAAAAGCACTTTTGACTGCTTGATTGCAGTCAATGTATTGATCGATCGCATCAGCTCGCCCTGAAGGGCTCGTTGATAGTTGATACGCTGGGCATATGACGTCACACCGAAGTCTTGTTTTGCGAACATCTCAAGACCTGTGTTGCCCACTTTTGTGTTGCCCAATTCAGCCATGATCGCCATTTGCGTGGCATGAAGAAGCTCTTCTGGAACCGTGATTGTTTTTCCATCATCTTGGAGGTCAAACGGCACATTTCTCTTTTGCAGTTTCTCAACAATTAGTGGCAGCTGATCAGAGGCAACATTGGTGAATAGCGGCTTATAATGGGTACCCGATACCATAGCCACAACAATTGAAATACCGACAGATCCGACAAGCACTGAGGCCAGTAAGGAATTTCTCTTTACCGGCGAAAGTGCCTTTGTATACTCTCGGAATTGCCCAATTAAATTGCCCAATAAGTCCTGCATATTACACCTGCATCTTCATAACTTCTTGATAAGCTTCAATAATTTTATTTCGAACTTGGACCATTAACTTAAATGCGATATCTGCCTTTTCAGCAGCAACCATAACTTCAGGGATGTTCTTTGCCTCGCCTGTGGCCAACTGTTGCATTTTTATGTCAGCGTCTTTTTGCAGAGCATTTACGGATTGCACAGCGTCTTTTAATGTGTCGGCAAAAGACTTCGAATCCGAAACATCTGTTCCAGACTGTAGTTCTTTTCTTAACTTGAGGTCATTAATCTCAGATACTGTTTTACCAGTATTTAATAATGACTCAGATGTTGATATGGTCAAACCGTCCATGGTTATCCTCTTAGTTAAATTCTATCAGACATTCATCCCAAAACCAAAAGCTTAACGACCAATCTCTAGTGCAGTCATTGCCATGTCTTTTGTTGCTTGCATGGCCGAGACGTTAGCCTCGTAGGATCGAGTGGCCTGAATCATATTAGTCATTTCTTCCATCAAATTGATATTTGGATATGCCACATAGCCCTCTTCATTGGCATCAACATGGTCGGGCTCATACTTAAGTAGTGGTGCTTTTCGGTCTACAACGACATCTGTCACTTGCACTCTTTGAACATTCTTATCGGGGGACGTCGTTAATATTTCGCCAAAATCCTTAGCGTCGGGAATGGCTTCAAACACCACGTCCTTTCGTCTGTATGGACCGCCCTCTGGAGTGCGTGTCGTGTTGACGTTGGCGATATTGCTAGAAATGGTATTCATCCGCATCCGCTGCGAAGTCAGACCACTGCTAGAAACTCTCATAGCCCGTGAAAAATCCATTATCTAGTCCCTTCAGTAGCGGCGTAGCGCATTGTCGCTAACTTCTTGTTCATTAGTTGAATAGCCGCCTTATACAAAATGGTATTCTCTGAAAGCTTTGCCATTTCAGTTTCAAGGTCCACAGTGTTTCCGTCATTTGTCACATTGATCTCAGGATTATCATAAACGTCAGCTTTCAAACGAGAAATGGCCCCTCGGCCCACAGGAAAATGATCTGCATGCTCTGTGTTCATTTTCGCAAATCCCTCTTGGTCAATGGCCCTAGAAAGGGCTGCTTCGAAATCCAACTTTTTTGCTTTGTATCCTGGAGTTTCGGCATTAGCGATATTACCTGTGATTACATTCTGCCTTAGTAGGCGCATATTCGTTGCCGCCCCAAGGGAATTTGTGGTTTTGTCAAAAAGGCTCATGGCGTTACCACCCTTTTATATTCATTGAGTTTATTTCTTAATGTACGAATGCTTATACCCAACATATGGGCGGCTCTAGTTCTGTTTTGTTCAGTGAACTCAAGAGTTTTCATAATCAATAGACGTTCAGCCTCAGAAACCGTTAACCCCGGTTTAAGTTGGACATTCTTTTCTTGCATCGCCTCATAGCCTTCAATCAAAATTTCATCTGCCGATATAATCGCGCCCGACGACAGCAACACAGATCGCTCCACCACATTCTGCAACTCTCTGACATTTCCAGGCCAACGCCAGCTTGCGAGCTTGGCTTTTGCCTCATCTGAAAGCTGTTTCAACAACAGGCCGTTTTCGTCACAAGATATTTCTGCAAATAGCTTCGAGAGCATTTCAATATCTCTCGGTCGCTGCCGAAGTGCTGGCAACGTTATTGGAATTACGTTTAGCCTATAATACAAATCTTCTCTAAACTTCCCGGACTTCACCATCTCCGCCAAATTTCGATTGGTCGTGGCGATAATCCGCACATTCACTTTAATTGGAGTAGTTCCACCAAGACGTTCAATTTCACCCTCTTGTATAACCCGCAATAACTTCGCCTGCAGCAACAACGGCATTTCACTGATTTCATCTAAAAGAAAAGTGCTGCCATCGGCTTGTTCAAACTTTCCGATCTTTCGGGAATCGGCACTCGTGAAGGCACCCTTTTCGTATCCAAAAAGTTCGCTTTCTAAAAGGCCTTCGGGTACAGCCGCACAGTTGATCGCGTAAAACGGCTTTGTGGCTCGAGTGCTTTTGGCGTGGATGTACCGAGCCAGAAGCTCCTTTCCCGTTCCACTTTCTCCTGAGATTAAAACCGCAGCTCGGCTTAAAGCAATGTTGCCTGCCGTTTCAAGAATTTTTCTAACTGTGGGGTCTGCTGTGTGTAGTACTTTTAGGTTCATTGACTCTTCTCCCTGGCATTTATTGAAGACGCTGCTGGAATACGATCTACATACCGTTGGTACTCGTCTTGCCATTTAGCCCGCGTGAGTTTTTCTTGTGCTAAGGTTTTATACAGACTGTCATTATCAGCGAGCCCCTGCCATATGGTCTCAGCCCCTTTTACATCACCACGGGCATAGAGAAGATCGCCTACTTTGAATCTCAGCGATCCCAAGGGCATCTTTGATTCATAGGAATCAAGGACTCCTAAATAAGCCTCAACGGCGGCCATCTCCTGCCCTTGCTGAACGAGGATGTCGCCCTTGAGTCGCCGCATTCTTAGGTCAAGCTCAGGATCCTGCTCTTGAACTTGGGCCAGACTTTCCGCCGCGTGGTCAACATAGTCTGCCGCCGTTTTATATGCTCCGCCTTTATAGTGTAGCTCCGCCAAATCAACATAAGCCGGCCCCAGTTTACTGGCCTGGCCTTTCCAGTTTTCAACAAGTTTTTCAAGATCATGTTTTGCCAACCGCAAAAGTCCCCGGCGCTCATTTACTTTTGCCGACACTCGAATCATCTCGATATAGTCGTCGGCCGAGAGATCCTCGTGTTGAGTGATCTTTTTTAGGTACTCGTCAGACTCTTTGTATTTTCTTTGATCTAAAGACACTTTGGCCAGGCGCAATTTAACTTCGGCCATCTTTGGCAAATGTTCATGTACACGACGCTCTTTCTCTTCTTGAGTGCCCGCCATCTTCTCAAGCCGGACCAGAACTTCCTTATATCCACGCTCTGCCTCATCCAGGACTGATGCCTGTTCAAAGGACTCGGCTACAAAAAATGGTATATCTACCCGATCCGATCCACGTAACCAGGTATGAGAGTTGGCCTTCACGTACTCTAAGGCCCCTATAAATTCTTGGCTATCCACTTTGATTTTCACCACGTCAGACATTTCATTGGCAATACGCCTTCTGAAAAAATCAAGACTGGTGGTCATGGGGTTTTTTTGATAGTAATCTTTCAAATAATTTACGGCTCTTGCGAATTCTTTTCGTCGATGCAGACCATCGGCAATCTTGAGGGTCGTGAACTCTTCCATCCGTGGCAATGGCGAACCCTTTGCAATCTCTTTTATTTCTGTTAGAGATTTGCTTAATTCTTTTTCTTTCATCCCTTTCATTTGTTGGCTAATCAGACGGATTCGAGCCACCTGCGACCCTGGATGATCGCCATATCTAAATCGGCTCTCTAAAAGGGCCCCAATGATTTTTTCTGTACTGGCACCCAGTATTTCAAGAAGCTCACCTATGCGCGTAAGGGCATACCCTCCGTGATAGTGATTGGGGAAATCTTTCACGAACTCGACATAGGTGCTGAGACTTTCTTGATATCGGCCCATCCAAAACTCTGACTCGGCTAAATTGTATAGACCATTTGGATAAGTTGTTCGAAATTTGGGGTATTTTTGCATGGCTTCTTTGTAGACATTGGCTGCCAACTTGTATTTTTTCTGAAAAAAGAGAATGTCGCCCTGTCTGAACTTGGCTTCTGCTACGGCGCTGGGTAACTTGGAGTTTGCCTCTATGTTTGCTAAAACTTCTTGGGCCTTATCATATTGCTGCATCCCCAGATAACTCTCAGACAAGGCAAAGTTAGCTGGCTCGTATTCGTCACCGGCTTTGTAGCGTTCTAAATAACTCAGAAGTTGTCGTATGGTCTCGGTGTAATTTTTCTCCTTAAGATCTGAATACGCCAACAACAGATGATTCCGCTCACTGAGATCCGACCCGGCATAGTTCTCCATCAAATATTGAGATATTTTTTGAAACTCCGTGTAGTGATACTTATCTTTAGTGCTTAGGTACAGATCATAGTGAACTTCGGCGGCCAGATTTCGAACAATTTCATCGTATGTCGAAGTAGGATATTTAGTTGTGAAGTATTCATAAGTTTTAAGAAATGTGGAAAACCGCTTCTTTTTACTTAAAGTCAAAAGTAGCCGCGCTTCTTTATTTTCTTGAGAGTCCTGTGGGCGAATCACATAGTCGGGTCGATTTTCAAGAAGATCACTTAAGCGATTGTGAGGCATTTTTAACATGGGAAAACGAATATAGATATTCTGCCTGCTAGCAATAATTGCCTCTTCGCTGATTTCGTAGTCTTTCATTAAAAATCGTGCGTAGTCTGGATCTGACCCATCAAAGATGCCGCGCTCGGGACCAGACTCACCAGACACCACCTGATTTGTCTCAGGAGAGGAATAAGGCGTGGAATCATCAGACACTATTAGCAATTCGCTGGCAGGTTTGCGCTCGCCGCCTGACGCCTTTTTGACCGTCTTCTTTTTTTCTTGAACCGGAGGCGCCGGCGCCACCTTCACCTCGTCGCGGTAGAAATCTACTATCACTCGAGAAGGATCGTCGGTGAGGTAATCGAAGGTCTCTACGCTGCTGTCTGCAACGTGAAATTCGACTTTATAACGCCCATCGCTGCCATTTTTATTAACTTTGATTCTTGATATGTGCGCCCCTTTCCAGGATGAAAGTCGAGTCACCGTAGCCTCATCAAAGGGTTCAATATTTAGAATGAATAGTTTTTCTTCTGGGCGCTCCAGCTCGTAGTTCCATTGAGCCCGACCTGAAAACTCAATATGGGTTGTATCACCAATTTTGGTGACTTCACCAGACACAGCAAAAGCGAAGGAAGTGAATCCTCCAATAAATGCAACGGTCAACCATTTGAAGGGTTTCTGTGCACTAAACTTTAGTTTGGCTGTGCCTTTAAACATTGTGCTCCGCTCATCCTGACCATTACAAGCCAGACCTCATGTCTGGACTCCTACATTTTATTAAGCACATACGATGCCAATTCTCAGAGGCCAAATAACCGGCAAATTTTTACCAGGACAAAACTTCCGTCGTGATAGTTTCTTGGCCCGTCCGACAAACTCCTGACGGTCTTCTTAATTAGACTGTCCAAATATCTGGTTTTTCAAGCAACCTTCATGTAATGTCCTGAATTTCCGATAACTTACTGAGGATTTAATGCCTCAGATAAGGAAAAACAAAAAAACTAACTGATTAAGATTTATCACCATGAAAAGCAGCATGTTTCGTTTTTTATTCTACGTTCCAACTATCATCGCGCTGGCGTCTTGCGTGTCTGTGAATATAGCCGACAACGAACGGCAACGCTCAGAGTCTGTGCAATTTTCTGATCCATCAGACAACTTTACTAAGGTGAACCACGATCAACTAGACGGCTTGTGGCGTAACTTAAAAAACGGCAATTCCATTTCGTACCTTTCCGATTGCCATAGCCCCTCTGACCCTCCTCTAAAACAAATTCACGACAATATCATACGGGATATAGAAAACAGAAACGTGCTCTCGGCCAATATTGTCTCGTTCAACAGAAGGAGAGCCCTTCGATCTACGGTTGAGGGCAGCATCGATGGAGTATCTTCAAAAATGGATATTCTTGTGTTTAAGAAAAATAACTGCATCTACATATTGAACTATGTGGCTTTACCTGCCACCTACTCAGCAGATCATATGGTCTTTGAGTCGTTCTTAAAAGGGTTTAGTGTACCATGAGCCCTCTTCGTCGACTTTTAAAATTTTTAGGTGGAAATTTTAATTTGGCTCAACAGGCTTGGCGAGAGACTTTGACTAGACCCTTTTATGGAGACCTCGTCATAGAGCAAGTCTTTCAAATTGGAGTGCGCTCATTCCCCCTTGTGATAATCGTGGCTCTTAGCGTGGGCATGGTAATGGCCCTACAGTTTGGGGTTGGCCTAGCAAAGTTTGGCGGTAAGTTTTATGTTCCTAAAATTGTATCCATGTCGATCGTCCGAGAGCTCGGGCCCGCCTTTGCCAGCCTGATGATGGCCGCTCGGGTGGGGGCAGGAATCACTTCTGAAGTGGGATCAATGAAAGTCACTGAACAAATTGATGCTATTCGAGCTCTGGGAACTTCTCCGATCAAAAAGATAGTGATTCCCAGGGTACTTGCCTGCTTGATTACAGTTCCTATTTTAGCAATTATGGCTAATACCGTGGGCATTGCCGGTGGTTTAGCCGTTGGTGTATTTGACCTTCAACTTGATCCTTCTTTTTATTTGAACAAAATCTTCGATACGATCAAAATAGTCGATTACTTATCGGGGTTTGTAAAAACTTTTGCCTTTGCCATTTTTATTGCGATTCCTGCCTGCTACTACGGCATGAACGTCAAAGGCGGCACTCAGGGTGTTGGTATTGCGACGACAAAGTCTGTTGTGGTTTCTTGTATCCTTATTGTCATCGGTGACTTCTTTTTGACAAAACTGTTGATCGTGGTGGAATCATGGCTTTAATCGAGGTGAAGGACTTTAAAAAAGCCTTTGGTCAAAAAGTGGTTCACCAGGGCGTTAGCTTTTCGGTCGATGAAGGCACTTGTCTGGCCTTACTGGGTGGTTCTGGTGCCGGCAAGAGCGTGATTTTACGCAGCCTTATTGGCCTAGAAAAACCCGACTCAGGGCAGATCATCGTCGATGGAGACGACATCACCCACTGGGAAGAAAAACAACTCATTGAAGTTCGAAAAAAGGCGGCTTACGTTTTTCAAAATGGTGCCTTATTCGACTCTATGTCGGTTTTCGATAACCTGGCTTATCCCCTTCGCGAACACACCAACCTTACTGAAGAGCAAGTCAGAGAAAAGGTCATTGATGTACTCGATGATTTTGGCTTGAAAGACTCTGAGAAGCTTTTTCCTGCAGAGCTATCTGGGGGAATGCAAAAGCGGGTGGGCATCGCTCGATCAATTGTATCAAATCCAAAAATTGTACTTTTTGACGAGCCCACTGCAGGCTTAGACCCATTCAACACCCGCTTAATGCAAGAAATTATTCTACGACTAAAAAAAACAGGAGTGACTTCTATTTTGGTCACTCACGACTTACCCACAGCCTATGCTGTGTGCGATTATATTTGCTTGCTCAGGCATGGGCGCATTCAGTCGCAGGGTAAAGCGGAGATTATGCAAAAAGATCCCCAAGGGCTGTTTCATAAATTTGTAGCCGGAGAGGATTTCTAGAGTGCGGAGGAACAATGATTTCACAACAAAATGATTTGAAAGTGGGAGCCTTCGTACTGGCAGGGGTGGTGCTCTTATCTGTGTCTATTTTATTGCTGGGTGGAGATAAAATCCTTTTTGGCAGCCACTACACACTCTATGTGCGTCTCAAACAGGCTCAAGGGATTGCTTCTGGCAGCATTGTTTCTCTATCAGGAATTTCTGTGGGTAATGTTCGAGATGTGCGATTGTCTGAAGACCAAAACGCCGTCGATATCGAGTTAAGCCTCATGTCCAAATACCAAGAAAGAATCACTGCCAACTCTATAGCAACCGTGAAAACACAAGGGGCCCTCGGCGACAAATTTATCTTTATTCGCCCTGGGGAACCCGGGGGCACGCCGCTTAAGGATGGAGCCCATTTGACCGCCGATGACCAACCTGACTTCATTGATTTGATCAGCAAGAAGGGCGCCGAACTCGCCGGCGTGGTGGATGTGGTTGATGAGCTACACCGGCTTTTATTAAATATGAACTCCAATGATCGCAGCGCATTATTCATGGAAAACCTTGTGCGTTCCAGCGACAATCTAGACAAAGTGCTGGCCGAAGTGCATTTGATATTAAAGGATCTTCGCGGTAAAGGTGAAACAACTAGTCTTGCAGAAGGTCTACAGCATCTAGCCAGCATCTTGAAAAAAGTAGATAATGGTAAGGGTACGCTCGGTGCTATCATCAATGATCCTGAACTCCATGAGCGATTGATAAGTTTATTGGGGGAATCGCCACGGAAAACCTATCTGAAACCTCTCATCAGGGAGACCATTCAAGCCAACGAGAAAGCCACAAAGTAAGGGCGATTGCACTCGTTCGTGCCATTGCTATTGATTTAGGCTTGTTGTTGGTGGTTTTTTGGGCGCTGGCCACAGTTAGTTTTTTTCCATCCTACAAAATTGCACGAATAGAAGTCGTTACCCCGCCCTTTTCGCCTCCTGAGCAGATCACGGCGGGAGATTTAATAGAAATTGATTTCACGCAACCCATGGACAAAGCTTTTGTTAACGGTAGAGAAATGACTTCACTAAACGAACTCCGCCATCTGGGTGCGGTCAGCATTTATCATGATTTTCCTACAGAAATCTCGGGCGTGAAAATAGTTGATTCAGGATCATGGCTGTCTCACCCAGTGGTTCATGCTTTTTCTGTTTTCATCGATGTTCAAACTCCGAAATTGGAGCAGGCCGCAAAACTACGTATTCCCGCCAGCGTGTGGGAAAAGGTCAACGACGACCATGCCGAACAAAAAGCCATTGAACGCGAAACCATGCGCCGACTGCTTGCAAACTCAAATCGCCCACTGATCCCATCATGCTGGCAACCTCCATTAGATTCAAAAGTAGTTTCGAAGTTTGCATCACCAAGATCTCTCCCCAATGGAAAATCTTATTTTCACACCGGTCTTGATCTCCGTGCAGCCACAGGCACACCCATACCCGCCTCAGGTGAGGGTGAAGTCATTTATGCTGGGCATATGGTCGTACCTGGCAACGTGGTTGTTATAGACCACGGAGGTGGTTTTTTTAGCCGATATATGCACCTGAGTGAAATTTCAGTGAACGTCACCGATCAAGTCAAACAAGGCCAACAGGTGGGATTAGCAGGAGCCACCGGAAGAGTGGAAGCCCCCCATTTACATTGGGAAGTGGTTTGGAAAGGGGTAAAGACAGATCCCCTAAAAATAACAAAAGCCTGGTCGCACCTTTGCGGGAAATAAGTAAAAGGCATCCCATCAAAGGTATCCCTTTCCTTTTTGCGTTGCACAGCAGCTACACGGTAGCTGCTGTGCAACGCAAAAAGGAAAGGGATACCTTTGATGGGATGCCTTTTTTTAATGATAAACGCAGCGAAAGCCCATGTAATTTTGAGCTGCTGCTCCGCCGGTGACGCTAGCCCATTCAATGGCAAATATTCCACTTGAAGTTTGACTGCCCCAGTTTCCCCCGCGGAAAATGGCACCATTTGCAGGCGTCTCCCAAATGGCCCCGAAGCCACATCTATGAGATCCGCCAGGCACAGTACAAACAGCCGGGGTTAAGTCTGGCGGGCCAAAAGTGAGTTGCTCTGTGGGCAAAGAGTCGCTGACTCCATCGCTATTGCCATCAGTCAGGGTAGACCACGCATGCCCACCGGCGCCCAATCCGAAATTAGTGACAACCACATCCCTAGTGAACTCGTTGACGTTTCCAGCTAAATCCCAAATGATTTCACCATTGGATAGATTGTGAGTCCGTTTTTCCATTACAAAACCTCCCGGACAAGTTCTGTCTGATCCGGGCGCTGTCTCTTGACCAGTATAGGCACAGCCATTGTTATCGTCGGGATCTGCTACCAATGGGGTTCCTGGCGCACCATCAGCATGCCCACGGTTAATCACGACCTGCCCCGAATCAAGGCCCCAATTGTTTGTGGGCCCTGACTGTTGACCGTAAATGTTCACAGCAATGGCCTGCCACTCATCGTTTGAAATGAGATCATAGCCAACACCTAAACTTTGACAAGCTTCTATGGCTCCTTGACCAACTGACCCACCATTTTCGCCCCTCTTAATGTAAACCCACGGCCAACCCGCAGCGACGCTCACGGGTTTAAACCGGTCGCTGCTGCTCTCATATAAGGTGTCGTAGTTATAGGTATTACCGGCATTTCCATCTGACCGAACACTTTCATCAGAAAAGTCTCCATCGTCGTCGGTATCGTAAAGTAGTTTGGCCTCATATTTCATCACACAAAAATCTTGGGTTACGTAGGAGCCATCAGCAGGGACTTTAATATAACCGCTAGGACATTTGCTGGCTGTCCAATTTCCCGTTTGGATCGACGAGCTCACATTACCCGCGTGATCTACGGCACGAATAACTGCGTAGTAATCGTTGCCGTCAACAAACGTTCCAGAAATTTTGTCGCCGCTTACCGCCGAGGTCCAATCAACCACAAGTGCGTCATTTGAAGAATCGTATATCGATACCTCATGATGAGACAAACCGCTATCGGCGTCAGACCCATCGGTCCAGGTAATTGCCGGAGATTGAGTCTCTGACCCTATGGAACCAGCAACTGGGGCTGTTGCTGGTTGAGGAATAATATTATCAAATCCTATGATATCGCTGACACAAGATGTTTCATTGCCAGCAGCATCCCTGTATTTAGTGTAAACCGTTACTGGCGGTGTCAGGTCAGTGAGTAGAAATGAAACATCACCAGAGAAGTCTTGCCACTCACCGCCTCCCGCACAGCCAGGCGTTTGCGTAAGATAAATTTGACTAGCTCCACCGTCAACGGCCGGAGTTATCGTCACGGTAGTGGAGTTCGTAAACGGGGCATCCCCGTTAATTTCAGTTAGAGGATTTGTTGGTGGATCAATATCTTTTACTATTGAGACAACTTCAGGTGGAACAGCAGAATCTTTGTATGAAATTTTAAGGGAGACCAAACCGTCTGGTAACGCCGAAAAATCGATTATAATCCCCCAAGCTCCACCACTACAGACGTCTTCGAAGAGCATAGCACCATCGTTGACATCAATAACAACAATTTGTCCGTCTTCGGCACAAACTCCACTCAAAGAAAAGCTCAGGTAATTTGAAAGATTAATTCCAGGCACTTCGATGTTTGCCACAGGACCTTGTGTCACCTTAATGGAGCCATTCACGCGATTGTCCGCAAGCTGACAGGAGGTGACAAACACTACTAAAGTTATCATCATAAACTTGGTAAAAGATGTTGTCATATACGTACCCATTCATCATTGCTCATACAATCGCCTGGCCTCCATAAAGACCCATATGTCTAAGGGTAACCCACATCTTTCCGATAGCAAACAAACAGCTAGACCAATGTTTTCATTGTGCACGAAAATGAGTTTGACGTCTCCATTTGAGTCAACCTGCGAGAAGGTACCCATTTACTTTCTACCGATTGCGACTACGAGAAAAATACGGTTTGCCGCTATCGTCTCGAACTTTGATCTCTCCATTGGGAGTTTCAATTTGTTTCGCTACTAGAACTTCTTCGCCATCCATTTTTATGACCGACCCCTCAACCTCTATTTTCATACCCTTCGATAGCTTGACTTTGTGGTCATCATAAAACCATTTTGGCCCAAGATGCACATACCAAATTTTGTTATTAGTTTTTAGCCTCAAATGCCATCCTGTTGCGTTTGAGTGTCGGGCTGGCCTACTTACAAATTCCTCAATACTCCCCTTGACCTCAATTTTGGTCGATGGGTCATAATTTCGATTTTGGATATTTTGTCTTCCCTTTTGAGAAAATGCCAAGACTGGTAGCAAAACGAGGAGAGATACTATTAACTTTTTCATTTTCGCCTCCTATAGGTTTACTTAAAACACATATTCTACACCACTCGTTTTGCATAACAGTTTCGACCATACTTGGGTATGAAATTCAGGAGGCAAATACCTTGACTGTAGCCTATTTGCGACAAGTCGATATTTGAATTTTTCGAAAAGAGTCAGCCAAGAATTCTGTCATTGGCCGTACCACCGATGCAGTCCGCTTTGGCTTTTTGCTTCAAAAAGGGAACCCAGGTATTTTTTTCAGCGGGAAAGGTAGTCCCGCAATTCCCCTTCGGTTTCTTGCACAGTGGGTACATCTTTTCGGTCGAGAGTGAGGCGAATGGATTTCACCCAGGATCGCCCCACAAATTGATTCACCTTTGCCTTCAGTGCGCGAACCATAAAAGTCATCTCCTGCAGGTGCACAGAATCGCGCACCCACACATACAAGACGCCACCGCGATAGCCCACGGGCACTGAGTACTTGGCCATTGATGGACCGACCACATCGGACCACTTATTCCAGAGCTTCCAGCGTGTGAATTCTTGTCCCAAAGCACTTTTGTTATTTTGCAAAACCGACTGCAAAATTTCTGAGGCCGATGACAACTGGCTTTTTGCGCGAAATTTTCCGTTTTTTCGATTCTCAGACATATGTATTCAACTACCATGGATTCACCGACAAAATCATGCCGGCTTCTGACAAAATGGTGGATACCTACTTAGACTCACCTTGACAAAGCCCCCGTCCTCTCGGTATGGGACGACGTGTAATCTCTGTTTAGCTCCTGGAGGCCCATGGACTCTCTTTCCTCAACAATACATGTGGTTGGTGCTGGCTTGGCGGGCAGTGAGTGTGCTTATCAGCTGGCCATCAGAGGCCACAAGGTGGTTCTTTACGAAATGCGTGGAGAAACCATGACACCCGCTCACAAAACTGCGGAATTTGCTGAACTTGTTTGCTCTAACTCCTTTGGCAGCACCACCGATTACTCGGCTCCCGGGCAGCTGAAGTGGGAAGCCGACCAGCTGGGTTCACTCAATCTTCAATGTGCAAAAAGGGCCTCCGTCCCCGCTGGCATGGCGCTCGGAGTGGACCGAAACTTATTCTCTGAGCTAGTTACCAAAACACTTGAACAGCATCCCAATATATCTGTTTCGCGTAAGCTCATTCGAAGCCTTGATGATCTTCCTCGACCCGCAGTGATTGCCACTGGCCCACTCACCCACCCTGAATTGGCAGAAAGTATGCGACAGCATTTAGCCGAAGCTTCTGATACCGACGACTTTTTGTATTTCTTCGATGCCATTGCACCAATTATTGATGCCGAGTCTATTGATTACGATGTGGTCTGGCGAGGTGACCGCTACGGTGAGGGTGACGGCACGGGCGACTACCTCAACTGCCCATTGAACAAAGAACAATATGAAAACCTTATTGCAGAAATCAATGGCGCTCGAAAAATTGAACCTAAAGATTTTGAGAACACGCCTTTTTTTGAAGGCTGTATGCCCATAGAGGAAATTGCACGGCGAGGCCTTGAGACGGCAAGATACGGTTGCATGTCACCAAAAGGCCTGCGCAATCCCCACACTGGTAAAACTTGCTACGCCGTTGTTCAACTTCGGCAAGACAATAAAAGTGGCACAGCATACAACATGGTGGGTTTTCAAACTAAAATGGCATACCCCGAACAAAAACGCGTTTTCCAAATGATCCCAGGCTTAGAGAATGCGGAGTTTTTCAAGTTGGGCAGTATGCATCGAAACTTATTTATCCACTCGCCAAAGAAATTGTCTCCCACTCTCACCAGTAAAAAAGATGATCTTTTATTTTTTGCAGGCCAGATCACTGGTGTTGAAGGTTATTTTGAATCCACATGTATTGGACTCCTAGTGGCGCGATTTATTAATGACAAACTTCGTGGACGACCCGTTTCTCTTCCTCCAAGGAAATCGGCATTGGGCTCACTTCTTAACGCCATCACTGAAGATAAAACGGACTTTCAACCCACCAATATTAACTTTGGACTCATGCCACCTCTGGAAGGTTTTAAATTTGCTGGGCGCAAAGGCCGAAAGCGGGCACGCCGAGACGAACAACTCGTGGTAGCTAAAAAAGCATTGTTAGACTGGCTCAATGGCGATCAAGTGGCCATTTCAAAAACTAGTTTCTTAACCAGTGCCACGACGGTTTTATCTCAACAAATGGATACTCAACCTGATTCTTGATCCATTTTAAACTTGGCAGCTTTAGGTGATTCATGCACACTTGAGTTTATGTTTGCTCGATGGATTTTTTGTCTCTCACTGCTTGCTTTAACCCCCATGGCCCACGCCTCTGTGGTGAGTTATATTGGCAGCAAGCAGGCCAAAAAAGAAGCCACTCGCTGGACCCTCGCCGAATGGTTGGAACAGAAAAAAAATATTCGACTCATGGACTACTGGCTTGCAGCCAACACCACACCCAATCCATTGGAATTTTATGTTTCTGGCTCCTATGTACAACAAACAGATCCCAATGGGGCTAATGATCCCCTTCTCACTTCAGGTACGCTAGGCTTTTTTTACAGCATCGTAGGTCTCGAGGGACGATGGAATCAGATAGATACTGTTGACCTCAGTTGGCAGGCCGCCTTGCATTTACGACTTCTTGGCGAGGCGGAACAGAGCTCCCGCCTTTCTGTGTTTTACGGGCTCCGGGAACAAAAAAATTCTACCCAACTTTTTTCAAATCCACTTTGGGGTGCCCGCCTCAGCTTGTATTTGTTTCGCTGGCTTGGCATCGAGGGAGAATATAGATCCTACCTGGAGGCCGAAGCCAATAGTGGGGATAAACTTTCCGAGTCCCAATCGCAAGGTGGCGTGTTTATTGAGTATCACGCTCTTAGGCTTTATTCTCATTGGTACAACAACGAAGCAACAACCACTAGTTCCGGCACACCCACCGTTGTTGAAACAAAAGGACTTATCTACGGGCTGAAGTTCTTTTTCTAAAAATTTTCTTTGAGCCAACAAAATTCTCATAAGGGCCCTGCGGCAGTGCCGCTTTTTCTATTTGTACCCCAAATTCTATATGGTATCTATCAGTGGCTCGCAAAGAGGGGGATTTCTATGCGGATGCTTTTTTGTCTGGCGCTAAGCTTGCCTGGCCTTGCCTGGGCTGACCTGTCTGTTTTTAACGATCACTGCCTTCCGAACGAAAAAATGTGTGCTTTTTTTTCACCTTCATCACCAAGTTTTCAAGCTATTGGTGAACTCATTGAATCCGCTCGCGGCGATCTGAAAATCGCTGCCTACGGAATGAAAGTGCAAGAGTTTGTTCCGCTTCTGGAAAAAAAACTTTCTGAAGGGGTTCGTGTCACCATCATCATGGACTACAAACATTCACTCTCATCAAAACAAATTATCTATCACCTTGGCCCCTCACCCCTTCTCACCATATTGCAGGTGCCGGTGCTACGCGGACGCTTTCCGCAGATGCATAACAAGTTTATGATCGTAGATCACAAAAAAGTAGTCACCGGCTCAGGGAACTTTTCGCATTATGGGCTAGCTGGAAATTTCGAAAACTTTGTCTTAATAGAAGATGTCAAAGCCGTAGAGAAGTTCGCTAGCGAGTTTGAAGAGCTGGCAAGTGCCTCGCGCCTGGCCTGCGAACTTCTGAGCGACTCGCCAACACGCTGTGGGACCGCTGCAGTGACATGGCCAACAGACATCGATACGCTGTTTCAGTCTGGACAGTTTCCAAAATCAGCCCTTGTGGTTGACGAGGGCACACCTTGTTATTTTAAGAGCTCACGATCAGGACAACTGCAAAGTCGACTGGGTGCCGGCCTACTCACTGCGGGGAACCAAGTTCGTATTAAGAACATAAAAAAGTGTTTTCAAAACGAATCTCTCGGACAGAAGGTAGAGACCTTTTTGTCTCAAGTGGCTGCCAATGAAACCTACTGGGATGGCACCCGAGTGAGCGTCCAACCCATAACAGGAATCAGGCGCCCTATGAAATCCAGTCCCATTGAAGTTTATTTTGGGCCTGAAGATAACCTCACTCAGGTGATCCAACGGGAGCTTCAAACACTTCTCGATCACCCTGAAGAAGCTTATTTCTACGCATCCTTGAACTTCTTTACCCACCCGGAGCTGGCAAAGGATTTGAAATTACTTGAAGAGCGCGGCGGTCGAGTTCGCTTGATCTATGATGGGCGTCGCGGGCGGGCTCAGCAAATGGCAAAGCCCATTAAACAACTGAGTGGTCGTTGGCTGCTGTATAACAGCCTAGTGGGTGAGTTTGGCATGAATCACAACAAATTTGCCCTATTTGGCCGCGGCTCATCGGTCAGTGTAGTTACGGGTAGTGCCAATTGGACCGAGCAGGCGCTTGGAAAATCAGGCGGAACTGATGCAGCCGTGAAAAAAGACCCCAATAGTGCTCGTAATGATGAGAATCTCGTTATTGTGCGAAACAATGCCTTTTCGTCCCTCTTTTTCAAAGAGTGGCTTGCGCAGTTTCGATACCTGCTTAAAAACACTGATTCAAAAGACCTTTGGATTGAGGACCTTAAATACTTATCTCAGCACGTTCCCTGCCTACAAGTGATGTCTGGTGAGCGCAAAGAGTGTCTCACTGACGACGGGCAGGCCTGGACCCCAGCCGCTGCATCTCGACAGATCACTACCTTAACTCTTGAATCGGCCACGACATCACCAAATACCTTCATTGTTGGCCTCGATTCTCAAAGCCAGCAAGCCGCACTCTTTGTATCTAGACCCTTTAGCGTGGGTGAGCAGAAAAACCGATGGATCTATCCATTATCTGCAAATGGGCACAATTATAACATTCATGTATTTGATCAGAAGGCCTGGTGGCGGCAAATTCTAACTCTCATTCCATTCCCAGAGGAGCTTTGGCGGTTAGTGAACGACCCAAATATGAGTTCGACTCTGGGCCAGATCAAATCGGGCCATCCCGATCCCGATAGCCTATGGTCGGTGAAACATTGGCAATATCCTATGAACAGTTTTCAGGAAGTATTGAATTGAGTTAATATCAAAGGCACGAGTGGATTCGCCACTAGTGGAGCATTTGTAGGGCTTTTATAAAAGCTGCCTTTAACTTGTGGTAAGACGCGTTTTCTTCAAAGAGTTGACGACCATTCACCAATAGATCCAGTCCTTCCACCAAAAAGCTCACCTGCATATCCCTGTCGCCTCCAAGTGAACTCCAAAGCCCCAATTCATCTACCGCCAGCGTGTCTATGAACGCAGACAGAGCCTCTTGCGCGCGATCGTTAAATAATTCTACCGAGGTCAATTGGTAGGATTGATCCAAGGCTCGCACAACAGCTATCACGCCAGAGGGACTGGTTTCTGGCGCTAAACATTCCCACTGGCGGTTTAATGTTTTGCAGACCTGGCCATCCTCGCCCACTCCATATCGGGATAAAAACACAGCCAACGCCCTTTGCAAATCGGTTAAGTCCACATGAGCCTTTTCAATTCGCTTCACTATGGAAGGCTTTTCGGCATTTGACGTGAGAAAGGGTATTTTCGTCTTTCGAATATCCAGTGTGGCTCTTTTAAAACTTTCAATGGCCAAAATTGCTTGTGCCGCACCAACCACGTCAATTTCACTGCCCGTGCCATCTTCGTAGTTCTTTGTATAGGCCATGACCACATTGTCATATTGACCATCTGCCAACAAGCGATCCTTACCATCGAGGTCTACCAGTACAAAATGACTGGGATCTCTAAGTGCATTATCAAGAACCTGACCCGCAAGCCCCAAGGTCAAAAGATATATCTGTTCTTTGGGAAAAAGTTTTTTCTCGCCTGCGTCTCCTTCTACATCGGGCATAAAATCGCGAAGATTAAATATCGAAAAGGCCTTATCAAATCGTGTGGTCTCCCAGTCCACTAGGTTTCGGCTCATTTCCATAAGGTTTTCCACAAGCAGCCACTGATCCTCTGCGCGAAAAAGCTTCTTCGTGGGGGGCACATAAGCGCCGATTTTGGATTTGCCAAAAATACTTGGCACGCCGTAGACCCAATCACTTCGATCAAAGTAGTTATCTAAGCGATAAGTGGGATCGAAGCTTCCAAAATAAGGTTGCGGCAATGCCTCCGTGTCACTCCATCGGGAGATTCCAGAAAGGTACAAACTCCAATTAATTATGGACACCATATCTCGACGCATCTGTTTGTCGCCAGCTTGCGGCCACGTGGTGGACAAAGCGCCTATAAAACTGGCCACAGCCCCAATGCCGGATTCATGAGCGGATCCGGAGGGACCCACCTCTTGGCCGGTCGGCTGAACCAACAAATCCGGCCAAGTCAGTAGAGGTTGCTGACCCAATACTCGCTTTGACATATAGTCAGATAGTTTCGCTCGCAGGCCCGACCAATCATTTGCCCTTAGAGCTTCGATATCCTGTTGTTTTTTTCTAACGCCCATGACGATTATATCCCGAAGGTGATCAAGACCACTGGGCAATTCTGCCAACAATTGCTTATTAATCGCTTCTACAACATAGTTGCCAGCAGAAAGATTAATTTTTCTAAGTATTCCCTGAAAACCTTCTACCTGGATTCGAGCCAATATAAATCGCTTCGTGGTAATAGCTAAAATCACATCGGGCTTTGGCGGAATGGGATTGCAAATTGTGCGCTTAAGGCACTCAAACCCTTCTTCTGACATGGCATTAAGATAGCTATAAAGGGTGGGTGACTGCGACTTAAATACCTCTTCCCGTTCTTCCGGAGACATTTGATGCCAGAAATCCATAATAAGACGAAGTACATCATGAGAGCCGTCGGCGGCCTCGATTTTTTTCACAACGTCATCGCCTCGCAACAAATCCCTTTCAATGCGGGCCACAGTTTCTGGAGCCTCGTTGACGAGAATGGGTAGAGCTTTGCGAACCACGGACAAGTTCTTTTTCAAGATCTGATTGGGCTGAAGCTCCGCCAGTACAGGCGAAAGCGCATCTAAAATCGGCAGAACCCGCCCAGCGAGCTCAGTGATTATGATTTGAGAGATGTCTTTGTCGAGACCCATAGATTGAAATTCTCGCGGCAAGGCATTTAAAAACCCTTTCATCTTCGGGTTAATATCTTCTATGGAAACAGCACTATTAAAATGGGTTTTAAAATATTCGGTCCCCTGCCACTGGGAGCTTAGTTTTGACTGCGTTTTTACTAGCTCATCTATAACGGATCCTATTTCGTTTTCGAGTAGTTCTTTATTCTCTTCAATGGCCACTGAAAAGAACACGTCGTTTTCGGGCGGGACTGTTTGCAACTGCTTCTTAGCATACTTGAGTACACTAGACGCGGACTTGCTTTCAGCCCACTGAACCACACCTTGCTGCTCAAGGCGGCTCAGTCGCTTCATGGCACTCCAGTATTCTGCGGCGTGCACCGGCTTTTTTGACCACCTTAGCTCAGGCCCAAATCGTTCAAACTGAGACAGCCCGTTGACAGCAGAGACATCAATGCCATGACCCAAACCTGACTCATTCACGGGTCGCCTAAAAGTACTCGGGGTCTCGTCCACGGGTTTGCAACCAAATAATCCCAACACCAAGAAAACCGAATGCCATAAAACACTTCGCTTTTTCATTTGTAGAACACCTGCAGCCAGAAAATATGTTGTTGTTGATCCTCAATGTCTCGCCCAGCAATGGATGTGGTGAATTCGTAGTTGAACGTCATTGGTAGGGCAAATTTTTGCTTCAAAAATAGCTCCACTGTGGAAAAATCAACACCGAAAACGGCACTGGTGATGTAACTTTCTGTGGGTGCTCCCAACAAATCATAGCGAGAGTCTTTTGATCCCGTGTATTTATCGGCGCCTTTCCAGTCATATTCAACGCCCACATATCCGGATAACCAATGGCTTAAACGTGAAGCCATCCACGTGCCAAGGCTCATATTAATGGCCACATCACGGACCACTTCTTCTTTGCTGTGGGCTGCGGGCAGCACGTCGGATTCGTCCTTCGGAACCCTCTTTATCATCGCCTTTGGAGCAAACACTTTTGCCGCCACCTCGGTTGATAAACTAAAATCTCTTGTTCCTAAATTGTCATCACGGATGATTTTTTGCTCAAAAGCCAAATTACCAAAGGCTCCCAAGTCAGTGAGGTCGTCAGGGTTTGGGTCGGGCCCTGTGGGCAACTCTAAAGTGGACCGCAGCTGCCACTGGCTTCTCGCGGACTGACTAAATTGCCAAAGGCTCATGAGCCTTATATCTCCCAAAAATTGGTCATTTTTGCCATCAAGAGGTTCATATCCCTTCTCACTTAAAGCCACTTTAAGCTCATCGCGAAGGTCCACTGCCGCCAGCTGCTGAAGGCCCGCATCAATTTCGGCTGATAAACCGCCCACTTGTTGTTGAACCTGGGCAATGTTGTTTTCTGAACGCGTGACTTGTATGTGGTTAACGTACTTCAAAATAGGAAGGCCGATCCCCAATGTCCAATTTTTATTTAGCCCGTAGGCGAGGGCCGGCGCCCAATAGCTTACCTCTGGTCGCGCACGAATCGACAGCAGTCCAAGCGACAGCTGCGAGCCTAACCTATGGGGGCTGAGAGCATCAAGGGCCGTAATCAATCTTTTGGCATCATCATCTAATAATGACAGCATTTGGGCATCGACCACAAAAGAATTTTTGCGGTCTAAATGTTCATACAGGCCACTTTCGCTATAGCGATAGCTCAAGCGGTCCATATGCCCCAGCTGAAGATTGATGCCAAATACGCCTTCTGGCAATACATCCGTGCGCCCGGCCCAGCTATTCACTGTGACCACTAACCCTAATAGCAACACCAAGCCATTGAGATATTTGATGGGCGCTCTCCTCGTAGATGGTCAAACAGTAGCAGATCTTATGCCAGGAGAACACCAAGAGAATTCACCTTGTCCACAGGCCCAGACTAATCACAGTTTGCGAAAACCCTTAAAAAAATTACGAATGCACGGGGGACACAGGCCCCTGAAACCCTATCATTATTTCAATGTCTTGCCAAAAAATGTCAGACCCGGCTTGGTTGGGCACCAAAGAAATTATGCGGATTTTAAATTGCGACCACGCTGAGGTAACGGCTGATCAGCAGAAGCAGTTTTAAAAAAAGTGAGGTGGAGGTATTCAAGAAAACGCTTCCATTCATGTACTGGCTTAACTCTAACAATTTTGGCCCCGTAAAGCTGATTCATGGTGCGCACAATTTGAATTTCCAGTTGGATAGTAATGTCTTTTGAAACCTTTAGTGCCAAATGCCCATGTTGGGAGTCTAATTGACCCATTGAATTATTAAATAGCAAGAGGCCCTTGTCGGAAATATCAAACACGCGAACAAACTGCATTTGTCCCGATGACGATTCGGTAAAAATACCAGAACAGTTGACGGGGTAGCGATATGTTTCTCGAGGACCAGAGGACACACTAGTCACCTCAAGTGTCTCCTGCAGATCACTTGGGTAAATTTTTGTCAAAATCTCCTTATCCCATTCGGTGAGCGTCTTGAGACCGGTGATGTTTTTCTTAAATAGGTCTTTCAATAAATCTAAATGAAAGCCGGGATCAAAGGCACGAAAATATTTTCTTTCTGGAAAAACATAGGCCCTGGGATACCTATCCCAATGCATGTAATGAATCAGTGGGATATCCAGTTTCGGTCCAAAAAACACTGATTCGACATGATTTTGAACTTGGTTATTTTTTAAATCAATAGTCATCGCTGCCGCCGGAGCGTGATTGGCACCTTTGTAGTACATGACCTTTTTATCAACAAAGCGAGCATTGAAAAATGCTGAGTAAAACGGAGTACTATAGGGGTGAACTGCAAGAGTCAAAAAATCAACGCCTAAAGTATTCAAGGCGTATCGATACAGATATCCTGTCAGTGGAAGTAACAACCGCCCCTTTTGGTTTCTGTAATTTGGTTTAATAGATAGTGTTGATATCTCAGCTATGCGATTTCCGCTTTTCCTTAAAAAATCAAGGGGCCAAAGGCTTTCCATAGGTAACTTGAGTGGGTTATCAAGAATCACTGACATTGTGGCAATAACTTGGTCGTGGTGCTTAACAATGATAACCGAAGTCGTTGGCAACAGTGCATGTTTTGTCAAGCGAAGCATCTCGTCATCAAGTTCACAAAGACCCGCCAAAAAATAATTTTCGTAAATAAGCTTGTATGCAG